>NZ_JBIMKZ010000009.1:8449-55256 GCF_051860865.1 Polymorphobacter sp. | reverse complement strand
GAGATAGACGGTGTCGTCGCCAAAGGCAGCCTTGGCCTCCTGCTTGGCCTGCGCCACGAGGCCGGCCAGCGAAGCCGCATCGGGTATGACCTTCATCCCGCGCCCGCCGCCGCCGGACGCCGCCTTGACCAGCACCGGATAGCCGATCTGGTCGGCGACCTTCAGCGCCTCCTCGATGCTGGTCAGCGGGCCGTCCGAGCCCGGGACCAAAGGCAGGCCGAGCGCGGCGGCGGTGCGCTTGGCCTCGACCTTGTCTCCCATCTTGCGGATATGCTCGGGGTCCGGGCCGATCCAGACGATGTTGTGCTGCTCGACGATCTCGGCGAAGCGAGCGTTCTCCGACAGGAAGCCATAGCCGGGATGGATGGCATCGGCCTGGGCGATCTCGGCGGCCGAGATGATGGCGGGGATGTTCAGATAGCTGTCTGTCGCCGAGGGCGGGCCGATGCAGATCGCCTCGTCGGCCAGCCGCACATGCATGGCGTCGGCATCGGCAGTGCTGTGCACGGCAACGGTGCGGATGCCCATCTCCCGGCAGGCGCGATGGACGCGAAGCGCGATTTCGCCGCGATTGGCGATGAGGACCTTGTTGAACACGGGCCGGATTACTCGATCACCACGAGCGGCTCGTCATATTCGACCGGCTGTTCCGAGCGGATCAGGATCTTGACGACCTTGCCAGCTCTTGGGGCGGTGATCGGGTTCATGACCTTCATCGCCTCGACGATGATCAGCGTCTGGCCGGCCTTGACGTCGGCACCCTCGGTGATGAACGGCGCGGCGCCCGGCTCGGGGGTCAGATAGGCGGTGCCGACCAGCGGGCATTTGACCAGGCCGGGGTGCGACTTCCAGTCGATGTCGCCTGAGGGGGCGGCAGCGGCGGCCGAGGCGGGGGCGGCGGTGGACGGGCCGGCCGTCGGTGCGGGCGCGGTATAATTCACCGGGGCGGCGGTGACGGTGCGGGCGACGCGGATTGAGCGTTCGCCGTCCTTGACCTCGATCTCGGTCAGGTGGCTGGTATCGAGCAGCTCGGCGAGTTCACGCACCAGCTTCGTGTCGACCTGCATCCGATTTTCCGACTCTTCGCCTTGCGGCATCATCAACCCCTTCTTGAACCGGCATCGCTGCCGACGAAACTGGCTATTGCCGCATGCCGGCGGCGGCGTCCAGCGCCAGCGCATAGCCGCGCGCGCCGAAGCCGCAGATGCTGCCGCGCGCCACCGGCGCAATCCAGCTCTTGTGGCGGAAGCGCTCGCGCGCCTGCGGATTGGACAGATGCACCTCGATCACCGGCACATTGATGGCCTTGATGGCATCATGGATGGCGATCGATGTGTGGGTCAGCGCGCCGGCATTGAGGATGACGGCGAGGCAGCCGCGCGATCCGGCTTCCTGCAGCCAGTCGACGAGATGGCCCTCGTGGTTCGACTGGCGGAGGTCGATCTCCAGCCCGAGGGTTTCGGCCTGCGCTTCCAGCGCCTCGGCGATGGTGTCCAGCGTGTCATGGCCGTAAATCTCCGGCTCGCGGCTGCCGAGCAGGTTCAAATTGGGGCCGTTCAGGACCATGACGAGGGAGGCGCTCATGTATCCTGCGATACAGGTCGCGCTTGCCGCGCGCAACGGGGCCGGGCAAAGGGAGGGGCATGGACAAGTTGACCACGCGTATCGCCATCCAGCTCAACGGCGAACCCCGGCCGCTGGCGCCCGGCCTCAGCATTGCCGCCCTGCTCGCCGAGCTCGATTTGCCGGCCGAGCATGTCGCGGTGGAGCGCAACCTGGAGATCGTGCCGCGCTCGACCTTCAGCGATGTGACGATCGAGGACGGGGACCGGCTGGAGATCGTGCATTTCGTCGGCGGCGGTGACCATGACGATGATGATGGCTGGTCGGTGGCCGGGCGGCATTTCCGCTCGCGGCTGATCGTCGGCACCGGCAAGTATAAGGACTTCGCCCAGAATGCCGCCGCGCTCGAAGCCTCGGGCGCCGAGATCGTCACCGTCGCCGTGCGCCGGGTCAATGTCACCGACCGCAAGGCGCCGATGCTGACAGACTTCATCGACCCGAAGACATATACCTATCTGCCCAACACCGCCGGCTGCTTCACCGGCGACGAGGCGGTGCGGACGCTGCGTCTGGCGCGCGAGGCTGGCGGCTGGAACCTGGTCAAGCTCGAGGTGCTCGGTGAAAGCCGCACCCTCTACCCGGACATGGCCGAGACGCTCCGTGCCACCGAGATCCTGGTCAAGGACGGGTTCGACGTGATGGTCTATTGCGCCGACGACCCTATCGCCGCGAAAAAGCTCGAGGACCTCGGCGCCTGCGCCATCATGCCGCTGGGCTCGCTGATTGGCTCAGGGCTCGGCATCCAGAACCCGGTCACCATCCGGATGATCATCGAGAATGCCGGCGTGCCGGTGCTGGTCGATGCCGGCGTCGGCACCGCGTCCGATGCCGCCGTGGCGATGGAACTCGGCTGCGCCGGGGTGCTGATGAACACCGCCATTGCCGAGGCCAAGGACCCGGTGCTGATGGCCCGGGCGATGCGGCTGGCGATCGAATCGGGGCGGCTGGCCTATAGGGCGGGGCGGATGGGGCGGCGGCGCTATGCCGACCCGTCGAGCCCGTTGGCGGGGTTGATCTAGGGCCTCCGGCGGCTGGGGGTTCGGCCCCCAGACCCCATTAAGGGGTTAGCCCCGCCGCGATGACGGTCGTCGCTGCGAACAGGCTTGTTCATGGGGTCCGGGGGCAAGCCCCCCCGCCGGAGGCCCCTTTACAACAAGATTTTCAAAATATCGGCATAGAGGTCCCGCTTGAACGGCACCGCGAGATCTACCAGCTCCTCGGCGGCGGCCCAGCGCCAGGTCTTGAACTCGGGGTGGGCGGTGGCGATGTTGATATCGCTGTCCTGGCCGAGGAAATCGAGGGTGAACCATTTCTGGCGCTGGCCGCAGTAGCGGCCTTTCCAGACGGTGCCGAGCATCTCGTCGGGCAGGTCGTAATGGTGCCATTCGGGGGTTTCGGCGCGGATGGTGACGAGGTGGGGCGGGACGCCGGTCTCCTCCTCCAGCTCGCGCAGCGCGGCGGTGGCGGGGTCTTCGCCGGGATCGATGCCGCCCTGGGGCATCTGCCAGGCCTCCAGCTTGGCATCGAGGCGTTGGCCGACGAAGATCAGCGAGGCCGGGTTGATCAGCAGCACGCCGACGCCGGGCCGATAGGGCAGGCCAGTGTGGTGTTGGCGGGGCTGGGTGGTCTTCATAAAGTTCTCAGGCGCCGAGGTTGGCGCTGGTCCAGTCGGCGAGCTCGGCGGCGAGGCGATTGGCGGCGCGGCCGAGGGCGGCGGCGACCTCGGGCGGGCTCTGGCTGGCGACGGGCTCGGTCATCTCGAAGCGGCGGAGCGCGATCGGCTTGGGGTTACCGGGCTTGGCGAGCTGGGCATCGTAGCGGACGATGACGATGGCCTGGGCGGGGTTGCGGACATCGAGGGTGAAGTCCCGCAGCGTGCCGGACAGGCTGGCGACAGGACGGGTGCTGGCCTGGCTGCGATCGAGGATCGCCATGCCGCGCGAGGCCAGCGTGTCAGAGATCAGCCGCTGGAACTGGCGGCTGGGGGTTTCGGCCCAGCTGGCGCCGGTCAGGTAGCGGATTTCGCTGTCGGTGGTGCGGACCGGCAGGCGCAGCGTCTGCAGCACCGATGTGAGTTGCGGCAGCTCGACGGCGAGGGTCATGCCGAGCGCATTGGGGGTGGCGGTGGGGCGGGACGAGGATTCGACGACGAGGAGCGATTCGGGCGGCGCACCGCCGGCGCCGATCTGGACCAACGGACCGCAGCCGGCGAGAAGCAGCAGAGCCAGCAGGGCGGGTGTGGGGTGGGTGATGCGCATGGCTCTGCCTTATTTCTTGCCGTCGCCCGGCGGGGCATAGTTGGGCAGCTGGCGGCCGCCCGAGATGGCGCCGGCGGGGTCTTCCTCGAGCCGCGTTGCCAACACGTTGAGTTCGGCAGTGAGGGCGCGCAGTTCACGGATCAGCTGGCTGGCCTCGGGGATGGTCTCGGCCGACAGCTCGTCGACGGCGGGTGTCATCTTCTCGGTCAATTCATCGATCCGCTTCATCGTTCGTTCGGCGGACTTGAGGGTGGCGGCGAGGTTGGTGGCCATCGGCTTGGCGTCTTCGCGCAGGAAGGTGTCGGCGCTGCCGGCGAGGCTGTCGACCTTTTTCATGGCGCCGGTGGCGGCGGCAAGGGTGGCGCGGGCCTCGGTCAGCGTGGCGGCGATTTCCGGGCCGCGGTCGGCCAGGGCGTCGGTCAGCCGGTCGAGATTGTTCAGGATATGGCCGATGCTGTCACGGTTTTCCGTGTCGAGAAGCTCGGCGAGGCGGCTGGCGACCAGGGAGACATTCTTCAGCAGCTCAGGCGCACTGGCCAGCAGCTGGCCGAGCGCGCCGGGCCTGGGCGGTATCAGCGGCGCGCCATAGGGGCCGGGGCGGGTGATCTCGCCGGCTCCGGGGGCGCCGCCGGTCAGCTGGATCTGGCTGACGCCGGTGAAGCCGACGCCCTCGATGGTGGCGGCGGTGCCCTGGCGGATCGGCACTGAGCGGTCGACGGCGATGCGAACGCGAACCAGCCCGGGTGACGCCGGCACAAGCTTGATCTCCTGAATCGAGCCGACGGGCACGCCGTTGTACGCGACCGGCGAGCCGGCCGAGAGGCCGGTGATCGCCTGGTCGAACAGGATGTCGAACTGCTTCTCGTCGCGGCCGCTGTAGTTCGACAGCCACAATATGGTGGCGAACAGCGCCACGAGAATGGCCAGCACCACGGCGCCGACGATTGCATAGTTGCTTTTGGTTTCCATCAGGCCGCTATCTCTGCCGGCTTAATTGCCGCGCGTCCACGTGGGCCGGAAAAATACTCCTGCACCCAGGGGTGATCGAAGGCGCGCAGCGCCGGTATCGTGCCGCAGGCGATCACCTTTTTCTCCGCCAGCACGGCGACCCGGTCGCAGGTGGCGTGGAGCGTATCGAGATCATGGGTGATCAGGAACACGCTGAGGTCCAGCGTGTCGCGCAGCACGCGAACGAGATCGTCGAAGGCGGCGGCGGCGATCGGATCGAGGCCGGCGGTCGGCTCGTCGAGGAACAGCAGCAGCGGATCGAGCGACAGCGCGCGGGCGAGTCCGGCGCGCTTCTTCATGCCGCCGGATAGCTCGGAGGGGAATTTGGCGCCTGCGCTGGGGGGTAGGCCGACCATGCCGATCTTGAGCGCGGCAAACTCGTCCATCAGCGATTGGGGCAGTTGAAGGAATTCGCGCATCGGCACCTGGATGTTCTCGGCGACGGTGAGCGACGAGAACAGCGCGCCGTCCTGGAACAGCACGCCCCAGCGGCGGCGGAGCTTGCGGTCGTCTTGGCGGTCGAGCGTCTCGGGATCGTCGCCAAACACCTCGATGGTGCCGGCGCGGCGCTGTTGCAGGCCGATAATCGTGCGCATCAGCACCGACTTGCCGGTGCCGGAGCCACCGACGACGCCGAGAATCTCGCCGCGGCGGACATCGAGATCGAGCTGGTCATGAACAATGACATCATCGAAGCCGGTTATGAGGCCGCGTACGCGGATGGCGACATCGGCATCGTCGGGCAGGATTGGTGAAAGGTCCGGCGGCGTCTGCATCGGTCAGTTATAGCCCAGTGCCGAGAAAAAGACGGCGAAAAAGGCATCGAGGACGATGACCATGAAAATCGATTCGACGACGGCGCGGGTGGTGCGGGCGCCGACATCCTCGGCGTTGCCGCGCACCTGCATGCCCTGGTAGCAGCCCTGCAGCGCGATCACGAGGCCGAAGACCGGCGCCTTGATCAGCCCGATGACGAAATCGGACATCAGCACCACTTCCTGCAGCCGGCCGATATAGGTGACCGGCGGCATGTCGAGCGCCAGCCAGACATAGACGCCGCCGCCGACAATGGCACAGACCGATCCGAAAAAGCCGAGGACCAGCGTCATCAGCGCCATCGCCAGCACACGCGGGATGACCAGCACCTCGATCGGCGACAGGCCGATGGTCTCCAGCGCATCGACCTCCTGGTTGAGCTTCATCGAGCCGATCTGGGCGGCGAAGGCCGAGGCCGAGCGGCCGGCGACCATGATCGCGGTGAGCAATATGCCGAGCTCGCGCATGGTGGCGCGGCCGATGAGGTTGACGACGAAGATGTCGGCGCCGAACTGGCGGAGCTGGGTGGCGCCCTGCTGGGCGACGACGACGCCGACGAGGAACAGCAGCAGCGCGATGATGCCGAGCGCATTGACGCCGATCGCCTCGCACTGGTGGATGAAGGCGTTCCAGCGCAGTTTCCGCCGGCCGACGAGGGTCTTGCCGAGGACAACCAGCGTCTGGCCGATGAAGGCGAGGAAGCCGACGACGCCGGCCAGCCCGTCGACGGTGGCGCGGCCGATCCGTTCGAGGCGCTGGACCATCTTGTTTTGTGGTTCGGGCGGCACCGGCCGGGCGTCGTCATGCTTGGCGACCTCGGCGATCAGCCGGGGTGCGTCAGGGCCTTCGGTGACTAGCGAGACATCGACGCCGGCGGCCTGCCAGCGCGCCATCAGCTGGTGGACGAGCAGCGCGCCCGCGGTGTCGATGCGTTCGACGGCGGTGAGATCGATGGCCAGCGTGCTGCCGCCAGGCGGGAGTTCGGCCAGCGGTTCGGCGATCGACTGGACATGGGCGATAGTCAGGCGGCCGCGGAAGGCCAGGGTGCGCGCGTCGCCCTCAAGCGCTGGCGGGTCGAAGCCGAGAGAGACCATCGGCGATGAGTGGGGGATTTACCCGCCGGGCGCAAGCCGCCTGTGCAGGGGGGTATGCGTCAGGCGGCAAGCCGATCCACCGACAGCTTGGCCGGATAGGGGGCGATCTTCTCCGGGCTGGTCGGCAGGCCGGCCAGCGTGCTGGCGAAATCATGATTGACGTCGCGGTGATGGGCCTCGTCGGCGCGGACCACCAGGACGACATCGCGCAGGGTGGCATCGTCCGCCAGCTGCCAGTAGCGGCGAGCGATCAGCGGTGCGGGGACATTCTCGACACGGCCGGCGTCGATTTCGGCCAGATACTGGCTGTAGCTGACCACCGCCTCCTCCTCAAAATAGCCGACGAGGCGATGCGCGGTGGATGGGCTGACGACGTAGAGGCCGAAGAAGCCGACATAGAAAAGCCATTGCACGGCCATGACCAGGAAGCGCTCGAAACCCGAGGGCTGGGCGACCTCGATGAAGGTCATCAGGTGCATGCGCTCGTTCTCGGCCTCCTCCATCAGCGTGCGGATCCAGCCCTTGTCGTCCTCCATCCGGCGCAGCGAACGCAGATGGGTCATGGTGGCGCCGACCATGCCGGGTACGGCGGCGACCGTCTCCAGCACGATGGCGCGGTGGCCGTAGCGATTCGAGAAGAAGCGGTCGGCAATGAAGCGCAGGGCCAGCGTGATGGCGCGGGCCACCCGGTCCCGCATGTCGGCGGGGCGGTGATGACGACTGGTATCGACAAAGGGGACGGCGATGCTCATGCAGCGCATATCGGTATTTTCGAGACTGTTGTGAGGATGGGAAAACGTCGCAGGCCATGATCGACAAGGTAGCGATCTTCGACATGGACCGGACGTTGACGCGGCGCGGCACCTGGGTCGGCTGGCTGGCATTTTGGCTGCGTCACGAGGCGCCGTGGCGCGCGGCGCTGCTGCCGCTGCTGGCCGGGCCGGCGCTGGCCTATCGTGCCGGGCGGCTGGGGCGCGGCGAGCTGAAGGCGGCGGCGCAGCGGCTGGCGATGGGCCGGCGGGTGCCCGGCGCGCAGGTGCGGGCGGCGGCGGCACGCTATGCGGCGCAGGTGGTGGCGCACGAACTGTTCGACGGTGCGGGCGCGGCACTGGCCGAAGCGCGTGCCGGGGGCGCGCGGCTGGTGATCGCCACCGCTTCGAACGCCTATTATGCCGAGGCGATCGGCGCGGCGCTGGGCGTGGACCATGTCATCGCGACACGGTTCAACTGGGCGGACGACCATCTGCTGCCCCAATTGGCCAGCGCCAATTGCTATGGCGAGGCCAAGCGGGCGGCGGTGCAGGCGTGGCTGCTGACCGCCGGGCTGGAAGCGGCGACGGTCAGCGCCTGGTCGGACCATGTCTCCGACCTGCCGCTGCTCGAACTTGCGGCGGCGAGCGGCGGGCAGGCGGTGGCGGCCAATGCCTCGCCGGCGCTACGGGCAGAGGCCCAGGCGCGCGGTTGGGCGATGGTCGACTGGGGACCGGTGCGCGGCTCGCTGCTCGAGCGGGCCTAAGCCTCCGGCGCTCCCTTCCGGGAGGGCCGGAGGTTCGTTGGTTACGCAGTCGCCAGGTTGCGCAGCACATAGGGCAGGATGCCGCCGGCATAGAAATATTCGAGCTCCTGCTCGGTATCGATGCGGGCCAGCGTGGCGAAGGTGCCGGTGCTGCCATCCGGGCGGGTGAAATGAACCATCAGCGTCTGGCGCGGCTTGAGCGTGTCGAGGCCTTCGATGTCGAAGAGTTCCTCGCCGGTCAGGCCGATGGTGGTGCGCGAGGTGCCCTCGGCAAACTCCAGCGCCAGCACGCCCATGCCGATCAGGTTCGAGCGGTGGATGCGCTCGAAGCTTTCGGCGATGACGGCGCGGACGCCGAGCAGCATGGTGCCCTTGGCCGCCCAGTCGCGCGACGAGCCGGTGCCATATTCCTTGCCGGCGAGGACGATCAGCGGCGTGCCTTCGTCCTTATAGCGCATGGCAGCATCATAGATCGGCAGCTCGGCGCCCGAGGGTACGTGGCGGGTGATGCCGCCTTCCACGCCGGGGACCATTTCGTTGCGGATACGGATGTTGGCGAAGGTGCCGCGCATCATCACTTCATGGTTGCCGCGGCGCGCGCCATAGGAGTTGAACTCGGCACGGGCGACCTGGCGTTCCGAGAGATAGGCACCGGCGGGCGAGACTTCCTTGATAGAGCCGGCGGGCGAGATGTGGTCGGTGGTGATCGAATCCGAGAATTTGGCCAGCGCCCGGGCGCGGTGCACGTCGGCGACGGGCTTGGGGGTCATGGTCATGCCCTCGAAATAGGGCGGGTTCTGGACATAGGTGCTGGCGGCGTTCCACTTGTACGTCGCGCCGCCTTCGACCTTGATCGCCTGCCAGCGGGCATCGCCGGCGAAGACATTGGCGTAACGCGCCTCGAACATCTCCGGTGTCACCGAGGAGAGGACCATCGCCGAGACTTCCTCATTGGTAGGCCAGATGTCCTTCAGATAGACCGGTTGGCCGTCCGAGCCTTCACCGATCGGATCGGTGGTGAGGTTCCTGCGCATGGTACCGGCCAGCGCATAGGCGACGACCAGCGGCGGGGAGGCGAGATAGTTGGCGCGAACATCCGGCGAGACCCGGCCCTCGAAGTTGCGATTGCCCGACAGCACGCTGGTGGCGACGAGATCATGAGCGTGGATCGCTTCGCTGATCGGCTCGGGCAGCGGGCCGGAGTTGCCGATGCAGGTGGTGCAGCCATAGCCGACGAGGTTAAAGCCGAGCGCGTCCAGGTCCTCCTGCAGGCCGGACTTGGCGAAATAATCGGTGACGACCTTGGAGCCCGGCGCGAGGCTGGTCTTCACCCAGGGCTGGGTCTTGAGGCCCTTGGCGCGGGCCTTGCGGGCGACGAGGCCGGCGGCGACGAGAACATTGGGGTTCGAGGTGTTGGTGCAGCTGGTGATGGCGGCGATGACGACGTCGCCATGCCCGAGGCCATGGTTGGCGCCGTCGACGGGGACGCGGATGTCCATCCGCTCGGCCTGCTTGTAGCCGCCCTGCAGCTCGGATTCGAAGGCGGTGTTGGCGTCACCGAGCAGCACCTTGTCCTGCGGGCGGCGCGGGCCGGCGAGGCTAGGCTGGACGGTGGAGAGATCGAGGCTGAGCACATCGGTGAACACCGGATCGGCGGTGGTCGCATCGCGCCACAGGCCCTGGGCGCGGCAATAGGCTTCGACCAGCGCCAGCGTGTGCGCATCGCGGCCGGTAAGGCGCATATAGTCGATGGTCTTGGTGTCGATCGGGAAGAAGCCGCAGGTGGCGCCATATTCCGGGGCCATGTTGGCGATGGTGGCGCGGTCGGCGAGCGTCAGCGCATCGAGGCCGGGGCCGAAGAATTCGACGAAGCGGCCGACGACGCCGTGGGCGCGCAGCTGCTGGGTGACCGTCAGCACGAGATCGGTGGCGGTGATGCCCTCGGCCAGCGTGCCGGAGAGCTTGAAGCCGACGACCTCGGGGATCAGCATCGACACCGGCTGGCCGAGCATCGCGGCTTCCGCCTCGATGCCGCCGACGCCCCAGCCGAGCACGCCGAGGCCGTTGATCATCGTGGTGTGGCTGTCGGTGCCGACGACAGTATCGGGATAGGCGACGGTGTGGCCCGAGACATCCTCGGAGCTCCAGACCGCCTTGGCCAGATATTCGAGATTGACCTGGTGGCAGATGCCGGTGCCCGGCGGGACGACGCGGAAGCCCTTCAGCGCCGACGAGCCCCAGCGCAGGAACTCGTAACGCTCGATGTTGCGCGCGTATTCGAGGTCCATATTGTCTTCATAGGCGCTGGCATTGCCGAATTCGTCGACCATGACGCTATGATCGATGACGAGGTCGACAGGAACCTGCGGGTTGATCTTCTGCGGATCGCCGCCGAGCATGGTCATCGCATCGCGCATGGCGGCGAGATCGACGACGCAGGGGACGCCGGTGAAGTCCTGCATCAGCACGCGGGCCGGGCGATAGTTGATCTCGTGATTGGAGCGGCGGGTCTCACCCCAGGCGATCATCGCCTTCAGATCGTCGATCTTGACGCTGCCGCCGTCTTCGAAGCGCAACAGATTCTCGAACAGCACCTTCATCGAATAGGGCAGGCGACCGACATCGCCCAACGCCTCGGCCGCCGCCGGCAGGCTGTAATAATGATAGGCGGTGCCTTCCACATCGAGGCTGCGACGGGTGTTGAGGCTGTCATTGCCGACGGCGGTCATGTCTGGTTCCTTCTCTCGTTTGCCGGGGTCTCTAGCGCATGGGGTCCGTCGCGGGAAGTGTTGCGGTTGCGAAAGCCGGATGGCATGTCTGTGCCATGGCCTCCCCCGAGATCGATGCGTTGACCCAGGCGCTCGCCCGGCTGCCGGGTCTCGGCCCGCGTTCGGCCCGCCGCGCCGTGCTGCATTTGCTCAAGCGGCGCGAGACGGCGCTGGCGCCGCTGCAAGCGGCGCTGGAGGCAGTGGCGCGGTCGCTGGTCACCTGCTCGGTGTGCGGCAATATCGAGACGCGGGACCCGTGCAGCATCTGCACCGACCCGAAGCGCGATCCCACGCTGTTGTGCGTCGTCGAGGATGTGCCCGATCTCTGGGCGCTCGACGGCAAGCGGCTGTTTGCCGGGCGGTTTCATGTGCTGGGCGGGCGGCTCTCGGCGCTGGAGGGGGTGCGGCCAGAGGACCTGGCGATCGAGGCGCTGGTGGCGCGGATCAGCGGGTCCGAGGTTTGCGAGGTGGTGCTGGCGATGAACGCGACGCTGGAGGGGCAGACGACGATGCATTATCTGGCCGACCGGCTGGCCGGCAGCGGCGTGGCGATCACCCAGCTGGCGCATGGGCTGCCGGTGGGCGGCGAACTCGATTATATGGACGAGGGCACGCTGACGCTGGCGCTGCGGGCGCGGCGACCGGTGGCCTAGGCGGCGGCAGCTTGACGATGCCCGTATGGCTCCCTAGCTGACAGCCATGGCCATTCTTCCCATTTTCGAAGCCCCGGACCCGGTGCTGCGCACGATCAGCAAGCCTATCGGGGAGGTGACCGACGCGCATCGCGCGCTGATCGCCGACATGTTCGAGACCATGTATGACGCGCCCGGCATCGGGCTGGCGGCGATCCAGGTCGGCGTCGCCGAGCGGCTGCTGGTGATGGACCTGCAACCGCCGGTCGATCCGCAGCCGGAGGCACCGGAAGCGACCGAGGGCGGCGACGAGCCCGAGCTGGTCCGCCGCAACGAGCCGCGGGTGTTCATCAACCCGGAGATCCTGTGGGAATCGGAGGAGATGTCGGTGTACAGCGAGGGCTGCCTGTCAGTGCCCGAGCTGTTCGGCGATGTCGACCGGCCGGCGCGAATCCGCGCCCGCTGGCAGGACGAGACGGGCGCCGTGCACGAGGAGGAGATGGACGGGCTGCTGGCCACCTGCCTCCAGCACGAGATGGACCATCTGAACGGCGTGCTGTTCATCGATCATCTGAGCAAGCTGAAGCGCGACATGCTGCTGAAGAAGCTCGACAAGGCCCGCCGCGCCCGCGCTTAGGAATTCGCGCCCGCGTGCAATGTGAGCATGGCGGTGGTGCCGCTGCGGCCATCGGCGCGCGGGGCCAGCACCAGCGTGCCATGCGCGGCCTCGGCGAGATCGCGGGCGATGGCGAGCCCGAGGCCGTGGCCGGGTACCTGTTCGTCCAGCCGCACGCCGGGGACGAACAGCCGTTCCAGCGCCCCCTCCTGAATGCCCGGGCCATCGTCGGTGACCTGCAGCGTCACCCGGCCGGCGCTCGTCTGCCAGTCGATGTCCACCTCCGCGCTGGCCCATTTGCCGGCATTGTCGAGCAGGTTGGAGAGGATTTCGGCGAAGGCCTCGGGGTCGATGGCGAGGCTGGCTTCCGGGCCGTTGGCGGTGAAGCGGATATCGCGGCCCTGGTGCAGCCGGGTCATGGCGCTGAGCAGCGGCGCGAGGGCGGCGGGCAGGCTGCTATTGCGGACGGGACCCTGGCCGGCGGCGGCGCGGGCACGGGCGAGGTGCCAGTCGAGCTGGCGGGCGATGCGGCGGCATTCGGCAAGCAAGGTGGCGCCGGCCGGCTGGTCTGCGAGCGTCTCGGCCTCGTCGGTGAGGACGGCCAGCGAGGTCCGCAGGCCATGGGCGAGATTGCCCGATTCGATCCGTGCTGCGGCAACCATCGCCTCGCGGCTGTCCAGCAGCCTGTCGAGGTCGGCGGCCAGCGGGGCGATCTCGCTGGGCCAGGGTTTGCCCATCCGCCGCGCGTTGCCGGCGCGCACGGCGGCAACGGCGGCGCCGAGCCGGTCAAGCGGCCTTGTGGCGAGTTGTAGCGCCAGCGCCGCGCCAAGAATGAGCGCGGCAGCCAGCGCGGCGAGCCAGACCAGCAGGTCCCGGCGGAAATCGGCCACCAGCCCCTCGAGGTGCCGGGTATCGGTAGCAACGAGGAAGTGCAGCGTCTCGCCGCCGGTGCTGCGGCGGGTCATGCCATAGACCATCGCCGGGCCGGCGGGGCCGGGCGCGCGGATATGGGTGATGCCCTCGCTGTGCGCCAGCCGGTCATCGAGGCTGGCTGTGCCGAGCGACGGCGAGCGCAGCAGAAGGCCGTCATCATGGCTGATCTGCCAGTAATAGCCGGAGCCGCGGGCGCCGAAGCGCGGGTCGGAGACCGGCCGGGCCAGCCGGGGCCGGCCGCCGGCATCGATCTCGGTCAGTCCGATCAGCTCGACCAGATGCTCCTCCAGCTCGGCGTGGAAAACCTGTTCGACATGGCTGCGGAACAGCGCGCTCGCCGACAGGCCGACGGCGAGCAGGCCCAGCGTCACCCAGGCCAGCATGGCGAGGCTGAAGCGGGCGCGCAGGCCGAGCGTTGTCATGGCCTGTCGTTCATCGGTCGAGCCGATAGCCGAGGCCGCGCACGGTGGTGATCGCCGGGCCGCCGAGCTTGCGGCGCAGCCGGCTGACCTGGACCTCCAGCGCGTTCCAGTCCCGCTCCGCCGCCAGCGGATAGAGCCGCTCGAGAAGGTCCGCCTGCGACAGGATGCTGCCGGGACGGCGCATGAACGTCTCCAGCAGCCGGAACTCCTGGCGCGACAGGTCGAGCGCTGCGCCGGCCCGGCTGGCGGTGCGGGCCACCGGATCGAGGACAAGGTCGCCGACCACCAGCGCCGGAGCGCCCTGGTCCTGCACGCGGCGGACCTGGGCGTGGATGCGGGCGATCAGCTCCTCGGAATGGACGGGCTTGACGACAAAATCATCGGCGCCGGCATTCAGCCCCTCGACCTTCTCCTGCCAGCTGCCGCGCGCGGTGAGGATGATGACCGGCGTGCGCAGCCCGGCGCTGCGCCATCGCCGCAGCACGGCCATGCCGTCGATGCCGGGCAGGCCGAGATCGAGGATGATCGCCGCATGGCTGGCGAGATCGGGCCAGGCAAGCGCCGTGGCGCCGTCTGCGGCGATGTCGACGGCGAACCCGGCGGTGGTCAGGCGTCGTGACAGCCTGGCGGCGAGGTCGCCATCGTCTTCGACCAGCAAGAGGCGCATCGGGGGCTCCATGGCCGCCCGGTCTAGCGCGGCAATCTTGCCGCAAGCTGACAGATTGACAGGTTGGTGCAAGCTCTGGTTGCGATGAACAGGGGATGAAACGCCTCGTCCCGCCCTTGCTGATGGCTGCTATCCTGGTCGGATGCGGCGAGGACCCGCCGCCGCCCGCGCCGGTGCTGCCGGTGGTGGCGCCGAAGACGGCCGTGGC
The DNA here is from genome assembly GCF_051860865.1 of Polymorphobacter sp. GTDB lineage: Bacteria > Pseudomonadota > Alphaproteobacteria > Sphingomonadales > Sphingomonadaceae > Sandarakinorhabdus. Next base: position 40,695 of record NZ_JBIMKZ010000009.1, on the reverse strand, counting down.
GCAGGCGGCGGCCGAGGTGGTGGTGGCCGAATTGCCGGCGACGGTCGTGCAGCCGCCGGGATCGCGCGTCGCCGTGGCCGCGCCCTTTGCCGGGATGGTGCAGAGCGTTGCGGTTCAACCCGGCCAGGCGGTGCGGCGCGGGCAGCTTCTGGCGACCATGGTCAGCCGCGACGCGCTGGTGCTGGCCGGCGACTTGGCCCGGGCCGAGGCGCGGCAGCAGATGACCGGCGCCGAGGCGGCGCGGATGGCGACGCTGGCACGTGAAGGCGTGGTCGCCGGCGCGCGCGCCGACAGCGCCGTGGCGGCCGATGCCGAGGCGGGCATCGACGCCCGCGAGGCACGGCGATTGTTGTCCCGTGCCGGGGCGGACAAGGATGGCACGGTGCGACTGGTGGCGCCGATCGCCGGCCGCGTGGCGAGCATGTCGATCGAAGCCGGGGCGCCGGTCGATGGAATGACGGCACCGTTCGTCATCGAGGCCGATGGCAGCCGCTGGCTGGCGCTGCAGCTGCCCGAGCGGCTGGCCGGCGCGGTGAAGCCGGGCATGGCGGTGATGACCCGCGACGGTCGTCGTGGCCGGCTGGAAACAGTCGCCGGGGCGATCGATCCGGCGACGCGGGCCTTTGCGGCGCGGGCGCGGCTGGAGGACGGGGGTGCCTTGATCGGCGGCCGGCTGCTGCCGGTGTCGCTGCTGGCGGCGGCGCCTGAAGGCGCGGTGACCGTGCCGACCGATGCGCTGGTACAGGCCGACGGCGTCGACCTGGTGTTCGTGAAGACGGCCAGGGGATTTAGCGCGCGAACGGTTGAGAGGGCGGTGGGGGCCGGGGAGGCGGCGGTGATCGTCTCGGGCCTCAAGCCCGGCGAGCGGGTGGCGACGAGCAACCTGCCCGAGCTTCGCGCGACGGCCGACCGCTGATGCTGCAGCGGCTGGTCGATACGGCGCTGGCGCGACGCTGGATCACGGCGGCGCTGGCGCTGCTTGTGGTGATTGCCGGTGGCTGGTCGTTCGCGACGCTGCCGATCGATGCCTTTCCGGAGATCGCGCCAACCCAGGTCAAGCTGATCCTCAAGGCGCCGGGGATGACGCCCGAGGAGGTTGAGGCGCGGGTCATCACGCCGATCGAGCAGCAGATGCTGGGCATGCCTGACCAGCAGGTGATGCGGTCGGTGGCCAAATACGCCATCGCCGACATCACCATCAGCTTTTCCGACAATGCCGACATCTACTGGGCACGGGCGCAGGTGGCCGAGCGCTTCGCCGCCGTGGTCGGCGAGCTGCCCGAGGGCGTCACCGGCGGGCTGGCGCCGATCTCGACGCCGCTGAGCGACATGTTCATGTTCACGCTCGATGGCCCGCAGGGCCTCGCCGAGCGCCGCCGCGTGCTCGATTATGTCGTTCGCCCAGCGCTGCGCACGGTGCCGGGCGTTGCCGATGTCAATGTGCTCGGCGGCCGCGTCGAGACCTTCGAGGTGGTGCCGGACATGGCGGCGTTGACCGCGGCCGGAATCGACCTCGATACGCTGCGCGCGGCGCTGGAGGCCGGCAACCGCAACGACGGCGCCGGACGGGCGGCGGCAGGCGAGTCGGCGCTGATCGTCCGCGCCGTCGGCGCCGTGCAGACGCTCGACGCGCTGGGAGCAACGGTGATCCGCGTCGGCGCCACCGGCCCGGTCCGTGTCCGCGACGTGGCGGCGCTGCGCATCGGCAGCCTCGCCCGCTACGGCGCGGTGACGGCACAGGGGCGCGGCGAGACGGTGCAGGCGGTGGTCATCGGCCTGCGCGGCAGCAATGCCGAGGAAGTCGTCGCCGGCGTCAAGGCGCGGCTCGCCGAGCTGGCGCCGACACTGCCGGCGGGGATGAAGATGGGCGTCTTCTACGACCGTTCGGAGCTGATCGACCATTCGGTGTGGACGGTAGAAAAGGCGCTGCTCGAGGCGGCGGTGCTCGTCGTCATCCTGCTGCTGCTGTTCCTCGGCGACTGGCGCGCGGCGCTGGTGGTGACGGCGGCGCTGCCGATGGCGGCGTTGATCACCTTCATCCTGATGCGCGGCTTCGGGCTGAGCGCCAATTTGATGAGCCTGGGCGGTCTAGCGATCGCCATCGGCCTGCTCGTCGACGGCGCCGTGGTGGTGGTGGAGAATATCGTCGAGCGGCTGTCGGCCACCGACGGGGCGTCGCGGCGCGAGCGGGTGGCGGGCGCCACCGGCGAGGTCATCCAGCCGGTGGCCTCCGGCATCTTGATCATCATCCTCGTGTTCCTGCCGCTGCTGGCGCTGCAGGGTCTGGAAGGCAAGCTGTTCGCGCCGGTGGCCGTGACCATCGTGCTTGCGCTGGCCGGCTCGCTGCTGCTGGCGCTGACGCTGGTGCCGATGCTGGCCGAGGTGATGTTGAAGGGCGGCGCGCATCACGAGCCGTGGCTGATGCAGCGGCTCAACCCCGGTTATGCGCGGGTGCTGAAGGCGGCGCGGAACCGGCAGGGGGTGGTCGTCGGCATCGCGCTGGCGGCGCTGGTCGTCGCCGGCTTTGCCTATACGAGCGTCGGCAAGATCTTCCTGCCGACGCTCGATGAGGGCACGGTGCTGGTGCAGCTCGCCAAGCACGCTTCGGTCGGGCTCGACCACAGCATCGACGGCGACCTCGCCGTGCAGAAGACCGTGCTGGCCGCGGTGCCCGAGGTGACCGGCGCGATCGCGCGGCTCGGCACCGACGAGCTGGGGCTCGATCCGATGAGTCTCAATGAGACCGATATGTTCCTGACGCTGAAGCCGCGTGACCAGTGGCAGGTCGCCGACAAGGCGGCGCTGACCGAGAAGCTGCGGCTGGCGCTCTCCCGCCACCCTGGCATCGAACCGAGTTTCACCCAGCCGATCGAGATGCGCGTTTCCGAGATGCTGACCGGCGCGCGCGGCGACCTCGCCGTGAAGATCTTCGGTCCCGATCTTGCCGAGCTGTCGCGGCTGGCGTCCGAGGTGGCGGCGCGGCTGCGGGCGACGCCGGGGGCTACCGAGGTAATCACCGTCGCCGACGATACGGTCGATTATTTGCAGCTGACGATCGACCGCGAGGCGGCGGGCCGCGCCGGGGTGACCGTGACCGGCGTGCAGGACACGCTGCGCGCCCAGCTCGAGGGCCTGCCGGCCGGCAGCGTCACCCTGGGGCTGCGGCGGGTGCCGGTGATGATCAATTCGGGCGGCAGTGCGTCCGCAGACGGCGCCGGCGCGCTGGCCGACACGCCGCTGGTCGGCGCCGGCGGTCAGCTGGTGCGGGCCGGCGACGTCGCCGAGGTGGCGCGGGTGGCCGGGCCGGTGAAGCTCGAGCATGAGAATGGCTCGCGCTTCGCACTGGTGCAGGCGTTCGTCTCGGGCCGCGATATCGTTGGCTATGTCGGCGAGGCGCAGGCGCGGATCGCCGCCGAGGTGCCGCTCCCGGCCGGCTACCGGATCGTCTGGGGCGGGCAGTTCGAGAACCAGCAGCGCGCCGCCGAGCGCCTGTCGGTGGTGCTGCCGGTGGCGCTGGGGCTGATCCTGGCACTGCTGGTGCTGACCTTTCGGGCACTACGGCCGGCCATACTGATCCTGCTGATGATCCCGTTTGCGCTGGTCGGCGGCATTCTTGCGCTGTGGGCGAGCGGCGAATATCTGTCGGTGCCGGCGTCGGTCGGGTTCATCGCGCTGCTCGGCATCGCGGTGCTCAATGGGCTGGTGATGGTCAGTTACATCCGCCAGCTGCGCGCCACCGGCCTGGGGCTGGCGCAAGCGGTCGACCTCGGCGCGCGGCGGCGGCTGCGGCCGGTGCTGATGACCGCCAGCATCGCTGCCTTCGGGCTGGTGCCGCTGCTGTTCGCCACCGGGCCGGGGTCCGAGATCCAGAAGCCGCTGGCCATCGTCGTCATCGGCGGGCTGGTCAGCGCGACGCTGCTGACATTGGTGCTGCTGCCGTTGCTCTATGCGCGCTTCGGCGAAGGGAAGTCGGCATGAGGCGGCTGATTGTCCTGCTGCTGCTGGCGGCGGCGCCGGTGCGGGCCGAGCCCGGGATGCCACCGGAGCCGGCGGTGGCCGAGGCGCTGGACAGCCATCCGCGCGTGGTCGCGGCGCGGGCGCGGATCGCGGCAGCGCGGGCCTCGGCGCGCGGGTTGGCGGTCGGCTCGCAGGAGATCACCGCGCAGGGAGTGCTGCAACGGCGTGACGTGCGCGGCGTCGGCGTGGTCTCCGAATATGACCTGCAGTTCACCCGGCCCATCCGCCTGGCGGGCAAGGGCACGCTCGACCGGCGGGCCGGTGAGGCGGCGGTGTCGGCGGCCGACAACCGCGCCGACGACGTCCGTCACCAGACAGCGCTGCTGCTCGCCGACCAATGGTGGGCCTGGACCGGCGCCGCCGCCGAGGCGCGGACGCTGGACGAGGCCGCCGCCATCCTCGGCAGCGCGGTGACCGCGACGCGGCGGCGGCTGGAACTGCGTGACGCCAGCGCGCTCGAGCTGGACCAGGCGCTGGCGGCCGAAGCGGCCGTCCGCGCGGTCGCCACTGGGGCGGCGGCGAGAGCACGGGCGGCGCGGGCGTCGCTGGCGGCGACCTTCCCGACCCTGCCGCTGCCGGCCTCGCCGCCGCCGTTGCCGGTGCCGTCGATCCCGCCCGATGGCATCGCCCGGCTCAAGGCGCTGATCGTCGAGCGCAGCCATGAGATCGGCGCCTCCGCGGCCGATGTGGTGCATGCGGATGCCTTGAAGGCGCGGGCGGCGCGGGACCGGATCGCCGATCCGAGCATCGGCGTGCGGGCGTTTTCGGAGCAGGGCGGCAATGAGCGCGGGGTCGGGCTGATATTGTCGATGCCGCTTGGCGGGCGGGCGCGGGCGGCGGCGGCCGACCAGGCGGCGGCGATGGCGAGTTCGGCACTCTCCGAGCTGGCGGCGACGCGGATCGTCGTCGATGCGGTGGCCGCCGAGGATGCCGCGCTGGCGCTTGGCTATCTTCAGGCGTGGGAGCAGGCGGCGGTGGCGGCAGACGCCTCGGCAGCGGCGGCGGCGCGGCAGCGGAAAGGCCATGCGCTCGGCGGCATCGACCTCGCCGACCGGCTTGTTGCCGAGCGGCTGGCGCGCGATGCTGCGCTGGACGAGGTCAAGGCGCGGACGGCGGCGCTCGCCGCGATCATCCGGCTGCGGATCGATAGCCACACGCTGTGGATGCACACGGAGGACGAAGCAGAGCGCTGACATTAATATTAAATTTCAGTTGACTCCGATATCAGTCGTTATTCAGTAGTATAGCATGGCTGCTGGACGGGTTCGGCAGTGTTGCTGGGGGCTTACAGAATGCTGCGTTCACATAATCGCGCGCTGCGCGCGTGGCTGATTGTTGCTGTCGGATTGACTCTAGGTTCAGCGGCAGAGGCTCAGCAGATATTGAGCGCCGTCGAGTCGCGCCAGACCGGTCCCGGTGTGGAACCAAGAGAATCGCTGTCCAGCGCCGTGGCGGGGCAGCTGGTTTCAACGAGTTTCGGTGGGGCGGACAGCCGGGCCTATACCGATTTTGGGGTCAACAAGATCTATTCGAGCGGCACCGCGACGAACCGGCAATATGCGACCTCGAATTGGGTCGATACGTTCACCGTGGCCGGTACGCCGGGAAGCAATGTCACGGTCAGTTTCACCTTCGCGATAGACGGCAACATCAATGTTTTCGATGCATTTGAAGGGCCAAATGCCACGGCGAGAGCGAATTTCAGCGTCTATGCGCTGCGGGGCGACGGCTGGGCGCTGGGCGGCCAGCCCCAGACCTACAGCGGCACCAATCCCTTCGTGCAGCCAACGGCCAATGGTGACCTCTATTCCGAATTGTGGATGCGCAAGACGACGCCGGACCAGGTCAATCTCTTCAACGCCTTCCAGCCAGCCTATTATCAGGGCTATTACCGCTACCAGAACAACGCCGGTGTACCCGGTGCCGGCGGCTCGCGGGTTATCTACGACGAGGCGACCGACACCTACACCGTCGATGTTCGCCAGGGGGTCAACGAGATCTCGACGATCTACACGCCGACCGGCTCGCAGACGACGACCAACGGCGTCACCGGGGTGTTCCGGACTTACGCCAACCTGCCGCCGAACGCACTGACGACGCGCAACAACCTCCGCACCAATCACGCCGTCCTCGATGTCGACCGGCTGTGCCCGAGCCTGTTCAACAGCTGTATTACCGGCGACTATCCGGGCACCGACCTGACGGTGTCGTTCACGTTGGCGGCAGGCTCGTCGTTCACTTTGCTGTCCTCGCTCCATGCCTATGACCTGTATGACGAAGGCACGGTCGACTTCTTCAGCACCGCAAAGGTGACCGGCGTTTCGGTGTCTGACGGCGGCTCGCTGACCAGCCTGAGTGGGGCGCTGCAAGCGCTGCCGGAAGGCGGCTATGGCTATCCGGCGGCGCTGGCGTCGGTCCCCGAGCCGGCAAGCTGGGCGATGCTGATTGCCGGATTCGGTCTGGTCGGCGGGATGATGCGTTGGCAGCGGCGGATGGCCGGCGGGGCATCCCGTCCGGCCGATGGCACGGTCCATCCCGGCATTTAGTCGAGGTTCAGGCAGAGGCGACAACGCGCCCTAACATGCGGTCAAGGCCGGACGCAAAGCCGGTTCGCAGCATGCACATGCTGCCAGCATATTGAGGAGTGTTGCCATGCGTATGATGACCGTTGCCGCTGTTGCGGCGCTTTTCGCAGCCCCAGTCCTGGCCCAGCAGTCCAGTGTTGGGCAACCCGGCACGGGGACGCCGAATCCGACCAATCAGGGCGCCCGCAGCGCGGACACCGAGACCGCGGCTGATCGCGCGGACAGCCGCACCGAGAAGAAGGCCGACAAAAAGGCCAGGAAACGCGCTGGAGAGGCCGCAAGCAACAGCGGCGTGACCCCGGGTGCCATGGGCAGCACCCCGGTGGGCGACGAACAGGCCAACTGATCGGCGTCATCCGACAATGAAGGGCCGGCGGGAAACCGCCGGCCCTTCTCGTATCAGGCGTTCACGGCTGCCAGCACCATCGCCGCCACGTCCTCGGGCGGCTGGACGGTGGTCGGGTCCTCGCCCGGATAGGCGCGGGCGCGCATCGCGGTGCGGGTAGCGCCGGGATTGATGACATGGGTGCGGACAGCACTAATGCCGCCGACTTCGAGGCCATAGGTGGCGACGAGGTTCTCCAGCGCCGCCTTGCTGGCGGCATAGGCGCCCCAATAGGCGCGCGGCGTGCTGCCGACCGAAGAGGTGAGGGCGATGACCCGAGCGGCACCGGCCTGGCGCAGCAGCGGATCGAGGGCGCGCAGCAGCCGCCAGTTGGCGGTCAGGTTGGTGGCGATCACCCGGTCCCATTCCTTGGGCTCGATATGCGGCAGCGGCGCCAGCGTGCCGAGCTGGGCGGCGTTGAGGACCAGCACGTCGAGCCGGCCCCAGCGATTGGCCAGCGCGCTGGCCAGACGGTCGATCGCCTCGCTGTCGGTCAGGTCGAACGGCGCGATGGTGGCGGTGCCGCCGGCGGCCGAAATGGCGTCGTCGGTGACCTCGAGATCCTTGTCCTTGCGGCCGGTGATGATGACGTGATGGCCGGCGGCGGCGAGCGCCACGGCAGTGGCGGCGCCGATACCGCGGCTGGCACCAGTAACAAGGGCAAGCGGCTTGGCGGATAGCGTATCGGTCATCAGATCACGCGTTCGGCAAGCAGGCTGAGCTGGTCGGGCACGTCATTATCTTCCTGGTCGGTAAGGCGGGTGGGATAGTCGCCGGTGAAGCAGGCGTCGCAATATTGCGGGGCGTTGTTGTCGCGGCTCGGTTCGCCGACGGCGCGGTAGAGACCGTCGATGGACAGAAAGGCCAGGCTGTCGACCTGGATATATTCGCGCATCCGGTCGACGCTCATCTGGGCGGCCAGCAGCTTCGAACGCTCGGGCGTGTCGACGCCGTAATAGCAGCTGTGGGCGGTCGGCGGGCTGGCGATGCGCATGTGCACCTCCTCGGCGCCGGCCTCGCGCAGCATCTGGACGATCTTGACCGAGGTGGTGCCGCGAACGATCGAATCGTCGATCAGCACGATCCGCTTGCCCTTGATCATCGCCCGGTTGGCATTGTGCTTGAGCTTGACGCCGAGGTTGCGGATCTGGTCGCCGGGCTGGATGAAGGTGCGGCCGACATAGTGCGAGCGGATGATGCCGAGCTCGAACGGCAGGCCCGAGGCCTGGGCATAGCCGATGGCCGCCGGCGTGCCCGAATCCGGCACCGGCACCACCATGTCGGCCTCAACCGGGCTTTCACGCGCCAGCTCGGCGCCGATGGCCTTGCGCACCTGATAGACACTCAATCCGTCGACCATCGAATCGGGGCGGGAGAAATAGACCTGCTCGAAGACGCAGGGGCGCGGCCGCATGTCGGCAAACGGCCGCAGCGAGCGCAGGCCCTTGGGCGACAGGATGATCAGCTCGCCGGGCTCGACAGCGCGCAGGAAGGTGGCGCCGACAACATCGAGCGCTACGGTCTCGGAGGCGAGGATATAGCTGTCCCCGAGCCGGCCGAGCACCAGCGGGCGGATGCCGAGCGGGTCGCGGCAGACGAGCATGCCCTCGGACGTCAGGCAGATCAGCGAATAGGCGCCTTCCACCCGCTTCAGCGCATCGATGAACCGGTCGAGCAGCGTGCGGTAGGCGGAGGTGGCAACGAGGTGGATGATGACCTCGGTGTCGGAGGTTGACTGGAAGATGGCGCCACGCCGGACGAGCTCGCGCTTCAGCGTCATCGCGTTGGAAATATTGCCGTTATGGGCGACGGCAAAGCCGCCGGTGGCGAGATCGGCATAGAGCGGCTGGACGTTGCGGACGGCGGTCTCGCCGGTCGTGGAATAGCGGTTGTGGCCGATGGCGACATCGCCTTTGAGCTTGCGAATCACCTCGTCCGAATCGAAGTTGCCGGCGACATGGCCCATGGCCCGGTGGGTGTGGAAGTCCTTGCCGTCGAAAGTGGTGATGCCCGCGGCCTCCTGGCCGCGATGCTGGAGGGCGTGCAGTCCGAGTGCGGTGACGGCCGCGGCGCCATCGGCGCCCCAGACGCCGAAAACCCCGCATTCCTCGTGGAGATGGTCGTCGTCACCCCACTGGGCATCCCAGGGGTTGGTGATGATCATGGAATTTTCAGGATTCATGGTGCCTCGCCAGCGCCGCGCTGAGCCGGCATATAGGGATTGCTTCGGCGATTGTCGCCCCCTTAACCGCCACGGAAATGTCATATGTCCCACCCGCGTGAAACCGGCACCCGTCTCGATCCCCGCTGGGACGCCAATGGCCTGATCACCGCGATCGCCACCAATGCGACCAGCGGCGAGTTGCTGATGGTGGCGCACATGAACGCCGATGCGCTGGCCGCCACGCTCGCCACCGGCGAGGCGCACTATTGGAGCCGGTCCCGCTCCGAACTGTGGCACAAGGGCGCCACCTCCGGCCACATCCAGCGCGTGATCGAAATGCGGATCGACTGTGACCAGGATGCGCTGTGGCTGAAGGTCGAGCCGGCCGGCCCGGCCTGCCACACCGGCCAGCGCAGCTGCTTCTATCGGCGGGTCGAGGAGGGCGGGCTGATACTTGACGTTAACGTAAACGGAAACTAGCTTGAAGGTATGACACTGGTTCTAACCCCGGATATCGACGTTGGTGCCGAACGGTTCACCATCTCCGAGCTGTCCCAGCAATTCAACGTCACCCCTCGCGCGCTTCGTCTTTATGAAGATGAAGGCCTGCTGACCCCCGAGCGCAACGGCCAGAGCCGCATCTACAGCCGCCGCGACCGCACCCGGCTGGCATGGATCCTGCGCGGCAAGAATGTCGGCTTCAGCCTCGCCGAGATTCGCGAGATGATCGATCTCTACGATCTCGACGATGGCCGCACCCGCCAGCGCGAGGTGACGCTCGACAAATGCCGGGCGCGGATCGACGCGCTGCTGGCCCAGCGCGCCGATATCGATGCGACGATCGAGGAACTGCAAAGCTTTTGTGCGATCGTCGAGAGCCAGCTCGCCCCCGCTGCTGCGCAGGAGTAAAGATCATGCCGCTGTACCATGCCCCCGTGAAGGACAGCCAGTTCGTGCTGCAGGCCGTCGTCGGCCTCGACAAATACGCCAATCTGCCGGGCTTCGCCGAGGCGACGCCGGACATGGTGGCCGCCATCCTCGAGGCCGGCGGCAAATTCTGCGAGGAGGTGCTGGCCCCGCTCAACCTGCCCGGGGACATCGAGGGCTGCACCCGCCACGACGATGGCTCGGTGTCCACACCGGCTGGCTTCAAGGCCGCCTATGACCAGTTCGTCGAGGGCGGCTGGGGCACGCTGATGGCCGAGCCGGAATGGGGCGGGCAGGGGCTGCCCTATGTCGTCGGCACCGCCGTGCAGGAATATCTGTCGAGCGCCAACATGGCGTTCGCCATGTACCCCGGCCTGTCCGAGGGTGCCCAGTCGGCGATCGCCGCGGTCGGCAGCGCCGAGCAGCAGGCCCGATGGCTGCCGCCGATGGTACAGGGCCGCTGGACCGGCACCATGAACCTCACCGAGCCGCATTGCGGCACCGACCTCGGGTTGATCCGCACCCGCGCCGTCCGCAACGAGGACGGCAGCTATGCCATCACCGGCACCAAGATCTTCATCTCCGCCGGGGAGCATGACCTGGCCGAGAACATCGTCCATCTGGTGCTGGCCAAGACCGAGGGCGCCCCCGACACGGTGAAGGGCATCAGCCTGTTCATCGTGCCCAAGTTCCTCGTCAACGATGATGGCAGCCTCGGTGCCCGCAACGGCGTCAGCTGCGGGTCGATCGAACACAAGATGGGCATCCACGCCAATTCGACCTGCGTGATGAACTATGACGGCGCCACCGGCTACATGATCGGCGAGGAGATGAAGGGCCTGCGGGCGATGTTCATCATGATGAACGCCGCCCGGCTCGGTGTCGGCGTCCAGGGGTTGTCGCAGGGCGAGGTAGCCTATCAGAATGCCGTCGCCTATGCGCGGGATCGCCGCCAGGGCCGGTCGCTGACCGGCGCCAAGTCGCCGGACGACAAGGCCGACCCGATCATCGTTCATCCCGATGTGCGGCGGATGCTGATGGACGGTCGCGCTTTCAACGAGGGCGCCCGGGCGCTGATCCTCTGGGGCGCGTTGCAGGTCGACCTGTCGCGCAAGGCGGCGACGCCCGAGGCGCGCGAACTGGCCGATGATCTGATCGGCCTGCTGACACCGGTGATCAAGGGCTATCTGACCGACAAGGGCTATGACATCGCCACCACCAGCCAACAGGTCTTCGGCGGCCATGGCTATATCCGCGAATGGGGCATGGAGCAGTTCGTCCGCGACGCCCGCATCGCCCAGATTTACGAGGGCACCAACGGCATTCAGGCGCTCGATCTGGTCGGCCGCAAGCTGGCGCTGAACGGCGGCCGCGGGCTTCGGGCCTGGCTGGCGCTGATCCAGGAGGCGCTGGACGGCACCACCGACCCGCAGCTCGACACGCTGAAGGCCGGCCTGACGCGGGCGCTTGGCGATGTCCAGGCGGCGACGATGTGGCTGATGCAGAACGGCCTGTCCAACCCGGACAATGCCGGTGCGGCGAGCACCGCCTATATGCATCTGATGGGCATCACCGCGCTCGGCCATATGTGGCTGGTGATGGCGCGCGCCAGTGTCGAGGCGCTGGCCGCCGGTGCCGATGATGCCGCATTTTATGAGACGAAGCTGATCACCGCGCGCTACTATGCCGAACGCTACCTGCCCGACACCACGGCGCTGCGCAAAAAACTCGAAGCCGGCAGCGCCACGATGATGGCCATGCCGGCCGACGCCTTCTGAACGATAACGACAGTCCCGGGAGAGACACCATGGCCGAAGCCCTCATCTATGATGCCGTCCGCACGCCGCGCGGCAAAGGCCGCAAGGACGGCAAGCTGCACGAGATCACGCCGATCCAGCTCAGCACCCAGGTGCTCGAGGCGATCCGGGACCGCAACGGCATCGATACCGCCGATGTCGACGATGTCATCTTCGGCTGCGTGTCGCCGGTCGGCGAGCAGGGCGCGGTGATCCCGCGCGTTGCCGCGATCAACGCCAATTATGCCGAGACCACGGCGGGCGTGCAGGTCAACCGCTTCTGCGCCTCCGGGCTGGAAGCGGTGAACATGGCCGCCGCCAAGGTGATCACCGGCGAGGCCTGCTTCGCCATCGGCGGCGGCGTCGAATCGATGTCGCGCGTGCCGATGGGCGCGGACGGCGGCGCCTGGGCGATGGACCCGGCGGTGGCCTTCCACAGCTATTTCGCGCCCCAGGGCATCGGCGCCGACCTGATCGCCACCAAATATGGCTTCAGCCGCAACGATGTCGACGCCTATGCGGTCGAGAGCCAGAAGCGCGCCGCCCGGTCATGGGCGGAAGGGCGGTTTGCCCGCTCGATCGTGCCGGTGCGCGATGTCATTGGCGAGGTGGTGCTGGACCGTGACGAGCACATGCGCCCCTCGACCGACATGCAGTCGCTCGGCAGCCTCAACCCGGCCTTCACGGGCATCGGCGAGGACATGCCGGGCTTCGATGCGGTGGCGCTGCTGCGCTATCCCGAGGTCGAGAAGATCAACCATGTCCATACCGGCGGTAATTCGAGCGGGATCGTTGACGGCGCCGCCGGCGTGCTGCTCGGCAACCGCGAAATCGGCGAGAAATACGGGATGAAGCCGCGCGCCCGCATCCTCGGCATGGCCTCGATCGGCTCGGAGCCGACGATCATGCTGACCGGGCCGACGCCGGTCACCGAGAAGCTGCTGAAGCGGCTGGGCATGACCACCGACGACATCGACCTGTTCGAGCTGAACGAGGCCTTTGCCAGCGTCGTGCTGCGCTACATGCAGGCGCTGAACATCGATCACGACAAGATCAACGTCAACGGCGGCTCGATCGCCATGGGCCATCCGCTTGGCGCCACCGGGGCGATGATCCTCGGCACCGTGCTCGACGAGCTGGAGCGCAGCGGCAAGGGCACGGCGCTTGTCACGCTGTGCATCGGCGCCGGCATGGGCACCGCCACCGTTATCGAGCGCATCTGACCGCGACCAGACGAAGGAACATCAGATGAGCGACACCGCACTTCACACACAGATTGATGCCGACGGCATCCTGATCATGACCATCGACGTCCCTGGCCAGTCGATGAACGTCATCACCCCCGAGCTGACGCAGCAGCTGGCGGCTGCAGTCGAGCAGCTCGAGACCGACGAGGCGATCAAGGGCGCCGTGCTGACCAGCGGCAAGAAATCCGGCTTCATGGCGGGCGCCGACCTGAAGGGCATCGGCAAGCTGTTCGAGGCCGGCGAGGACGATGGCCGTTCGCGGATGGCCCGGCTGTTCGACAGCGTCTGGTCGCTGAACAGCCTGCTGCGGGCGATGGAGACCTGCGGCAAGCCGGTGGCGGCGGCCGTCAACGGCCTGGCGCTGGGCGGCGGGCTCGAGTTCGTTCTCGCCTGTCATCACCGCGTCGTCGCCGATGACCCGAAGATCAAGCTGGGGCTGCCGGAAGTGCTGGTCGGGCTGTTCCCGGGGGCCGGCGGCACCCAGCGGCTGCCGCGGCTGATGGGCGTGCAGCCGGCGCTGATGTACCTGCTGCAGGGCAAGACGATGAGCCCGCAGGAGGCGGTCGGCCTCGGCGTGATGCAGGCGCTGGCGCCGCTCGACGATGTGGTGGAGACGGCACGGGCCTGGGTGTTGGCCAATCCCAAGGGCGGCATCCAGCCCTGGGACCAGAAGGGGTTCAAATTCCCCGGCGGCGTCGGCCAGTTCAATCCCGGCTTCGTGCAGACCTTCATTGCCGGCACGGCGATGACCACCAAGGCCACCCAGAATAATCTCAACGGCCCCCGGGCGATCCTGTCGGCCGTCTATGAAGGCGCGCAGCTGCCGATGGACACGGCGCTCCGGATCGAGAGCAAATATTTCACCAAGGTCATCGCCGACCCGCAGGCTGGCAACATGATCCGCACCTTGTTCGTCTCCAAGCAGGCGGCCGAGAAGGGTGCGCGGCGGCCGCACGGCGTCGCCAAGATGCTGCCGAAGAAGATCGGCATGCTCGGCGCCGGGCTGATGGGGTCGGGCATCGCCATGGTCGCGGCGCAGGCCGGAATCGAGGTGGTGCTGCTCGACACGACGCAGGAGGCGGCCGACAAGGGCAAGCAATATACCGCCGACCGGCTCGCCAAGCGACGCACCGATGCCGACAAGGCGGAGGCGATCCTCGGCCTGATCCATGCCACTACCGCCTATGAGGATCTCAAGGGCTGCGACCTGATCATCGAGGCGGTGTTCGAGAGCCGCGAGATCAAGGCCGAGGTGACCCGGAAGGTCGAGGCCGTCGTCGGCGCCGACACCGTCTTCGGCTCGAACACCTCGACGCTGCCGATCACCGGACTCGCCGAGGCCTGGTCGAAGCCGGCGAACTTCATCGGGATCCATTTCTTCTCGCCGGTCGAGAAGATGCCGCTGGTGGAGATCATCGTCGGCAAGCAGACCGGGCCGGAAGCCATCGCCAAGGCGCTGGATTTCGTCGCCGCCATCCGCAAGACGCCGATCGTCGTCAATGACAGCCGCGGTTTCTACACTTCGCGCTGTTTCGGCACCTATGTCTCGGAGGGGCTGACCCTGCTCGCCGAGGGTACCAACCCGGCGCTGATCGAAAATGTCGGCAAGCAGATGGGGATGCCGGTCGGCCCGCTGGCGGTCACTGACGAGGTCGGCCTCGACCTCTCGCTAAAGGTCGGCAAGCAGACCAAGGCCGATCTCGGCGACGCCTATGTCGCCAGCCCGGCCGACGCCGTCATCGAGAAGATGAACGAGCTTGGCCGCCACGGTCGCAAGAACGGCAAGGGCTTCTATGTCTATCCGGACGATGGCGGCAAGAAGCAGCTCTGGCCCGAGCTGGTAGCGACCGTCGCCGGCCAGCTTGCCGAGGATCAGCCGCTGGCCGAGGAGGTCGAGGAGCGGCTCGTCTATCGCCAGCTGGTGGAGGCGGCGCGCTGCTTCGCCGAGGGCGTGGTGGAGACACCGCAGGATGGTGATCTCGGCGCCATCTTCGGCTGGGGGTTCATCCCGCACAGCGGCGGGCCGTTCAGCCATATGGATACGGTCGGCATCGCCAATGTCGTCGCCATTCTCGACCGGCTGGCCGACACGCATGGAGACCGCTTCACCCCGCCGCAGCTGCTGCGCGACATGGCGGAGCGTCACGAAACCTTCTATGGCCAGGCCGAATTGAAGCAGGCAGCCTGAAGGATCGACGATGTTGTGGCGGCTGGCGGCGCTCGCCGTCGCATTCATGCTGTTTGCGATGGCCGGCGCGGTCGTCGATCCGGTCATCGTCCGCTACCGGGTGCCGATTGCCGGGCTGCAGGAGCCGGTCCGCGTCGTCCACCTGACCGACATCCATGCCAGCTGGCAGGACATGCCGCCGCGCCGGATCAGCCGGATCGTCGATATGGTCAACGTCCAGTCTCCCGACCTGGTGTTGATCACCGGCGACATGATGGGTGGCAAGCTGCTGGACAAGCCGCACATGGCCTTTGAAACGGCGATCGAGCCGCTGGCGGCGCTGAAGCCCCGGCTGGCGGTCGTGGCGGTGATGGGCAATCACGACAATGAATTATGGTCACCGCGCGTCTTCGCCCGTGCTGGCATCCCGCTGCTGGTCGGCAGCTGGCTCGATGTCGGGCCGCTTGTCATCGCGGGGGCTGATTCAGCCGCCCACCTGCCGCCGCCGATCAACGGACTGATTCATGCGATCGAAGCCGTGCCGCCCGGCAAGCCGATCATTTCAATGAGCCATGAGCCGGAAACCTTCCAGCTTGTCCGAGGGCCCACACAGCTGCATTTTGCCGGCCACAGCCATGGCGGCCAAGTGATGCTACCGCTGATCGGCGGCAAGCCCGTCAATGAGTTTCACGATGCCCATCGGCGCGGCCTGTTCCGCATCAATGGCCGCTGGCTGTTGGTCTCCTCGGGGCTGGGCACGTCGGTACTGCCGATCCGTATCGGCGTGCCGCCCGAGATCGTCGTCGTCGAGCTGGTGCCGGCTCACTCGGTCGGCAGGAAATCCGGCACCGACAGGTAGCGCTCGCCGGTATCATAGTTGAAGCCCAGCACGCGGCTGCCGGCCGGCAGCTCGGGCAGCTTCTGAGCAATGGCGGCCAGCGTGGCGCCGGACGAAATGCCGACCAGCATGCCCTCTTCGGCGGCGGCGCGCAGCGCCATCGCCTTGGCGTCGGCGGCCTCCACGGTGATAGCGCCGTCGAGTAATTGGGTGTGAAGGTTGCGGGGGATGAAGCCGGCACCGATGCCCTGGATCGGATGCGGGGCCGGCTGGCCGCCGGAGATCACCGGTGAAGCGCTTGGCTCCACGGCAAATACCTTCAGCTCGGGCCAGGCCGCTTTCAGCACCTCGGCGACGCCGGTGATATGGCCGCCGGTGCCGACCCCGGTAACCAGCGCGTCGATCGGCGTCTCGGCGAAGTCGGCGAGTATCTCCTGCGCCGTGGTGCGGACATGGACATCGACATTGGCCGGGTTCTCGAACTGCTGGGCCATCCAGGCACCCGGCGTCGCCGCGACGATCTCGCTGGCATGCTCGATGGCGCCCTTCATGCCCTTCTCGCGCGGGGTCAGGGCGAAGGAGGCGCCATAAGCCAGCATCAGCCGCCGCCGCTCGATCGACATCGACTCGGGCATCACCAGAATCAGCCTGTAGCCCTTCACCGCCGCTACCATCGCCAGCCCGATTCCGGTGTTGCCCGACGTCGGCTCGACGATGATGCCACCCGGCTTCAAGGCGCCTGAAGCTTCGGCCGCCTCGACCATTGCCAGCGCGATCCGGTCTTTGATCGAACCGCCAGGATTACTGCGCTCGGACTTGATCCACACTTCGGCATCGGGAAACAGCTTGCCCATGCGGATGTGCGGCGTGTTACCGATGGTGGCGAGGATGGTGTCGGCTTTCATGGCATTTCCTCCTGAATCGGTAGACTATATCGTGCTTATTCCGGCCTGTCAGGGGCATCGAAGCGATCGGCACGGCGGAGCACCGGAAAGCGCCAGGCCCAGATGCCGGTGACGAACAGCGCGCCGATGCCGCCGATCACCACCGATTCAACGGGGCCGAACCAGGCGGCCGTCACCCCGCTCTTGAATTCGCCAAGCTCGTTGGTCGCCGAAATGAACAGCCCTGCTACGGATGATACCCGCCCGCGCATGTCATCGGGCGTGTGCAGCTGGATCAGCGACGAGCGGACATAGACCGACAGCATGTCCGCCGCGCCCAGCACCGCCAACGAGGCCAGCGACAAGGGCATCGACCGGCTATAGCCGAAGACGATGGTGGCCACCGCGAAAACCGCGACGCCGGCGAACATGATCGGCCCGACATTGCGTCGCAACGGCCGGATCGCCAGCAACAGCGCCGTCACTGCCGCCCCCGCCGCCGGCGCGGCGCGCAGCGGCCCCAGCCCCTCGACGCCGACGAACAGGATGTCGCGCGCATAAACCGGCAGCATCGCCGTGGCGCCGCCGAGCAGCACGGCGAACAGATCGAGCGTGATCGCCCCGAGCACCATCTGGTTGCGACGCATATAGCCGAGCCCCTCGACCATGCTGCGCCAAGGGGACAGCGTCGACGGTGCCGGCCGCGGCACCGGGCCGATCGCCATCAATGCCACCAGCGCCAGCCCGAACATCGCCGCCGCGACGCCATAGGAAGTCTCGTCGCTGACCGCATAGAGATAGGCGCCGAGCGGCGGCCCGGCGACGGCGCCGACCTGCCAGGCGATCGAATTGAGCGCGATTGCCGAAGGCAGCAGGTCGCGCGGCACAAGGTTGGGCGCCAGCGCCGCCAGCGCCGGCCCGGCAATGGCCCGGCCGACGCCGAGCAACCCGGCAACGATGAACAGCGCCGGCAGGGTGATCGCATCAAAGGCCGCCAGTCCGGCCAGCACAGCAGCGCAGCCGAGCTCGAGCCCGACGGCGAAGCGCGCCATGTGTCGCCGGTCCAGTCGGTCGGCAATGACGCCAATGAACAGGCTGAGCACGAGAAGCGGCAGAAACTGCACCAGCCCGATCATGCCGAGCAGGAACGCGGCCTCGCGCGGCGGCATCGTATCGCGGGCGATGTCATAGACCTGCCAGCCAATGACGATCACCATCATCATGCCAGCCATGGTGGCGAACACGCGCGCGACCCAGAAGGCGCGGTAATCGGGGATGCGCAGCGGCGCCGGGATGGTCAACACGCGCCTGCCTTAAGCCGAGTTCGCGACGCCCACAACCGATGTTGAAATGGACGATTAACGGCGCCAGAATGGTTAAGCTTTATGAACGAATGATTGATTTTAGTGGCTATCGGAGGTAAGACTCCGTTAGGGTTTACGGAGCGTATCATGGCGGCTGCCCGCGAAGTCCTCGGCTATATCATGGGCGCGATTTTCGCCGCTGCTGCAATGGTGATGATGGGCCTGGCATGGCTGGGTCTTGACCATGTACTGGGCTGGGAATGGGCGGCCGGTGTGCTGGCCTTCAGCCTCGTCGTCCGCGTCAACTTCTTCCTGCTCGCTGGCATGTACCTGTTCGCCCACCGGGTCTGGGGCCTGCCACCAATGGAAGCGGCGATGCTGGTATTGCCGGGGCTGATGTATGTCGCGCCGTCGATCACCCTGCCACTGTTCGGCGCGATCAGCCGGCCCTATTCGACGACCTGATCGTCAATCACCTCGACAAAGCTGGCCATCACCCGCCGGGTCTCGCCGCTGTCGAAACTGATCTCCAGCTTGGCCTCCTCGGCCGAAATCACCGTGCCGTCCCCGAACTTCGCGTGCCGCACGCGCGCGCCTGCCGCAATCTGAGGCACCACCACGGCGCGCGCCTCCAGCATCGGTCCCCGCCCGCGCGCCGGACTCGTCGCCGTCGAGCGGACGGCACGGCCCCAGCCCGGCCCGCGTCCCTTGTCGCGGCCGGCATCGCGTGCCGCCCCCAGCACATCGGCAAACGGATCATGCGCGCCCAGCGCCGCGCGCCACAGGCTCGCCCCGCCGGACAGGGTGGAGCGCGTCTCGACATGCGCCTCCGGCAGTTCGTCAATGAACCGCGACGGGATCGACGCCGTCCATTGGCCGTAGATCCGCCGGTTGGCGGCGTGGAAGATGCTTGCCGTGCGCCGCGCCCGGGTGATGCCGACATAGGCCAGCCGCCGCTCTTCCTCCAGCGCGGCATTGCCGCCCTCGTCGAGCGCCCGCTGGTTGGGGAACAGCCCTTCCTCCCAGCCGGGCAGGAAGACATGGTCGAACTCCAGCCCCTTGGCGGCATGGAGCGTCATGATCGTCAGTTTCTCGGTCGCGTCCGACGCGTCATTGTCCATCACCAGGCTGACATGCTCGAGGAACGCCACCAGTGACGGATAATCCTCCATGGCGCGCGGCAGCTCGATCAGATTGTCGAGCCGGCCGGCCGCATCCGGCGACTTGTCGGCCTGCAGCATCGCCACATAGCCCGATTCTTCCAGCACGATCCGCGCCAGCTCGGGGTGCGGGGTATCGGCCGCCGCCTCGCGCCAGCGCGCCAGATCCTTGAGCAGCCCCTTTAGCCCGCGCCGCGCCGCCGGCGTCAGCGCGTCGGTCTCCACCAGTTCAGCCGCGGCCTCGGTCAACGGCCGGTCCATCTGACGAGCGAGATGGTGGAGGCTCGCCATCGCCTTGTCGCCGAGCCCGCGCCGCGGCGTGTTGATGATCCGCTCGAACGCCAGCCCGTCATTCGGCGAGGCGACGAGCCGAAGATAGGCCAGCGCGTCGCGGATTTCGGCGCGCTCGTAGAAGCGGAAGCCGCCGATGATCTTGTACGGCATGCCGATGGCGATGAACCGGTCCTCGAACTCGCGCGTCTGGTGCTGGGCGCGGACGAGGATGGCCATGTCGTTGAGGCTCGATCCGTCGCGCGCCAGCTGCTCGACCTTGTCGCCGATCTGCCGCGCCTCCTCCGGCCCGTCCCAGACGCCGAGCAGGTGCACCGGCTCGCCGCGCCTCTGGTCGGTATGCAGCGTCTTGCCGAGACGGCCGGTGTTGTGGGCGATCAGCCCGTTGGCCGCCGACAGGATATTCGGCTGCGAGCGATAGTTCTGCTCGAGCCGGATCATCCGGGCTCCCGGGAAATCCACTTCGAAGCGCAGGATGTTGGCAACCTCGGCGCCGCGCCAACTGTAGATCGACTGGTCGTCGTCGCCGACGCAGGCGATATTGTGACGGGTGCCGGCCAGCGCCTTCAGCCATTGATACTGGGCGATGTTGGTATCCTGATACTCGTCGACGAGGATATATTTGAACCGCCGCTGATAGTCAGCCAGCACATCGGGGTGCTGCTCGAAAATGGTCAGCATGTGCAGCAGCAGATCGCCGAAATCGGCGGCGTTGAGCGCCGCCAGCCGCTGCTGATAGCGCGCATAGAGCGCCGCGCCCTTGCCATCGGCATAGGCATGGCTTTCGCCGGGCGGCACCGCCGCCGGTATCTGGCCGCGGTTCTTCCAGCGGTCGATCAGATGGGCCAGCTGCTTGGCCGGCCAGCGCTTCTCGTCGATGCCGGCCTCGGCGATGGTCTGCTTCAGCAGCCGCAGCTGGTCGTCGGTATCGAGAATGGTGAACCCCGACTCCAGCCCGACCAGACCGGCGTGGCGGCGCAGCATCCGCGCGGCCATCGCATGGAAGGTGCCCAGCCAGGGCAGTCCCTCCTGGCCAAGCGGATGGTCGGCGCCGAGCAATATCCCCATCCGGTGCCGCATTTCACGCGCCGCCTTGTTGGTGAAGGTGACGGCCAGCACCTCGGACGGCCAGGCCCGTCGCGTCCACAGGATCTGCGCCAGCCGCGCCGTCAGCGCCCGGGTCTTGCCAGTGCCCGCGCCGGCGAGGATCAGCACCGGACCTTCGAGCGATGTCACCGCCTCGCGCTGCGGGGCGTTCAGGCCGGCCAGCCATGGCGGCTCGGCCTGGGAAGAGACGGGGGACGCAGACATGGGCGAACGATTAGAGAACATTTGCCGCAAAGCCAAGGCCGCCGATGCCGATCGCCGCCGGCTCGGCTTAAATTTGGCGCTCGTCGGCCGCTAAGAGCTTGAGATACCGCAAAGCGGTTGGGAGTGGCGCATGACGGCAATGTTTCGGCCGCCGATTCCGGCTGGTCAGCGACTGGGCTGGAAGCAGGTGCTCGGCTTCGACCAGGACGGCGCCGATCTCGATTTCTATTCGCGCGTCCGGGCTGCGCAGATCGCCTCGCTCAATCGCTATGTCCCGATGAACATCGGGCTGCTGCTGATCAACGTCCTGCTGCTGGTCACCTTGTTCGGCGATCATCCGCGCGCCGATTTCCTCGTGACATGGGTCACGGTACTCGCCGGACTTGGCGCGGTCTGGATGGTGCGTCGGCGGCGGCGCGTTCCGTTGCAGCGCGAGCCGGCGCCAGTCAGCCGGCGCCAGTTCTGGATGATCAATGCCGAGATCCTCTGCTTCGGCCTGCTCTGGGCGGTGATGTTGGCCGTGATGATGCCTCAGGCCAACGACGATGATCAGTTGCTGTTGATGGTGCTGTCGCTGGCCGCCATGGGCGGCGTGGGCTTCGCAACCGCCATCATGCCGGTCTGCGGCATCGGACTGTGCCTGATGATTGCGGGTGGACTGCTGCTCACGCTGCCGCCGGGGGCGACGATCGGCAGCCCGCCGGTGGTGGTAGCAATCGTCAGCTATGCCTTTGTCATCTGCCGGGGCGTCATGGTGACGAGCTTCGCCCTGATGTCGCGGCTGCGCACACAGGATGATCTGATCGAGCGCAACGCCATTGTCCGGCTGCTGCTCGACGAGTTCGAGGCCAATGGCTCGGATTGGCTGATCGAAGTCGATGCCTGTGGTCGGCTGCTGCACGCCTCGCCGCGCTTCGCCGAGATCGCCGGTCAGCCCTATGGCACGCTCATCGGTCAGCGCCTGTCGGACATTCTCGGCCCGGCCGACAGCAGCGAGGAGCGCGCCGCTCTGCGGGCACTCGCCAATGTCTTCCACAGCCGCCGGCCTTTTCGCGATCTGACGGTGCCGGCACATATCGGCGCGGAAACCCGCTGGTGGGCCATTTCCGGCACCCCGCGTTTCGAGCCGGACGGTCGCTTTGCCGGGTTTCGCGGCGTCGGCCGCGACGTCACAGAGGTGCGGCGCAGCCAGGTGCGGATCGCCCAGCTTGCCCGTTTTGATCCGCTGACCGGGCTGGCCAATCGCGCGCTGTTTCGCGAGGCCCTGGAAGAGGCGCTGGCCCGCGCCGCCTGCACCCGGCGCCCGTGCGGCGTGCTGTCGATCGATCTCGATCGGTTCAAGTTCGTCAACGACAGCCTGGGCCATGCCGCCGGCGACGGGCTATTGCGCGACGTCGCCGACCGGCTCCGGGAAACCATCGGCGGCGGCGGCACCATCGCCCGTCTCGGCGGCGACGAATTTGCCGTGCTGATCCCGGTGACTACCCCGCGCCGGGCAAATGCCCTCGCGTCGGCCATCGTGGCGGCGCTGGCCGCACCGATCCGGGCGGAAGGGCAGGCGCTTGTCTGCGGCGCCAGCGTCGGCTGGGCGCTGGGGCCGGAAGACGGCGCCACGCCCGACCGGCTGCTGAAAAGCGCCGACCTGGCGCTGCACGAGGTCAAGGCGAACGGCCGCGGCGCGGCGCGGCGGTTCGATGTCTCGATCCGCGAGCGGGCCGAGCATCGCACCCGTCTCGAGGCCGCGCTGGGCACGGCCATGGCGCGCGGCGAGTTCAGCCTCGCTTTCCAGCCGGTCGTCCAGGCGGCCGATGAGCGGATCGTCGGCTTCGAGGCGCTGCTCCGCTGGACGCATCCAACCCTCGGTCCGATCGCGCCGGATCAGTTCATCCCGGTGGCCGAGGAAACCGGCCATATCGTTCCTATCGGCCATTGGGTGATCGCCGAGGCGTGCCGCTGGGCGGCGCGCTGGCCGACTGCGATCACCATCGCGGTCAATCTTT
This sequence comes from Polymorphobacter sp., assembly GCF_051860865.1. Lineage (GTDB taxonomy): Bacteria > Pseudomonadota > Alphaproteobacteria > Sphingomonadales > Sphingomonadaceae > Sandarakinorhabdus. Next base: position 17,619 of record NZ_JBIMKZ010000009.1, on the reverse strand, counting down.
CGCCGGCGCAGATCCATGATTCGCAACTGGTCGATGTCGTCCGCAGGGCGCTCGCCGACAACAGGCTGACGCCCGATCGACTGGAACTCGAGATCACCGAGCGGCTGTTCCTTGATGAAAAGCCCGATACCATCCTGCGGCTCGCCGAGCTGCACGCGCTGGGCATCGCCTTTGCGCTCGATGATTTCGGCACCGGCTATTCGGCGCTGGGCTATTTGCAGAAGGTCGCCTTCAGCCGCATCAAGATTGACCGCAGCTTCGTCTCGCGCGCCGGCCCCGGCTCGGAGGCCAGCGCCATCATCGAATCGATCGTCCGGCTGGCCGCCTCACTCGACATGACCACCACCGCCGAAGGCACCGAAACCCGCGCCGAGTTCGAGACCTGCCGGGCGCTCGGCTGCACCCAGATCCAGGGCTATCTGTTCGGCCGGCCGATGCCGCCCGAGGACGCAACCCGCCTCGTCGCCAAATAAAGCCTCAGCCCTTCGCCCAGCTCGCCAGCAGCGTATGGGCGATGGCCATCGGCGGCGGCGCCAGCCAGGCGCCCTCGCCGGCCAGCGCCGCACGCACCTCGTCCTTGCTCACCCAGCGCGCCTCCTCCAGCTCCTCGGTATCGAGCGCAATCTCATGGCCGAGCGCCTCGGCGAGGCAGGCGATCATCAGCGACGACGGGAACGGCCAGGGCTGGCTGGCGAGATAACGCACCCGGCCGGTGCGGATGCCCGCCTCCTCGAAGATCTCGCGCGCTACCGCCTCCTCCAGACTTTCCCCCGGTTCCACGAACCCGGCCAGCGCCGAGAACATTCGCGGCGGAAACCCCGGCTGCCGCCCGACCAGCGCATGATCGCCCTTGATCGCCAGCATGATCACCACCGGATCGGTGCGCGGGAAATGCTCGGCGCCGCAGGCCGGGCACTGGCGGCAATAGCCCGCCTTGGTCGGCGCCGTCGCCGCGCCGCAGACCGCGCAATGGCCATGCCGGGCATGCCAGTCGAGCAGCGACCGCGCCTGCGCCAGGATCGCCGCCTGGCCCGGCGGCATCAGCATCGCGGCGCTGCGGGCATCGATCACCCGCCCGCCGTGACGCGCCAGTAGCGGAATCGCGCTGGCACTGGCGGCAAAGCGCGGCGCGCCGTCACTGTCCAGCCCGAGAAACACCATCGGCGCCGCCTCGGGCAGGTCATCGGCGGTTGCCCAGAACAACCGGTCATCGTCCGTCACTACGGGCTTCAAACTGTCGAGCACCAGCCAGCGCGCGGTGGCGCTGGCCTGCATCTGCTGCACCTGCTCGGGATCGCGGCGGAGATGGTCGGCGCGGTCGAGCGGCGAGCCGGTGATGCCGGTTACCGGCGGTTCGAAGCCCCTGAAGAAGCTGTTAAAGATGTCGGTCATGGAGTCTCCGGCGCCAATTGGGCGCGCGCCAGCGTTATGGCCTTTTGGAACAATGTCGGGAAGCCGCCATCGGCCTGTTGGATCGCGATCCATTCGCCCGCGATATCAGGCTTTTGCGCCAGGCGGAGCGCGTGGACGCCGAGCACCAGGGTAAAATGGGTGAAGCCATGGGTGATCTGCCCGAGCAGCTGCCAGTCGCCCTCCACCGGCGGCCGCTCGCCGTCCGGCAGCCCGCGCATGCCGCCGAGCAGGCCGCGCGGCGGGCGGATGACGGTCAGCACCTCGCCGCCGCTCTCCAACCACCAGACCGCGCCGGATCGGGTCGGCCGGGGGCGCTTTTCGGCCTTTCTGGGGTAGGTTTCGGGCAGATTTCCGGCCGCTTTGCAGCCGCTTTCGAGCGGGCACTGGCCGCAGCGCGGCGCCCGCGGCGTGCAGATCCGCCGCGCCAGGTCCATCAGCGCTTGCGCAAAGTCTGCCGCCGCCAGCCCGTCCGGGGTCAGCTCTTCAAGCACCGCGGCGATCTCGCGGCGGGCGGCGGGCAGCGGCGTGTCGATCGCCGCCAGCCGGGTGATGACCCGTTCGACATTGCCGTCGATGATGATCGCTCGCGCGCCATGGGCGAAGGCGGCGACGGCGGCGGCAGTATAGGCGCCGATCCCCGGCAGCTGCCGGAGCGCCGCCTCGTCCGCCGGCAGCCTGCCGTCATGATCGGCGACGACGGCGCGGGCGCAGGCGAGCAGGTTGCGCGCCCGGGCATAATAGCCGAGCCCCGCCCAGGCCTCCATCACGTCATTGTCTGGCGCGGCGGCGAGCGCGGCGAAGCCCGGCCAGCGGGCGAGGAAGGCCTTATAATAGGGACCGACCGTTTCGGTCGTCGTCTGCTGGAGCATGATCTCGGCGAGCCAGACCCGATAGGGCCAATCCGGATCGGTCGGCAGCGGCGCGCCGGGCAGCCGCCGCCATGCCAGCGGCCGGGCATTGGCGCCATACCAGTCCAGAAGCGCGTCGGTGAGCATGGGCATCGGCCGATCGCTATGGCATGATGCCGGCGATGGCCAGAGACTCGATGACAGGGGACAAAACCGACACGCCGCGCCCGCGCCCCCGCGCGCTGGGGGCGCGGCGGGTGGCGGACGTGATGCCGCAGGTCGGCGGCATGGCGTTCAAGCGCTTCGGTTTTGCCCAGGGCGCGCTGGTCGAACGCTGGTCGGAGATCGTCGGCGTCGCTTATGCGCGGCACAGCCGGCCCGAGGGGCTGCGCTTCCGGCGCGGCGAGAAGTCCGGCGGCACGCTCGAGGTGGCGGTGACCGGCGCGCTGGCGCCGATGCTCAAGCATGTCGAGCCGCAGCTGATCGAGCGCGTCAACCGCGTGCTCGGGCATGGCGCGGTGGCGCAGGTGCGGCTGCGCCATGCCGATATCGACGACGAGCGCGGCCACGACCGGCCGCCGGCGCCCGGCGCCACTGCCGTGCTGTCCGATGAAACCCGCTCGACGCTGCGCGACATCGCCGACCCCGATCTGCGCGCCAGCCTCGAATCGCTGGCGCAGGCGCTGGCGACGACGCGCGGGCTGCCGATCGTCAGGTGATGGCGCTCTTGTTCGAGCGCCCTCCTATGCCGTATGCCTGATACTGTGTCCGGCGCGGTGCCGGTGAAATGACGAGGTCATGATGCGCGTTTTCGGGAACAGTTTCGGGCGGCTGATGCTGGTGGCGGGTGTGGCGTCGCTGGCCGCCGGCTGCGATGCGGCGGCGAACGACGATGCGGCGGCGGTGACGCCGGCGGCGGCCAAGTCGGCGAGCCCCGGTGCCAAGCCCGCCGGCAAGCCGGCCAGCAAGCCCTGGACCGAGGTCGTTTCGATGACACCCGAGGGCGGCATCCGCATGGGCAATCCCAATGCCCGGGTAAAGCTCGTCGAGTTCGCGTCGCTGACCTGCCCGCACTGCAAGGACTTCCACGAGGCGGCGAGCGCCACGATCAAGAGCAAATATGTCGCTTCGGGCGATGTCAGCTATGAATTCCGCAACTTCGTGCTCAACGGCCCGGACTATGCCGCCTCGCTGCTCGCCCGCTGCCAGGGGGCCGGGCCGTTCTTCGGCCTGCTCAATTCCTTCTTCACTGACCAGGCGAGCTGGGTCGAGCCGTTCACCAAGCTCTCCCCCGAGGAGCAGAAAAAGCTCCAGGCACTGCCGCAGGACCAGCAGATCATCGGCCTGGCCCAGGCCGGCAAGCTCGATGCCTATGTGCGGACGCGCGGCATCCCCAAGGCGCGCTTCGATGCCTGCCTGTCCGATCAGGCGGCGCTGAAGACGCTGGCCGACATGCGCACCCAGGCCACCGAAACGTACAAGCTGACCGGCACGCCGGGCTTCATCATCAACGGCAAGACCCAGGCCGACACCTATGACTGGAAGACGCTGGAGCCCAAGCTTCAGGCGGCGCTGAACTAGCGCCGGCGCAAGACCCGGGGGGGCAGGGCACATTGGAGTTCAGGCGGCTCAGACTGGCGGGGTTCAAATCCTTTGTCGAGCCGGCTGAACTGCGGATCGAACCCGGGCTGACCGGCGTCGTCGGCCCCAATGGCTGCGGCAAGTCCAACCTGCTCGAGGCCCTGCGCTGGGTGATGGGGGAGGGCAGCCCCAAGTCGATGCGCTCGGGCGGCATGGACGATGTGATCTTCGCCGGCACCGGCCAGCGGCCGCCGCGCAGCTTCGCCCAGGTTACGCTGGGGCTGGCGGGTGCTGCGGGCGAGGAGATCGAGGTATCGCGCCGGATCGAGCGCGGCGCCGGCTCCGACTATCGGATCAACGGGCGGGACAGCCGGGCCCAGGATGTGCGGCTGCTGTTCGCCGACAGTGCCACCGGCGCCCATTCGCCAGCGATCGTCGGCCAGGGCCGGATCAGCAGCATCATCGCCGCCAAGCCGGCCGAGCGCCGGGCGCTGCTGGAGGAAGCCGCCGGCATCGCCGGGCTGCATGTCCGCCGCCGCGAGGCCGAAATCCGGCTGCGCGCCGCCGAGGCCAATCTCTCCCGGCTCGATGACGTGGTGAAGGGGCTGGAGAGCCAGATCGGCGGGCTGAAGCGGCAGGCCCGCGTCGCCGAGCGCTACCGGGCGCTGTCCGACCAGATCAAGGCCGGCGAGGCGGCACTGACCTGGGCGCGATGGCTGGCGGCGCGCGAGGCGGCGCAGGCGGCGCAGGCGGCGGTGAAGACGGCCGAGGCGGTCGCCGACGAGCGCACCCGTGCCGCCGCCGCGCTGGCCGCCGACGCCGCTGACGCCACCGCCGCGCTGCCGGCGCTGCGCCAGGCCGAGGCCGAGGCGGCAGCGGCGGTGCAGGCGGTGCGGCAGGCACGCGCCCTGCTCGATGCCGAGGCGGCGTCGGCGCGGACCCGCGACCAGGCGCTGGCCGGCCAGCTCGCCACCATCGCCCGCGATGCCGCGCGCGAGGCGGGTCTGGCCGAAGATGCCGCCGCCGCCGAGGCGCGGCTGGTGCAGGAGGCCGACGCGCTCACCGCCGCCCGCGCGGCGGCCGAGGCGGCGCTGCCGGCACTCAAGCAGGCGGCGGCCGAAGCTTCAGCGGAAGCCGCAATCGCCGAGGCTGCCTTGGCCGCCGCGCTCGATGCCCATGCCGCCGCCGCCGCCGAGGCGCGGTCGCGTGCCGAAGCGGCACGCGCGGCAGCGGCGCGGCTGGCGCGGCTGGAGGCCGAGCAGCGCGATCTGGAAGCCCGCCGCACCCGGCTGGCAGTGCCGCCGGAAACGGCGGCGCTGGCCGAAGCGGTGACAGCGACGCAGGCCGGGCTGGCCGAGGCCGAAACGGCGCTGGCCGAGGCCGAGGCGGCGCGCCCGGAGGCCGATGCGGCGCGCGAACAGGCATCGGCGGCGCAGGCGGCAGCGCGGGCGACGCTGGCCGGGCTCAAGGCAGAGGCCGAGGCGCTGGGCCGGCGGCTGGCGGCCGACCAGGCCAAGGGTCCGCGCATCGCCGAGATGATCGAGACCGACGCCGGCTATGAACAAGCATTGGCCGCCGCCCTTGGCGACGAGCTCGAAGCCGGGCCGGCGGCGAGCAACGCCCCCCGGCGCTGGGCGGGGTCAGCGGGGGCAGGGGACCCGGCGCTGCCCGAGGGTGCCGCGCCCTTGGCCGCCCATGTCCGCGCCCCTGCCGAACTGGCGCGCCGGCTGGTGCAGATCGGTGTCGTTGCGGCGGCCGATGGCGAGGCGCTGGCCGTGCATCTCGCGCCCGGCCAGCGACTAGTCAGCCTCGAAGGCCGGCTTTGGCGGTGGGATGGCTACCGCGAGGCCGGCGGCCGCGCCGAGGCCGCGGCGGCACGGTTGCGCGCCCGGCGCCGTGCCGGCGAAGTCGCTGCTGAAGCCGCCCGGGCCGAGGCGACGCTCAACGAGGCAAGTGCGGCGCTGGCCGGCGCGGTCGAAGCCGCCGGCAAGGCCCAGGCTGCCGAGCGCGCGGCCCGCGCCGGTCGGGAGCAGGTGGCGCGGGCGCTGGCCGATGCCCGTGCCCGGCTGGCAGCGGCCGAACAGGCAGCGGCCCGGCTGGCCGGCGAGGCGGCGAGCCTCGGCACCGCCGCCGAGCGGCTGGCGGCCGAGCGAGAACGTCTCTCCGCCGAGGTCGCCGAGGCCGAGGCGGCGCTGCCCGGCGAGGCGGCGCTGGCCGATCTCTCCGAATTGCTCGCGCGGGCGCGCGCGGCAGCAACGGCGGCGCGCACCGCCGCCGCCGATGCCCAGGCTACCTCAGCGGCGCGCCAGCGGGACAGCGAGGCGGCGAGCACGCGGCTGGCGGCAATCGGCCAGGAACGCCAGCGCTGGCTGGCCCGGCTGGCGGCGAGCAGCGGCCAGGCTGAGGAGCTGGCGGCACGGCGCGGCGCCGTCGAGGCCGAACGCACGGCATTGGCGGCGCGCGGCGCAGCGATCGTCACCGAAATTGCCGGCCTCGCCAGCCGGGTGTCGGACCTTGAGACGGTACGCACCGCCGCTGCCGATGCCCTGGCCGCCGCCGATGCCGAAGCCGCGCGGCTGGCGGCAGCAGCGCGCGCCGCCGATGCGGCGGTGGCCGAAGCCCGCGAACGCCGCGCCACCACCCGCGCCGAAGCCGAGCACCAGGCGGCGGCGCAGGCCGAAGTCGAGCGCGGCTGCGGCGAGCGCTTCGGCTGCTCGCCGCCGATGCTGCCCGGCCGGTTCGGCTTTGCGCCGGACAGCGTGGCGGCCGCTGACGTGCCGGCGCTGGCCGAAAGCCACGAGGCGCTGCTGGCCGAGCGCGAGCGGCTGGGACCGGTCAACCTGCGCGCCGACATCGAGCTGCAGGAACTGACCGTCCAGGCCGAGACCGTTGTCAGCGAGAAGGCCGAGCTGGAAACCGCCATCGCCCGGCTGCGCGGCTCGATCGGCAGCCTCAACCGCGAGGGCCGGGCCCGGCTGGCGGCCGCATTCGAGGCGGTCAACGGCCATTTCCAGACCTTGTTCACCGATCTTTTCGGCGGCGGCGAGGCGCGGCTGGCGTTGATCGACGCTGAGGATCCGCTCGAGGCGGGGCTGGAAATCATGGCCCAACCGCCCGGCAAGAAGCTGCAGTCTTTGACGCTATTGTCCGGCGGCGAGCAGGCGCTGACCGCCACGGCGCTGATCTTCGCGCTGTTCCTCGCCAATCCGTCGCCGATCTGCGTGCTCGACGAGGTCGACGCGCCGCTCGACGACGCCAATGTCGAGCGATTCTGCGACCTGCTCGACCGGATGGCAGCGGCAACGGCGACGCGCTTTCTGATCGTCACCCATAATGCGGTGTCGATGAGCCGGATGCACCGGCTTTACGGCGTGACGATGGGCGAGCCGGGCGTCTCGCAGCTGGTCAGCGTCGACCTGCAGGCCGCCGAACGATTGCTGGCCGTCGCCTGAATTACTGCGAAGGGGTTCACACCCTGTTCAATCGATTAATGCGAATCTCTGTAACAAGAACGGAGATTGCCATGTTCAACAAGAAAATACTTGCAGTGGGTGCCTTGGTGATTGCTTCAATGGGCCTTGGCGCCTGTGCTGATCAATATGCTTATGGTCGCGCACCCGGTTATGATCGCGGCTATGCCGGTTACGATCAATACTGGGGCGACCCTTATGGATGGCGTAATGTCCCGGTTGGTTATTCGGGATCGGGCTTTGGTTGGTATGATAATTACTATTATCCCGGCAGCGGTGCTTATGTCTATGATCGCCGCGGCAACCGCAGCGCCTGGAACCAGCGCCAGCGTGGCTACTGGCAGCCGCGGATCGTCCAGCGGCCGCCGATTGTCGGCCGCGCCATCGGCGGTTCGATCGCCCGCCAGGGGCTGCCGCCGGGCCAGGTCCGCCAGCAGCAGCGGGTGGTCCGCCAGCAGGGTCAGGTCATCCGCCAGCAGCAGCGTGTGGTGCGCCAACAGAACCAGGTCCAGCGCCAGGAGCGCCGGGTCGAGCGCCAGGCCCAGCGTCCTGATTTTCAGCGTCCCCAGTCCCAGCGTCCCCAGTCGGGCTGGCAGGGCCAGCGCGGCGGTCGTCCGGATGGCGGCCAGCGCGGCGGGCGTGACCGGCGCAACTGAGGCGCATCCACCTCGCTTTTCACACATCAGCATGGCGCGCGGGAGACCGCGCGCCATGTTGCGTTGCACGCTGCAAGGTTGACACGCATCAAGGCGGCGGATAGACGCGCGCCGATAGCCGGAAGGGCCTGCCTTGCAGGAACCCGACGGCGTTGATGCAGTGTCGGTGGTGTTCCGGCGGCGCGGTATCCGAGAGTGTCTGACAGGGGTTCCCCCGCTTGGCCGATGACAGCAAGCCAGATGATGCGCTTTCAAGGCGTATTGCGGCAGCGAGAGCGGCTGAACGCGGGCGTCGTGACGGATCGAAACGTGCCGAAAGCGCGGGATGGTCGGTGGCGACGGAATTTGTCGGGGCGATGCTCGCCGGTGGTTTCATCGGCTGGTTTATCGACCGCCAGTTCGGGTCCGGCCCCTGGGGACTGATCGTGATGCTGCTGCTGGGGTTCGCCACGGGGCTGCGAAGCGTCCTGCGCAAGCAGTCGCAGGAGGACGAGGAGTAACATGGCCAATCCCATGCAGCAGTTCGAGATCGAGCGGATCGGTCCGGAAATCCTTGTTGCGGGCCAGGATCTGTCGTTCAACAATTCGGCGCTGTGGATGCTGATCTCGCTGCTGGCGATCTCGGCCTTCCTGTTCATCGGCACGGCGAAGCCGCAGCTGATCCCCGGCCGGGCCCAGGCGGCGGTCGAATATCTTTATGACTTTATCCGAGACATGTTGCGCGAGAATGTCGGCCGCGAGGGCCTGAAGTATGCGCCGCTGATCTTTGCGCTGTTCGTGTTCGTGCTGTCCTGCAATTTGCTCGGCCTGGTGCCGTTCGTCCACAGCTTCACGCCGACCAGCCATATCGCCGTCACCTTCGGGCTGGCGATCATCGTCTTCGCGCTGGTGCTGATCGTCGGCTTTGCCAAGCATGGCCTGCATTTCTTCACGCTGTTCCTGCCCGAGGGTACGCCGCTGTTCGTGCTGCCGCTGGTGGCGGTGATCGAGTTCCTGTCGTTCCTGTCGCGTCCGTTCACGCTGGCCATCCGGCTTTTCGCCAACATGACCGCCGGCCACGTCCTGCTGAAGGTGTTCGGCGGCTTCGTCGTGGCGCTCGGCTCGTTCGAGGCGCTGCCCTATGTGTTCGGGCTGGTGCCGCTGACCGTCAATGTCGCGCTCACCGCACTGGAACTGCTGATTGCGGTGGTGCAGGCCTATGT
>NZ_JBIMKZ010000009.1:0-8439 GCF_051860865.1 Polymorphobacter sp. | reverse complement strand
TCGCCCTGCTGGCGTCGATCTATCTCAACGACGCTGTCAATCTTCACTAATCTGGTTTTTTGGAAGGACTTATAATGGACGTCGCATCTGCAAAGCTGATTGCTGCCGGTCTCGCTGCCATGGGTGCCGGCTTCGCCGCCATCGGCGTCGGCCTGATCTTCGGCATGTTCCTGTCGGGCGCGCTGCGCAATCCGGCTGCCGCTGACAAGCTCGGCGCCCGTCTGATCTTCGGCTTCGCCGTGACCGAGGCCCTCGGCCTGATCGCCGCGGTTGTCGCCCTCGCCCTCGCGTTCGGCTGAGGCAGGGCTCCGTGCCGCAGTTTGACCCTTCCGTCTTTATCCCCCAGCTGGTCTGGCTGGCGGCGATCTTTGCCCTGCTCTATTTCGTGGTGGTGCGTCCGACGCTCCCCAAGGTGGGCCGGGTGATCGAGGCGCGGGAAACGCGGGTGGCGTCCGATCTGGATGCGGCGGAAGCCGCCAAGGGTCAGGCCGACACCATTCGCACCCGCTATGACGAGGGAATGGCTGCGGCGCGCAAATCGGCCCAGGCCGAAGTCGCGGCCGCCAAGGATGCGGCAGCCCGGGCAGCTGAAAAACGGCTGGCCGTGCTGGCCGCCGAGCTGGACGCCCGCACCGAGACCGCCGTGGCGACCTTGAATGCGGCGCGGACCAAGGCACGGCAATCGCTGGCCACCTCGGCGGCGGACCTGACTGCCGATGCTGTCCGGCGGATTGCCGGCATCGAGGTGCAGACTGCCGATGTGACGGCGGCCTTGCAGGCTGCGGCGCCGGCCGGAGACGTGCGTAATGGCTGATCAACTCAACCCGCCGGCCATGGCGATGCCGGGCGCCTTCGGCGAGCCGGTCGAAGGGTCGGAACTGCTGGGCGTGCCGCATGACGGCGCCCATGCCGAGGAAACGCTGCTCGGGCTGGGCGCGGAAACCTGGGTCTATGTGTCCGTGGCGATCTTCTTCGCCCTGGCGATCATTCTCGGCAAGCTGCCGCAGCGGATCGCCGAGGCGCTCGATGGCCGCATCGCCGGCGTTCGCCGCCAACTCGATGAAGCCAGTGCGCTCCGCGCCGAGGCCGAGACATTGCTCGCCGATGCCAAGGCACGCGCCGAAGCCGCCACCCGCGATGCCGAAGCGATCGTCGCCCGGGCGCAGGTCGAAGCCGCCTCCTTGATGGCCGACAGCGAGAAGGCCGCGGCCGAGACCATCGCCCGCCGCACGGCTGCGGCGGAAGCCAAGATCGTTGCTGCCGAGCGCGGTGCCGAGGTCGAACTGCGCGGCGAACTCGCCCGCCAGGTGACCGCAGCCGCGGCGGCACTGATCGCCGCCAAGGCCGATCCGGCGATGCACGACCGCCTCACCGAAGCGGCAATCGCCGGGCTGGATCGCCGCCTCCACTAGCTGTGGAACAATTGTGCGGCTGCGCGTTTCATGCTAGATGAACGCGCATGAGGACAATCATCTTTTCGATGAGCCGACGAGGCTGATGCCGGCCGCCATGGTGGCGGTACCGGCGGCCCTGCTCGTTCGAAAGTTCCCTCTGCTTTGATCACCCTTTCTCCTGCCACGGTGGCCGATAGCCCCGCTATCGACGCCATTCTCGATTCGCGGTTCGGCCCGGCGCGCCATAATCGCACCGCCTATCGGCTGCGCGACGGCACGAACGCGATCCCTGACCTGTGTCTGGTAGCCCGCGACGGCGACGCCTTGATCGGTTCCGTCCAGTGCTGGCCCCTGCAGCTGCGCGGCAGCGATGGCCGCCTGTCGCCGCTCGTGCTGCTCGGGCCGGTGGCCGTCGCCTTGTCCCATGACGGCGTCGGCGTCGGTACATTGCTGATGACCGAGGCATTGGCCCGTGCCGATGCCGCTGGCCTGTCGCCGATGCTGCTGATCGGCGACGAGCCCTATTATGGCCGCTTCGGCTTCACCGCCGCAGCAACCGGTGGCTGGCAGGTGCCGGGGCCGGTCGATCGCGCCCGGTTGCTGCTGCGCGGCAGCGCCGAGGGGTTGCCGGTCCAGGGCCGGCTGGAGCCAGCAACCAAGGACCGCGCCGCCGCCTGAGCTGTTCATGCGCTTCGCCTGCGGCGCCGCCGGCGTTGCACCCCGGGCTGGGGTGACTATGTAAGAGCCATGGCCGACCCTGCTTCCTCGCTCGACATGCTGTCGTCCGTCCTCCAGCAGCGCGCCCTGCCGCCCGTCCATCTGTGGAACCCGGACCGCTGCGGTGATAGCGAGATGCGCATCGCCGTCGACGGCACCTGGTTCCACCAGGGCACGCCGATCGGCCGCCCGGCGCTGGTCAAGCTGTTCTCGACGATCCTGCGCCGTGAGGCCGATGGCGGCCATGTGCTGGTGACCCCGCACGAGAAGCTCGACATCGAGGTCGAGGATGCGCCGTTCGTTGCCGTCGCCGTCGAAAGCCATGGCAAGGGCGCCGACCGCACGCTGGTGTTCCGCCTGAATACCGAGGATCTCGTCATCGCCGGCTCCGACCATGGCCTGCGAATCGAACAGGCCGAAGACGGCACGCCGCGGCCCTATCTCCATGTCCGCGCCGGGCTGCAGGCGCTGATCAACCGCCCGGTCTTCTATGAGCTCGCCGACATCGCCCTCGCCGAGGCGCCGGACGCGCCGGGCCTGTGGTCGGGCGGCGTCTTTTATCCGTTCCTGGGGTCTGGCTGATGCCGATCGACCGGCTGCGGGCGGCGCTGCTGGCGGACACCGGCGGCGCCGGCTGGCGCAGCGACCGTGACATTTCGGGCGAGCCCGAGGTCACCGACGCTGTGCTGATGCCGGCGGCGGTGCTGATGGCGGTAACCCGCGAGGCCGAGCCACAGTTGCTGCTAACCCGGCGCACCGCGCATCTGAAGCGCCATGCCGGCCAGATTGCCTTCCCCGGCGGCCGCGTCGATCCCGGCGACCTGTCCCCGGTGATGACGGCGCTGCGCGAGGCCGAGGAGGAGGTGGCGCTGTCGCGTCATGATGTCGAAGTCATCGGCCAGCTCGATCCCTATGTTACCGGCACCGGCTTTTCGGTGCAGCCGGTGGTCGGGCTGGTGCCGGCCGGGCTGGCGCTCGCCGCCCATGCCTATGAGGTCGCCGAGCTGTTCCATGTGCCGCTGGCGCATGTGCTCGATCCGGCCAACCATGAGCTGCGCCACGGCGAATGGCGCGGCCGCCGCCAGCGCTATTATGTCATCCGCCACGGCGAGCGCGAGATCTGGGGGGCGACGGCGGGGATGATCGTCAACCTGTCGAGGCGGTTGCTGTGACGGCCCGGATCGCCATCCCCGACTGGGTGGGCAGCGAAGCCGGTACGCGGCTACTGACCGCGCTGGAGGCCGCCGACGGCCACACCAGGCTGGTCGGCGGTTGTGTCCGCGACGCGCTGACCGGCATCACCGCCGCCGATATCGACATGGCCACCGTGCTGACGCCCGAGACAGTGATGGCGCGGCTGGCGGCGGCCGGGCTGAAGGCGGTGCCGACGGGGCTGGCGCATGGCACGGTAACGGCGATCTCCGGGCCGCTCGTTGCCGAGGTGACGACGCTGCGCCGCGACCTCGCCACCGATGGCCGCCACGCCGAAGTCGCCTTCACCGACGACTGGAAGGCCGATGCCGCCCGGCGCGACTTCACCATCAATGCACTCTATGCTCGCCTGCCCGGCGGCGAGATCGACGATTATTTCGACGGCCAGGCCGATCTTGCCGTCCGCCGCGTCCGCTTCATCGGCGATCCGCTCCAGCGCATTGCCGAGGACCATTTGCGCATTCTGCGTTTCTTCCGCTTTTCGGCGCGCTTCGCCGACATGCTCGACGCCGAGGGGCTGGCGGCGTGCCGGGAACGCGCCAACGACCTGATGGCGCTGTCCCGCGAGCGGATCGCCATCGAGATGCGCGGGCTGCTTGGCGTCGCCGACCCGGTGCCGGTGCTGGCGGTAATGCTGGAGGCCGGCATCCTGCGCCCGGTGCTGCCGGAGATCAACGCGGCCAGGCTGCCGGCGCTGACCCGCACCATCGCCAGCGAGACAGCCGCCGGCGAGGCACCCGACTGGCGGCGCCGTCTGGCGGCGCTGCTGCCCGCCGACCGCGCCATAGCCGAGGGCGTCGCCCACCGGCTACGCCTCTCCAACGCCGACCGGGCGCGCATCGGCCTCGCCGTCGCGCCGGCCGACGCCCAGCCGATCTATGCCGCCGCGTGGGCGATCGGTGGTGAGGCGCTGATGGACCGGCTGCTGATCGCGGGCCGCGTCGACGACGCCCGGCAGCTGGCGCGCTGGGAACGCCCCCGGCTGCCAGTGTCGGGCCGCGATTTCGTTGCACGCGGCATCGGCCCTGGCCCCGAGGTGGCGGCGCGGCTGGCACTGTTCGAGCGGAAATGGGTGGCGGCGGGCTTCCCGAGGGAGCCGGCGGCCGTGGCGGCGCTGGTCGACGCGGCGCTGGCCGCGGACGCCTGATAGAGCCGCCCGGCGCCGGAACGCCGGGCGGTATTCAATCAATCATGGGCGTGCTTCATCGCCGACATCGTGTCATGGCCGGCCAGCACCGAGACGTTGGCCTTCTCGATCACCGCGCGGGTGTTGGCGCTCAAATCCTTCTGCAGCGCCGACTTGTACTTGGCCTTGATCACGTCTTCGCCGGCTTCGACTTCTTCGATGATACGCTGGCGGCCCGAACCGAACAGGCTCTTCAGCTTGAGGAAGCTGCGGTGGGCGCCGGCAAGAAGGCTGCCATCTTCTTCCGGCTCGCCGCCGAGCAGGACGACCTGCGAGCGGAGATCGGTGACGATCGCATGGCGCTCATTGGCAAAGCGGCGGAACAGCTCGGCCAGATCGCCGACGCCATCGGTTTCGGACGCGGTTTCGGCGGCCTGCTCATAGCCGTCGGCGGAATCGATGGTCGTTTCGATCAGGTCGTTGAGAACGTCGATGTCATTGTCATGGGTCGCCATGGGGGGTGCTCCTTGCGTTGAACGGGAGCAACGGCAGCGCTGGATGGATGTTCCCGGAACCGCGCGAAGGTTACGAAAGTGAGGGCCAGGTTGCCGTATTTGACCGGCAGGACGAGCCGCCTATCAACCTTCGGGCGGACGACTATCCGGGCTGTCGCCGGGGCGGGCAGGGGGGGGCTGGCGCCGCTTGCGCAGGTTCGCCGGGTCCTTGACGATCAGGCGCACGACCCAGGCCCCGAAGGCAAGGTTGAGCAGGAGGACGATGGCGATTCCAAGCATGTCAGAAGCCTAGCCGGCCAGTGAAGGGCTGGAAAGTCGCATCATGCGAACTTGTTGTCGCGGGGGAACCCCGTTGGCGGCAGGCGCCCGGCCGAGGCGCGGGCACCTTGCCAGAAGCTGAGGTCGGCCTCGGTGCGGGTGCGGGCGCTGGCGCCGCCCATCGGCCAGCTCAGCCCCTCGGCCATTACGAAGCTGCGCGCGTCGGACAGCCCGCCGTCCTTGTACTTCTGCAGCGCCACGCCCTGGCCGCGGGCCATCGTCGGCAGCTCGGCGAGCGGGAATACCAGCAGCTTGCGGTTGTCGCCGATGGTGGCGACCATGTCGTCCTGCGCGCCGACTGGCCGGACCAGCTTGAGGCTGCATCCGGGGCGCGGCGTCATCACCTGCCGGCCCTTGCGCGTCTCGGCCAGCACATCCTCGGCCTGCACCAGGAAGCCGCGGCCATCGCTGCTGGCCAGCAGCAGCGTCCCGTCCGGCCGGTGCGGGGCGAGCGTAACGATGCCGACCCCCTCGGCGATGTCGATCATCAGCCGCAGCGGCTCGCCGAAGCCGCGCCCGCCGGGCAGCTTCTCGGGGGACAGGGTGAAGAACCGCCCGTCCGAGGTCGCGACCATCAGCTTGTCGGTGGTATGGGCGTGGAAGGCATAGGCCGGGCCGTCGCCTTCCTTGAACTTCAGCGCATCGGCGCCGGCCAGGTCGATATGCCCCTTCATCGCCCGCACCCAGCCCTTTTCGGAGGCTATGATGGTCAGCGGCTCGCGTTCGATCATCGCCTCCAGCGGCACGAAGCGCACGTCGGGCGCATCGGCGATGGTGGTGCGGCGGCGGCCGAGCTCGGTGTCCGGGCCATAGGTGGCCAGCAGCCGGGTCAGCGTCGCGGTCAGCCGGCGGGTCTGCTCGGCCGGGGTATCGAGCAGGTGGCGCAGGTCCTTCGCCTCGGCAGTGAGCGCCTGGTTCTCGCGGGTGATCTCCAGCTCGTCGAGCTTGCGCAAGCTCCGCAACCGCATGTTGAGGATCGCCTCGGCCTGGGTCACGGTCAGGTCGAAGGCGGCGATCAGCTCGGCGCGGGCATCATCGGCCTCGCGGATGATGCGGATCACCTCGTCAAGGTTGAGATAGGCCTTGATCAGCCCGCCGAGGATCTCCAGCCGCGCGTCGATCTTGCCGAGGCGGTAGCGGGCGCGGGCGATCAGCACCTCGCGCTGGTGGACCAGCCATTTGCGCAGCACCTCGCCCAGGGACAGCACCCCCGGCCGGCCATGATCGAGAACGTTCATGTTGAGCGAGACGCGGACCTCGAGGTCGGTGAGCTTGAACAGGCTCTCCATCAGCACCTCGGGGTCGACGGTGCGCGCGCGCGGCTCGATGGTGATGCGCAGTTGCTCGTCCGACTGGTCATCGAGGTCGGCGACCAGCGGCAGCTTCTTGTCGTTGAGCAACGTCGCCAGCGTCTCGATCAGCTTGCCCTTGACCACCTGATAGGGGATCTCGCTGATCTCGATGTGCCAGAGGCCGTTCTTCTCCTCCACCTTGCGCCAGCGGGCGCGCAGCCGGAACGAGCCGCGGCCGGTGGCATAGGCCTCGGCGATGCTGGCGCGTGGCTCGATCAGCACGCCGCCGGTCGGCAGGTCGGGGCCGAGGATATGCTCCATCAGCCGCGCCTCGGGCAGGTCCGGCTCGGCCAGCAGCGCCAGCGCCGCCGACAGCACCTCGGCGACATTGTGCGGCGGGATCGATGTCGCCATGCCCACGGCGATGCCGGACGAGCCATTGGCCAGAAGATTGGGGAAGGCGCCGGGGAACACCTCCGGCTCCTCCTCCTCGCCATTATAGGTGGTGCGGAACGGCACGCATTCCTCGTCGAGCCCGTCCATCAGCTCGGCGGCGGCGGCCGTCAGCCGCGCCTCGGTGTAGCGCATGGCAGCCGCGTTATCGCCGTCGATGTTGCCGAAATTGCCCTGGCCGTCGATCAGCGGGTAACGCAGCGAGAAATCCTGGCTGAGCCGGACCAGCGCGTCATAGATCGACTGGTCGCCGTGCGGGTGATATTTGCCCATCACATCGCCGACGACACGCGCCGACTTCTTGTAGGCCGAGGCCGGATCGAGCCGCAGCAGCCGCATGCCCCAGAGGATGCGCCGGTGCACGGGCTTCATGCCGTCGCGCAGGTCCGGCAGCGAGCGTGCGGTGATCGTGCTCAGCGCATAGACGAGATAGCGGTCGGACAGCGCGGTATCGAACGGGGTGTCGACAATCAGGTTTGCAGGCGGGCCGGGCGGCGGCGTTGCGGGCGGGAGCGTGGTGGTCTTGGCCATGGCCTCGATTAGCCGGGCGTTCCGGTTTCGTCCACCATCGTCGGCGCCGGCAGCCGGGTCACCAGCCGCTCGCGCGCTGCAAACAGCCCCGCCGCCCGGCCGGTCAGCACGTTGCGGGCGAGGAAATGCCCGGTCAGTGCCAGCCCGTCCCGCACATCGGCCGCCGACGCCTGTTCCCGACCAGTCAGGAAGCCCGGCAGCGGCAACAGCTTCGCCGCCCAGGGCGCCCCGGCGGTGCGGCTGACCGCCTGCGACGATTTCGGCGACACATAGGCGAGGTCGCTGCGGCTGCCGGTTGCCGCGCAGCAGCTGAGGTCGAGCCCGAAGCCGAGATCGGCCATCAGCAGCAGCTCATAGCGCACCACCGCCTCGGCCAGCGCCAGCGCGCCCGCGTCCTCGGCACAGGCCCTGGTCAATCCGTCCAGCGCTGCATGCAGCGCCGGATGCGGCACCTCTTCGGGCAGCGCAGCCGCCGTGAGTGCCGTCGTCCATTCGAGCGCCGCCAGCGCCGCGCCGGTCGACGCCAGCGGGGCGCGCGGCTCGATCAGTTCGACCGTCGCCGACGCCAGCTGCGTCTCCACCCGCGCCGCCAGCACCATCGCCACGACATTGCCGGGCTGCAGCACCGGCCGCAGCCGCCGCGATCGCCCGCCGCGCACATAGCCGGCCAGCAACCCATGATCCTCGCTCAACGCCCGGACGATCACGCCATTCTCGCCATGGGCAAGCAGCGCACAGACAAGGGCCGGCGTTTCGATGTGCATGGGGTTCAGCCTAGCGCAGGGCCGCAGGAAGGGAAGGGGCCTCCGGCGGGCAGAAAGGCGCCTCCGGCGGGCAGAAAGGCGCCTCCGGCGGCCGGGGCCTTGGCCCCGGACCCCGAT
>NZ_JBIMKZ010000008.1:0-56237 GCF_051860865.1 Polymorphobacter sp. | reverse complement strand
GCCAGGCGCCGGCCTGATAGTCCCAGAAGGTCCAGACGCCGCCGCGCGGGTGGACGGCGCGGACGGCGTCCGTCCAGCCCTGCCAGAGCAGCGCGCGGTATTGCTGGCGCGATTCGGGCTGCATCAGCGCATCGTCGCGGAGCGCAGCGGGGTTCCATATGTCGTCGTCATGGGGGATGACGTTATAGTCGCCGGCGAGGACGACGGGGCCGCCGGTTTCGAGCAGCGTGGCGGCATGGGCGCGCAGCCGGGCCATCCAGGCCAGCTTGTAGTCGAACTTGGGGCCGGGCTGGGGGTTGCCGTTGGGCAGGTAGATGCTGGCTACGCGAAGGCCGTCGACATCGGCTTCGAGATAGCGGGCGTGGTCGTCGGCGTCGTCGCCGGGGAGGCCGCGCTGGGTTTCGGTGGCGGGGCTGCGGCTGAGGATGGCAACGCCGTTGAAGCCCTTCTGGCCGTGGACGAGGCAATGCCAGCCGGCGTCACGCAGCGTGTCGACGGGGAAGTTTTCGGAGACGGTCTTGATCTCCTGGAGGCAGGCGATATCGGGCTTGGCCTCCTCCAGCCATTCGAGCAGGCGTGGCAGGCGGGCGTTGGTGCCGTTGATGTTGAAGGTGGCGATGCGCATGCCGCAGCTTTAGGCGCGGTGGCGCGTCAACGGAAGCTCAGACCGAGAAGCTGGAGCCGCAGCCGCAGCCCGAGGCGGCGTTGGGGTTGCGGACCTCAAAGGCGGCGGCACCGATCTTCTCGACGAAATCGACCTCGCAGCCGGCGAGGAAGGGCAGCGAATCGGGATCGACGAGCATGGTGACGCCATCGGTCTCGACGGTCAGGTCATCGGGGGCGGCGTCCGATTCGAGGCCGAAGCGATACTGGAAGCCGGCGCAGCCGCCGCCATCGACGGCGAGGCGGAGCTTGAGGCCGGGCTTGCCCTGCCGCGCCGACAGGGCGGCGACGCGGGCGGCGGCGGCGGGCATGAGCTTGGGGTTGGTGTCCATGCCGGCAATGTAGGACGGATTTGGTCGGGCTTCAACCGGCCCGGTTTAGCCGATGGGACGGATCG
Organism: Polymorphobacter sp.; assembly: GCF_051860865.1. Classification (GTDB taxonomy): domain Bacteria; phylum Pseudomonadota; class Alphaproteobacteria; order Sphingomonadales; family Sphingomonadaceae; genus Sandarakinorhabdus. The sequence goes on along the minus strand of NZ_JBIMKZ010000008.1, from coordinate 55,177 downwards.
GGGTCATCATCATGCCGCCGGCGGCCGGGGTGCCGGCCTGGGCGAGGACATCGTCATCGAGCACGGGGCCGATTGGGCCGGTGGTGCGCTCGGCTTCGCTCTGGGCGGCCAGGACATAGGCGGAGGCTTCGAGGAAGGGCTGCGGGTTGACGGCCTGGCCGTCGACGCGAACTTCATAATGAAGATGGGTGCCGGTGGAACGGCCGGTGGAACCCATGCGGCCGATCAGCTGGCCCTGGCGGACGGTTTCGCCGGGCTTGACCAGCACCTTGGACAGGTGACCGTAGCGAGTCTCGATGCCCTTGCCATGGTCGAGCTCGACGAGATTGCCATAGCCGCTGGCGCTGCCGGCGCGGGAGACCTTGCCATTGGCCGACGCGTAAATGGGTTCGCCGGTGCTGCCGGCCATGTCCATACCGGCGTGGATGGCGACGCGCCCGTTGAATGGATCGAAGCGGCGGCCGAAAGTGGAGCTCTGGCGGTAGTTCTTGACCGGGACCAGCGCCGGGATGCTGGCCAGCGAAGCCTGCATCGTCTCGAGGCGGCGCCAGCTGATGAACAGATCCTTGAAGCGGGGTTCGATCTCGTCGGTGGCCGGGATGAACGGGCCGCCGACACCACGGCCGCTGCCGCGCCATTCCGAGACGGCGGCGAAGCGGCTGGGATCGAGGCCGAGCCGGCGGATCAATGCCTGGGTATCGCGAAGCCGGGCTTCGGCGGCACCGGTGGCGCGGTCGACCATCGCCAGCTGCTGGTTCTCGATGGCGCGCAACGGCGCGACGACGCCGGGCATCACCGTGTCGGCGGAAACATCGGCGGTGCGGGTCTTGCCGAGCGGTGCGACGAGGGCACGGACGGTGTCGAGGCCGTTTTTCTTGTCTTCGCGCGGCAGCAGGCCGGCGAGCGTCTTCGAATCGGCCTTGCCGGCCATCAGTGCGGTGAGAAAGGCCTGGCGGGTTTCGAGCGCCTGGGTGCGCTGGCTGACATCGGCCTTGACCAGCGAGGCTTCGAGCCGGGCGGCGGCGAGCTGCTGCTCGAGCCGGGCGAGCTCCTTCTGCTTAGCCGAGAGCATGGTGTCAGTGCCGACATTACCGCTGATGAGGGAGGTGGTGGCGATGCCGAGCCAACCTGCGACGAGTACTGCCGATCCGATTGCCATGATCTGCTGCCAGCTCCCAACTTTTATGGTCATCGCGCCATGGGCACGGTGCCATGTGAAGCAATGTTCGGGCAGATGACGCGCAACGCTGTCATTGAGGCCGCTGAAGGCCTTTGCCAGTCTAGGCACGATATCTGGACCCCCGGACTTGCTACCGATTCCTCGATTCACCTGCCCCGTACGACCCGGATCTCGTGACCGGAGGACTGGCCGCCGCCTGGTGACTGGGTTCCGCAACCTCGGCTGCTGTTCCGCAATTCCGTGCGACAACGCCTTTGAACCAGCCGCGCCGGTCGCCGACAACCCCGGCCGGCGAAGGCACGGTTCAGCCGTTGTCATGGCACGATGAATTGAAAATAAATCGGCCGGTCGATGAAACCTTTCGGCCCGGTCAACGTTTCTGCAACCCCGCGCGGGGGGAATCATGGTCGAATCGTGGCGGACTCAGATGGCGCGGGCGGCTTCGAGCACGGCCTCGGCATGGCCGGGCACCTTGACCTTGCGCCAGACGCTGGCGATGCAGCCGTCGCGGCCGATCAGGAAGCTGGCGCGCTCGATGCCCATATAGGTCTTGCCGTACATGGATTTGGACACCCAGACGCCGTAGTCCTCGGTGACCTTGCCGCTATCATCGGCGCCAAGCGGCAGCCGCAGGCCGTATTTGGCGCGGAACTTGGCGTGCGCCGCCAGGCTGTCCCGCGAGACGCCGATGATCGCGGTGTCGGCGGCGGCGAAGTCATCGAGCAGTGCCGAAAAGCCCTTGGCCTCGTTGGTGCAGCCGGGCGTGTCGTCCTTCGGGTAGAAATAGAGCAGCAGCTTGCGGCCGGCGAAATCGGCGAGCCGCAGCGTGCCGGCGTCATCGGTTTCCAGCGTGAAATCGGGGGCGGGGTCGCCGGCCTTCAGTTCCGTGGTCATCGTCTCTCCCTTCAGGCGTTGAGGATGCTCTCCCATGCCAGCCGGACCTGCTGCCTGGCCAGCCCCAGCGCAGCGACGGCATCGGCGAAATTTGCCGCACCCAGCCCGCGCGTCAGCACCGCTTCGACGGCGGGGGAGAAATGGTCGGGGACTTTGGTCCCGGGCACCACCAGCCGCAGCAGCACCAGCCAGCTGGTCAGCAGGTCCAGCGCGCCGGCCAGCGCCTCGGCCTGATCGGGGGCGAGGCGGCCGGTGGCGGCGAGCCGGTCCAGCGCCTCACGCATGTCCGGGGTCAGCGCCTCGGGGGTGAGCAGCTGGAGATAGTGGATGATGAACTCCAGATCGACGAGGCCGCCCGGCGCCAGCTTGGCATCGAACATGCCCTGCCCCGGCTTGGCCTTGGCGATGTCGGCGCGCATGCCGACGACCGCCTCGCGCAGCGCCTGCGGGTCGCGCGGCACCGAGAGCTGGGCCTTGATGATCGCCTCGGCAGCAGCGCGGGCGGCCGGGCTGCCGCCGATGACGCGGGCGCGGGTCAGCGCCATATGCTCCCAGGGCTCGGCCTCCTCGGCCTCGTAGCGGGCGAAACTGTCCAGGCTGACCGACAGCATGCCCTTGGCGCCCCAGGGCCGCAGCCGTGTATCGACTTCATACAGCCCGCCCTCGGCGGTGGGCACCGACAGCGCCGTCGACAGCCGGGTGCCGAGCCGGTTGAACCAGAGCGCCGCCGAGATCGGTCGGGGTCCGTCCGACTGGGCGGCGGCATCGCCGACATAGAGATAGATGAGATCGAGGTCCGAGGCATGGGTGAGCATGCCGCCGCCATAGCGTCCCATCGCCACCACCAGCGGCTCGGCGCCAGGAATGCGGCCCTGGGTTTCGGCGAGCATGGCGGTGACCGCCGGCAGCAGCACCAGCAGCGCCGCATCGGCGAGGCCGGCCAGCGCGCGGGCGGCGACCAGCGGATGGACATGGCCCTCGATCAGCTGGGCGCCGATCTGGAAGCGGCGCTCGCTGGTCCAGCGGCGCACCCGGTCCAGCTTTTCCTCGAAGCTGGCGGCGTGGCCGACCAGCACCGCCAGTTCGGCGGCCAGCAGGCCCGGGAGCGGCGGCGGGGCCAGGGCGTCCGGCCCCAGCATGACATCGAACAGGGCCGGCGTGCGGGCCAGCGCATCGGCGAGCACCGGGGCGACACCGAGCAGATGGGCGAGCAGCCCGACCAGCCGGGGATTGGCCTCCAGCAGCGCGAGGAACTGGGCGGCCGGCGGCAGCTGTTCGAGGAAACTGTCCAGCCGCACGGCGGCGCGCGGCGGATCGGCGGCCTCGGCGATGCCGGCGATCAGGCCGGGCAGCACGCGCTCGAACGCGCTGCGCGCCGTCTCGCTGCGCAGCGCCCGCAGGCTGTTGCCGCGCCAGCGCTCGATCAGCGGCAGCAGCATCTTCGCCAGCTTCGGATGCTCGGCCTTCAGCCAGGGCCCGGCATCGGCGGGCACCGGCGTCGCCGGCGGGGTGGCGGCGGCAATCAGCCGGTCATAGGCGGCGGCGACGGGCGCCGTCAGCCGCGCCAGCGCGCGCTCGACGACCGCCCAGTCTTTCGCGCCGCAGAGCGCGGCGACGGCGGCGCGGTCGGCGGCCAGCCTGGGGACGGCATGGGTCTGCTCGTCCCGGTGCATCTGCAGCCTGTGTTCGATGGTGCGGAAGGCGCGGTAGCTGGCGGCCAGCGCCTCGGCCTCGTCGGCGCCGATGCGGCCCGCAGCGACCAGCGCGTCGAGCGCCTCCAGCGTGGCGGGGACGCGCAGCGAGACATCGCGCCCGCCCCAGATCAGCTGGTGGATCTGGGTGTAGAACTCGACCTCGCGGATGCCGCCGCGGCCGCGCTTGATGTCGAAACCCGGCCCCAGCGCCTGACCGCCCTCGAAATGATCGCGGATGCGCAAGCTTACCGACTGGACATCACGGACGGCGGTAAAGTCGAGGCTGCGGCGCCAGACGAACGGCCGCAGCCGATCGAGAAAGGCCTCGCCCATCGCCACATCGCCGCCCACCGCGCGCGAACGGACAAAGGCCAGCCGCTCCCAGGTCTCGGCCTCGGACTGGTAATAATGTTCGGCGGCGCCCAACCCCATGCTGATCGGCGTCACCTCGCTGGACGGGCGCAGGCGCAGGTCGACACGGGCGACATAGCCATCGGCCTGGCGATCGGCGAGCAGCGCCACGGCGCGCCGCGCGATGCGGACCGCGGCTTCCTCCGGCTCCTCATGGGCGCGGCAGGGAATCAGCGCCGGGTCATGGAGCAGGATCAGGTCGACATCGGAGGAATAGTTGAGCTCGCGGCTGCCGAGCTTGCCGAGCGCCAGCGCCACCAGCCCGCGATTCGGCGCACCACGCTCGGCCAGCGCGGCGGCAATCGCGGCATCGATGGCGGCATCGGCAAAGTCGGAGAGCGCGGCGGTGACCGTCTCCAGCGGCCAGCGGCCGGCGAGATCGGCGAGCGCCACCAGCAAGGCGACATCGCCGCGCGCCCGGCGCAGGCGGCTGGCGAGCGGCGGCGAGTCAGCGTCGCTGCGGACCAGCGCCAGCGCCGTGACCAGCACCGATTCGGCGCCCTCGTCGGCGAGCTGCTGGAACAGCGCGGCGCGGCTGGGCATCAGGCCCTTGAGAAACGGCGCATGTGCCCAGGCGGCGGCGGCGGCGGTGCGGAGGTCCGGGGCCAGCGGCGGCAGCAGCGCGGCGAGATCGGCCGGGGGATCGAGGGCAGGCAACACGAATTTCATCGGTCAGCCGTGCCCCGGCGGGGCGGCGCTGGCAAGCGTGCGTTCATCTGCGCGGCGTCAGAGTTCTGCGGCAAACCGACTGCAAGGATAACTGATCATGCGCAAGACTTTCGCTCTCGTATTCGCCGCCAGCATCGCTCTCGCCGCCTGCAACACCGTCGGCGGGGCCGGTGAGGATCTCAGCTCCGCCGGCAAGGCGATCACCAAGACCTCGGACGACGTGAAGAACTAGGTAAGAATGCCTCCGGCGGCTGTGGCCTTGGGCCCCAGACCCCAATTATCAGGTTGGTTCCGCAGCGTCGTCTGCCGTTGCATGGCCGAGGTCTGATTATCGGGGTCTGGGGCCGTCGGCCCCAGCCGCCGGAGGCGTCCTGCCCTTCAAATGCGCTCGGCCACCCGGATGGCGATCCGGCAGCCGGCGCGGATGACCGTCTGCATCAAGCCATGGCTGCTTTCGCCGCCATGGTTTGATGCTGTCTGGCGATGATCGGCCTCGTCGGCGCGGTAATCATCGACCATGGCTTTGAGCTCGGGATCGCTGCCATCCGCCAGCGCGTCGGACTGGGCGCCGTAATGCTCGTCGATCACCGTCTCGACGGCGACGGTGGCGGCCATGGCCGCCTTGGGGCCGATCAGCGCGGTGACGGCGCCGAGCGCATAGCCGGCGACATGCCAGACCGGCGCCAGAATGGTCGGGCGGACGCCGCGTCGGATCATCAGCGCGTCAAAGCCCTCGAGATGGCGCTGCTCCTGCGCCGCCATATGGGCGATCTCCCGCGACACGCGCGAGCGCTGACCCATCACCGCCAGCTGGCCGGCATAGATCCGGGCGGCGCCATATTCGCCGGCCTGGTCGACGCGGACCATGGCGGCATGGTCGATCGGATCACGGCTGTCGCCGGGCAGGTGCCTCACGATCGTTTCAGCTGCCACAATGCGATGCCTCCGATGAGCGTTGACAGAACGACGTTCCATCCTGCCATGGAAAGCCCGAAAAGGGACCAGGGAATGGCGTCGCAGCGCACCAGCGGGGCGGCGAGGATTGAGCCGATGACGTCGGCGGTGGAGCCGCCGGCCGGGGCGGCGGCGCAGGTGGTGATGCCCTGCCACCATTTCTGCTCGACACCGGCATGGAAGGCGGCGATGGCCGCCCCCGCCCAGACCGAGAGCGCTGCCAGCGCGACCACCGCGCGCTGGCCCAGCGCCCAGCCGAGTGCCGCGAGTGTCAACGCCGCCGCCAGCGCCCAGCGCTGCCACAGGCACATCTCGCACGGCGCCAGCCCACCCCAATATTGAAAGGCCAGCGCGCCGCCGAGCAGGGCGCTGCCGCCGGTCAGCACGATCGCCGCCGGAACGGCGACGCGCGCCCTAGAAGGCATAGCGGACAACAAGGAAGCCACCAACGAACAGCACCGTCGCCGCCAGCGCCAGCTGGTTGAAATAGCGGTCGATCAGCCGCTGGGCGGCGGCGCCGTAGCGGCGCAGGATCAGCGCCACCAGGAAGAAGCGCCCGCCGCGCCCGAGGATCGAGGCCACGGCCAGCACCGGCAGCGACAGGCCGATGCTGCCGGCGGCGATGGTCGCCACCTTGTACGGGATTGGCAGGAAGGCGAAGGCGAGCATCCACAGGAAGCCGTTGGCGGCGATGCTGGCGGCGAACTCGCCGAAACGTTCCTCATAGCCATAGAATTGCAGCAGCGGCACGCCGACCGCCTTGTAGAGCACCGAGCCGATCAGATAGCCGAGGAAGGCGCCGGCGACCGAGGCGACGGTCGACACCGCCGCATAGCGGATCGACCGCTCGGGCCGGGCGATCGACATCGGGATCTGCATGACGTCCGGCGGCACCGGGAAGAAGGACGAGTCGGCAAAGCTGATGCCGGCCAGCCACTTCTCGGCCTGGGGGCCGGTGGCGCGGGCCAGCGTCCAGTCATACAGGCGACGGAGCACGGGAATTCCTGTCAGCTAGCCGGGGAGGCCTGCCTCATAGGCTGCGGCGGCGCGGCGCGCAATTGCGTGGTGCAACGCACCATCGCGCCGCTAGCGCTGCTCGACCGATTCCGGGCTGGCGGGGGTGGCGGCCATCTGCGTCGGCGCGGACGGACCGAGCCGGCCGAGCATCTTCAGCGCATAATCGAGCTGGAAATCGAGCACGCCCTGCTTCTTCAGCTCCTCGGCGGTGGCGGTGAAGCGCGGATCGGGCTTGATGTCGGTCTCGACCAGCTTGTCGGCGCCGTCCTTGATCTCGTTGATCAGGTGGCGGCGCAGATCGGCCTCGCGCAGGCGCGGACGCTCCTCGGCGGCGTCGGTCAGCTGGGGCACGGTGACGTCCGGATCGATGCCGGCCTCCTGGACGCTGCGGCCCGAGGGGGTGAAGTAGCGTGCCGTGGTCAGCCGCAACGCAGTCTCCTGCGACAGCGGGATCAATGTCTGCACCGAGCCCTTGCCAAAGCTCTTCTGGCCGAGGACGACGGCGCGGCGCTGGTCCTGCAGGGCGCCGGCGACGATCTCGGCCGCCGAGGCCGAGCCGGCATCGACGATGACGACGACCGGCTTGCCGCGCGTCAGGTCGCCGGCCTTGGCATAGTAGCGCTGGATGTCGTTCTTGCTGCGGCCGCGCTGCGAGACGATCTCACCCTTGTCGAGAAACACGTCAGTGACCTCGATCGCCTGGTCGAGCAACCCGCCGGGGTTCGAACGCAAATCGACAACATAGCCGGCGAGATTGGCGCCGAGCTTCTTGTCGATGGCGGTGACGGCGGCGCGGGTGGCCTCGCCGGTCTGCTTGTTGAAGGTGGAGATGCGGACGACGCCGACATTGCCGCGCGTCTCCCATTTCACCGGCTTGATCTGGATGACCTCGCGGACCAGCGAGAAGTCGAGCGGCTTGGTCGCGCCCTCGCGGACCACGGTCAGCTTGATCGGGCTGCCGGCGGCGCCGCGCATCTTGTCGACGGCGTCGTTGAGCGCGGTGCCGTAGATCAGTTCGCCGTCGATATGGGTGATATAGTCGCCGGACTTGATGCCGGCGCGTGCCGCCGGCGTGTCGTCTGTCGGCGAGACGACCTTGACCGCGCCGTCCTCGGTGGTGACGGTCAGGCCGAGGCCGCCATATTCGCCATCGGTGGTCTGGCGCATGTTCTGGAAATCGCGGGCATCGAGATAGGAGCTGTGCGGATCGAGGCTGGTCAGCATGCCGTTGATGGCGCCCTGGATCAGCGTCTTGTCATCGACCTTGTCGACATAATCGACGCGGACCCGCTCGAACACGTCCATCAGCGCGTCGAGCTGCTTGTAGGTGTCGCTCTCCACCGCCGCGCGCACGCCGGCGCCGCCGGCCACCAGCATCACGGCCGCGCCGGCCAGACCGATCTTCGTCCTCGGCGACAAGGTCATGCCTGTTTCCTCACACCACTCATCCGCCCACGATAGCACAAACCCGGCCCGTGGCCAGCGTTGCCGGGCGCGCGCGGCTACGCGCGCTCTCGTGTCGCGCTGAAGCGGATGTCGGTTTCCCGCTGGCTGACATAGTTCAGCTCCCAGCTGTCCCGCGCCATGAACACCGGCGCCCCGTCGCGGTCCTCGGCCATGGCGCCGCGATGCTCGTCGGCGAAGCGCTTGAGCGCGGCCGGATCACCGCCGATCCAGCGTGCCGTCTCATAGGGGCTGGGTTCGAAGGCGGCGGCCACGCGATATTCGGCCTCCAGCCGGCTGATCAGCACCTCGAGCTGGAGCTGGCCGACGACGCCGACGATCCACTGGCTGCCGATCAGCGGCTTGAACAGCTGGGTGACCCCCTCCTCGGCCATGTCGGTGAGCGCGGTGCGCAGCTGCTTCGACTTGGTCGGGTCCTTCAGCGCCACCCGGCGCAGGATCTCGGGGGCGAAATTGGGGATGCCGGTGAAGGTGACGTCGGTCTTCTCGACCAGCGAATCACCGACGCGGAGCACGCCATGGTTGGGGATGCCGATGATGTCGCCGGGGAAGGCCTCGTCGGCGATCTCGCGGTCCTGGGCGAAGAAGAAGATCGGCGAGTTGATGGCGATCGCCTTGCCGGTGGCGACCTGGCGCAGCTTCATGCCGCGCCGGAAGCGCCCCGAGGCGATGCGCAGAAAGGCGATCCGGTCGCGGTGCTGGGGGTTCATGTTGGCCTGCACCTTGAAGACGAAGCCGGAGACCTGGCCGTCATCGGGGGCGACGGCGGCGGGCAGCGCCGGCTGCGGGCGCGGGCTGGGGGCGAATTCGGTGAGCGCGTCGATCAGCGCCTCGACGCCGAAATCCTTGAGCGCCGAGCCGAACAGCACCGGGGTCAGCGCGCCCTTGCGATAAAGTTCCGGATCGAGCGTCGCATAGCCGCCCTGGGCCAGCTCGGCCTGTTCGCGCAGCCGGGCGGCGATCGGGCCGCAGAGCGCATCGATGCGGGGATCGTCGAGGCCGTCGGTCTGCACCGTCTCGCCGGCGCCGCCGGTGGCCGTACCGTCCGGCTTGAGGAAGGCCCCCGTGCGCAGGTCGTAAAGGCCCTTGAATTCGCCGCCCATGCCGGCCGGCCAGTTCAATGGCGCGACATCGAGCGCCAGCACATCGGCGATCTCGTCGAGCAGGTCGAACGGGTCGCGGCCCTCGCGGTCGACCTTGTTGATGAAGGTAAGGATCGGCACGTCGCGCAGCCGGCAGACCTCGAACAGCTTGCGGGTCTGCGCCTCGATGCCGCGCGCCGCGTCGATGACCATCACGGCCGAATCGACGGCGGTGAGCGTGCGGTAGGTGTCTTCGGAAAAGTCCTCGTGGCCCGGCGTGTCGAGCAGGTTGAAGACGGTGTTGCCGCGCTGGAAGGTCATCACCGAGCTGGTGACCGAGATGCCGCGCGCCTGCTCGATCTTCATCCAGTCGGACCGCGCGCGGCGGTTCTGGCCGCGGGCGCGGACCTCGCCGGCCAGATGGATGGCGCCGCCGAACAGTAGCAGCTTCTCGGTCAGCGTCGTCTTGCCGGCATCGGGATGCGAGATGATGGCGAAGGTGCGCCGCTCGGAACTGGCCATGTCGGGGGTCATGGCCACGCGCAATGGCAGGGTGGCGGCGGCGATGCAACCGCCGTGCAGGACCGGCGACCGAAGCGAAACTGTCACAAGGGGTTACGGAGGAATCGCTTTTGATGTATTGTTTCATCACTCGGGGCCAAGAGGATGATAGAATGAAAACATTCGCACGCATCATCGCCGGGGTGGCACTGGCGCTGACGGCGATCGCACCCGCCGCGGCCGGCAGCCTCTATGACCTGCCCAAATATGCCGCCGTGCTGATCAACGCCGACACCGGCGAGATCATGTATGCGCGCAAGGCGGACGAGCAGCGCTTTCCGGCCTCGATCACCAAGGTGATGTCGATCTATGTCGCCTTCGAGGAGCTGAAGGCCGGGCGGCTGAAGGACGATGACCGCATCTCGATCTCCGCCTATGCGGCGCGCCAGCCGCCGACCAAGCTCGGGCTCAAGCCCGGCCAGACGATCAGCGTCCGTGATGCGATCGGCGTGATGGCGACGCGGTCGGCCAACGATATTTCGGTGGCGCTGGCCGAGCATATCAGCGGCAGCGAGGCGGCTTTTGCGGCGCGGATGACGGCAACGGCGCGGCGGCTGGGCATGACGCACAGCCAGTTCATGAACCCGCATGGCCTGCCCAACGCCAAGCATTATACCACGGCCCGGGACATCGCGACCTTGTCCCGCGCGCTGATCCGCGACTTCCCCGATCGCTATCCGGTGTTCAGCAAGGTCGAGCATGAATATGAGGGCCAGATCATCACCGGCCACAACAAGCTGCTGAAGACGCTGCCCGGCGTCGACGGGATCAAGACCGGTTTCACCAATGCCGCCGGCTTCACGCTGGCCGCCTCATCGGTACATGACGGCGTGCGGCTGATCGCCGTGGTGCTCGGCGGTCCGAATGTGATGAGCCGCGACGGCAATGTCGCCGATCTGCTGGAGACCGGCTTTTCGGTGCTGACCAAAAGGTCGCGCGGCCAGTTCACCACCGTCTCCGCCAATTTCTCCGAGCCCGATGACCTGCCCGATGCGGTGATGGAGCGGCTGGCCGGGCGCGGCATGGCCTCGGATGGCCTGGTGCTGATGGATTCGGACAGCGCCGGCGTGGTCCGCTAGGCCGCGGGCGTTCCGGCATTGACGAACGAGCAGCTGTTCGGGCTGGCCAGCGCCGCCGTGCTGCCCGGCTGGCTGGCGCTCGCCACCGCGCCCTTCTGGCGGCGCCGGTCGATTGCCATCGCGCGCTGGATCGGCGCGCTGCTCGCTGGCTTCTACCTGACATTGCTGGTCACCGGGCTGGCCGGCGCCGGACCGCCCGCCGGCGCCGGCTTCACCTCGCTGGAAGGCGTGCGACTGCTGATGACCAGCGAGGCGGCGCTGCTGGCCGGCTGGGTGCATTATCTGGCCTTCGACCTCTGGGTGGGGAGCTGGATGGTGGGCGACGCCGGCAACCACCGGGTGCCGCACTGGGCGGTGCTGCCGTGCCTGCTGCTGACCTTTCTCGCCGGGCCGACCGGGCTGCTGCTCTATCTGCTGCTGCGGCTGCGCTGGCGGGGTGAACGCGGGCGGGCGTGAAAGGGGCGGGCGTGACAGGCTGCGGCGGTTACGGCATGAGGCGGGGATGACCGCGTCTCCCTCCAGCCCCGCGCTGCGCTCGCCGTGCATCAACATCTGCCGGATCGAGCGGCGGAGCGGCCTGTGCGAGGGCTGCAAGCGCAATGTCGACGAGATCATGGCCTGGCCGACCGCCAGCGACGAGCGCAAGCGGGCGATCCTGGCGGCGCTGCCGCTGCGCAGTGTCGGCAGGTCGTGGGGCCGCAAGGGGATACCCCGGTGAGCAAGCGGGTGCTGGCAATGGCGTCAGGCGGCGGGCATTTCGTCCAGCTGCTGCGGCTGCGGCCGGCGTTCGAGGGCCATGAGGTGCATTTCGCCACCGTCCACCGGGCGTCCGAATCAGAGGTGGGCGGCGCGCCCTTCCATGTCTTCCGCGACGTGTCCCGCGCCGACTGGTGGCGGCTGCCGCTGGCGCTGTTCGACATCGCTCGGCTGCTGCTCAAGGTGCGGCCGCAGGTCATCGTCACCACCGGCGCGCTGCCGCCGCTGCTGGCGCTACTGCTGGTCAAGCCGTTCGGGGTGCGGACCCTGTGGGTCGATTCGATTGCCAATTCGGAGGTGCTCAGCGGTTCGGGCCAGCTGGCGCGTCGGATCGCCAGCCGGACCATCACCCAGTGGCCGGCGCTGGCCGAGCCTGACGTCCAGCATTGGGGCAGCGTGCTGTGAAGACGCCGGACGTCTATGTCTCGGTCGGCTCGATGATGCCGTTCGAGCGGCTGGTGCGGGCGATGGACGGCTTTGCGCTGCGGCGGCCGGATCTCGACGTGCTGATCCAGATCGGGCGCGGCAAGACCGAGCCGCGCCATGCCCGCTTTGTCCGGCTGATGCCGCCGGCCGAGTACAAGGCGATGGTCGCCGGCTGTCGGCTGTTCGTGGCGCATGCCGGCATGGGCTCGATCATCGCGGCGATCGAGGCCGGCAAGCCGCTGCTGATGCTGCCGCGCCGCCAGGCGCTGGGCGAGCACAATACCGAGCACCAGCGTGCCACCGCGCAGAGCATCGGCAACCGCCCGGGGCTGCACGTGGCCACCGACGAGGCGGATCTGGTGATCCGCGCCGAGCGGCTGCTCGCCGCCGGCGGCGCCGCCCCGCAGCCAATCGCGCCGTTCGCCGAGCCGGCGCTGACCGACCGCATCCGCGGCTTCATCGAGGCCGGTTGAGGCTGGATTTGGAGCGCGCGAGGCGCTAAACATCGTCGAAAGGCAAGAAGATGGGGATGCGATGCTGACACTGGTCGAGGCCCTGATGGCCGATGCGCTGACGCTGACGCCCGAGTATCTGATGATCGTCGGTCTGCCCGAACTGCCGAAGCTCAATCGCCCGAAATTCATCATCATCCGCCAGCCCGAGCCGCAGCGCGGCTGAGCGGCGGCCGCCGAGGATTGTCAGGCCGGGTGCGCCAGCCTAGAAGGCCGTGTGACAATCTGCATCGTCTCCTCGTGCGGCGGCCACCTGACCGAGGTCCGGGCGCTGCTCCCGGCGTACCAGGATTACCGCCATTATTATGTGCTGAACGACCGGGCGCTGCTGCCCGAGGACATGATCGGCCGCACCCATTTCATCACCCATAGCGAACGCGACTGGAAGTTCCTCGTCAACCTCTGGGAGGCGTGGCGCATCCTGCGCGCCGAGCGACCGCGGATCATCCTGTCCACCGGCGCCGGGCCGGCCGTGCCCTTCGCGCTCGTCGGGCGGCTGCTCGGCTGCCGGATCGTCTTTGTGGAATCGGTGACGCGGATCACCGCGCCGTCGATGACCGGCAAGCTGATGCACCGGCTGGCGCATGACTTCTTCTATCAATGGCCGCAACTGGCCCGTTTCTTCCCGCGCGGCCAGCTCGGCGGGCCGCTGCTGTGAGCAGCTTTGTTTCGGTCGGCAATGCCACCCAGCCCTTTCCGCGGCTGATCGCGGCGGTGATGAAGCACGCCGTGCTGCTGCCCCTGCCGCTGGTCGTCCAGCATGGCTCGACGCCCGGTTCGCTGCTGGGTCCGCTGCCGGGCGGGGTGCCCTTCCTGTCGATGGCGGCGTTCGAGGCGGAGGTGGCGCGGGCTCGGCTGTTGATCCTCCATGCCGGTGCTGGCTCGGTGATCCATGCTGTGCGCGCCGGCAAGCGGCCGGTGGTGATGCCGCGCCGCCAGCATCTGGGCGAGCATGTCGATGACCATCAGCTTGAATTCGCCCGCGCGCTGTCGGCCAGCGGCCATGTCATCCTGGCCGAGACCGAGGGCGATCTGCCGGACGCCATCGCCGCCGCGCTTGCCGCGCCCGCCGGCGCCAGCCAGAACGATTCACAAAGCCCCATGCTCCAGATGGTCACGGCCACGCTGGCGCGTCATATGGGGCAACGTCAGTAGCGTGCAGGATATTTCATGAGCATCATCATCGGCATCAATGCCTATCACGGCGACAGTGCCGCCTGCCTCGTCCGCGATGGCCAGCTGGTCGCCGCCGCCGAGGAGGAGCGGTTCCGCCGGGTCAAGCACTGGGCGGGCTTCCCCTCCGAATCGATCCGCTGGTGCCTGGCCGAAGCGGGGGTGACGCTGGCCGATGTCGACCATGTCGCGCTCAACCAGGACAGCTCGGCCAATCTGGTCCGCAAGATCGGCTATGCGGCGCGCAAGCGTCCCAGCCTGGCGCTGATCAGCGACCGCATCCGCAACAAGCGTGAGCGCAGCAGCGTCGCCGACCAACTGGCGAAGACCATCGGGCCGGGCTTCGCCGGCCGCGTCCATCCGGTCGAGCATCACCTCGCCCATCTGTCCTCGGCCTTCCATGTGTCGCCGTTCGAGGAGGCGAGCGTGGTCAGTGTCGACGGCTTCGGCGATTTCGCCAGCGCCGCCTGGGGCCATGGCCATGGCAGCAAGATCGACATCGACGACAAGGTCTATTTCCCGCACTCGCTCGGCATCTTCTACGAGGCGCTGACCAAGTGGCTGGGCTTCCCGCATTATGGCGACGAGTACAAGGTGATGGGGCTGGCGCCCTATGGCACCCCGCATTTCCTCGACGAGATGCGGCGGATCGTGCTGCTGCAGCCGGACGGCAGCTTCAAGCTCGATCTCGACTATTTCCGCCACGATACCGAGAAGGTCAGCTACGAATGGGAGGACGGGGCGCCCGTCTCCGCCAGCAACCTGTTTTCGCCCGAGCTGGAGAAACTGCTCGGGCCGGCGCGCCAGGCCGGGGATGAGCTGACCCAGCGCCACAAGGATATCGCCCGCTCGATACAGGCGATGTACGAAGAGGCCTTTTTCCATCTACTCGCCAGCGTCCATGCCCGCCACGGCGGCGATGCCCTGTGCCTGTCCGGCGGTTGCGCCGCCAATTCGGTCGCCAATGGCAAGGTCTATGCCCGGTCCCCCTACAAGCGCCTCTATGTCCAGTCGGCGGCCGGCGATGCCGGCGGCGCGATCGGCGCGGCATTTGTCGTCTGGCATCAGCTGGGCGGGGCGCGCGGCTTCGTGATGGACCATGCCTATTGGGGGCCGCACGCCACCGCGCCCGAACTGGCCAGCCTGCTCGACGCCCACAAGCCGGCGCTCGACGCCGCCGGCTGCACGGTCACCGCCATCGCCGACGAAGACGAACTCTGCACCCGCACCGCCACCGCCATCGCCGAGGGCAAGGTGATCGGCTGGTTCCAGGGGCGGATGGAGTGGGGGCCGCGCGCGCTCGGCAACCGCTCGATCCTCGGCGATCCGCGCCGCGCCGACATGAAGGATATCCTCAACCTCAAGATCAAGCGGCGCGAGAGCTTCCGGCCCTTCGCCCCCTCGGTGCTCGCCGAGGCGGTGCCCGCGTGGTTCGAGGAAACCGACGACGTGCCGTTCATGATGCAGGTCTATCCGATCCGGGCCGACAAGCGGGAGCGCATCCCGGCGGTCTGCCATGTCGACGGCTCCGGCCGGCTGCAGACCGTGCGTGCCGAGACCAACCCGCGCTATCACCGGCTGATCTCGGCCTTCGAGGCGCAGACCGGCGTGCCGATGCTGCTCAACACCAGCTTCAACGAGAACGAACCCGTCGTCTGCACGCCCGAAGAAGCGCTCGACTGCTTCCTGCGGACGAAGATGGACGTGCTGGTGCTGGGTGACTGGCTGATCGAGCGGGCATGAAGCTGTCGGTCGTTACCGCCGTCTACAACCGCGAACGCACGATCGCCGACGCCGTGGACAGCCTTCGCCGCCAGACCCATGCCAAGGTCGAGCACATCATCATCGACGGCGGCTCGACCGACGGCACGCTCGACGTGCTGCGCCGGACGCTGGCGGCCGACGCCCGTCTCGTCTCCGAGCCCGATGGCGGCATCTATGACGCGATCAACAAGGGCATGGCGCGCGCCACCGGCGAGGTGGTCGGCCTGCTCCACTCCGACGACTGGCTTGCCGACAATGACGTCCTCGCCGATGTCGCCCGCGCCTTCACGCCGGGCATCGATGCTGTCTACGGCGACCTCGAATATGTCTCGGACAAGGACCCGACCCGCATCGTCCGCCATTGGCAGGCCGGCCCGTATAGCCATGCCCGGCTGAAACAGGGCTGGATGCCGCCACACCCGACGCTGTTCGTCCGCCGTAGCTTCCTCGAACGTCACAGCCCCGGCGGTCGGCCCTATGATACCCGCCTGCGCATCGCCGCCGACTATGAGGCGATGCTGCGCTGGTTCTCGGCCGGGATGCGCACCGCCTATCTGCCGCGCGTGCTCGTCAAGATGCGCACCGGCGGCGCCAGCAACCGGTCGCTGGCCCGCATCCTCCGCAAAAGCCGGGAGGATCTGACCGCCATGCGCCGCCACGGCATCGGCGGGCTGGGGACGCTGGCGGCGAAGAACCTGTCCAAGATTCCGCAGTTTCTGAAGAAGTAAGGGGCCTCCGGCGTCTGGGGGCGACGCCCCCAGACCCCATTGAGGGGCTTTCGTCAGGCCGAGATCGGTCATCGTGCGGGATAGGCCCATGAAGGGGTCTGGGGGCTGAGCCCCCAGCCGCCGGAGGCCTCTACTTCCTCTCGCTCGTCAGGAACGCCCGATAGGCATCCTGTAGCCCCTCGGCCAGGCCGATGCGCGGGGACCAGCCCATGGCGAGCAGGCGGCTCGAATCCATCAGCTTGCGCGGGGTGCCGTCCGGGCGGCTGGTGTCGAAGGTCAGGTCGCCGTGGAAGCCGACGGCGGCGCAGACCTGGGCCGCCACCTCGGCGATGGTGACTTCCTGGCCGGTGCCGACGTTGACGTGCGGAGCGTCGGAATAGGTTTCGAGCAGGAAGACGAGCGCGTCGGCGAGGTCATCGACGTGCATGAACTCGCGCAGCGGGGTGCCGGTGCCCCAGACGGTCATTGTTGTGTTGCCGGAATCGCGTGCGGCGACGGCCTTGCGGATCAGCGCCGGGATGACATGGCTCGATTCGAGGTCGTAATTGTCGCCGGGGCCATAGAGGTTGGTCGGCATGGCGCTGATGAAATCGAGGCCGTGCTGCTGGCGATAGGCCTGGGCGAGCATGATGCCGGCGATCTTGGCGATGGCGTACCATTGGTTGGTGGGTTCGAGCGGGCCGGTGAGCAGCGCATCCTCGGCCATCGGCTGGGGGGCGAGGCGCGGGTAGATGCATGACGAGCCGAGGAACAGCAGCTTGTCGACCGGCCGGGCAGCGCAGGCGCGCATGATGTTGGTCTGGATGAGGAGATTGTCCTCAAGGAAATCGACCGGGCGGGCGGCATTGGCAGCGATCCCGCCGACGCGGGCGGCGGCGATAATGGCGACGTCCGGGCGCTCGGTCGCCACCCAGGCCTCGACGTCCTGCTGGCGGGTCAGGTCGAGCATGCCGCGGCCGGCGGTCAGCACCTGATGGCCGTCGCGCTCAAGGCGGCGGACGAGGGCGGCGCCGACCATGCCGCGATGCCCGGCCACCCAGATCCGGCGGCCCGACAGCGCGAACATCAACCGGCTCCCTGCGACGCGGTGATCCCTGCGCGGCCGTTGGCGCGCGCGGTGGCGAGGTCGGCGGCGACCATCTCGCGGACCAGGTCCTCCATGGTGGAGGTGTGTTCCCAGCCGAGCTTCTGACGGGCCTTGGAGGGGTCGCCGAGCAACAGGTCCACCTCGGTGGGGCGGAAATAGCGCGGGTCGATCGCCACCAGCGTGGCGCCGGTGCGGGTGCAACGGCCGACCTCGTCGACGCCTTCCCCCTGCCAACTCAGGTCGCGGCCGGTCTCGGCAAAGGCCAGCTCGACGAAGCGGCGGACGCTGGTGGTGGTGCCGGTGGCCAGCACCCAGTCCTCGGCGCTGTCATGCTGGACGATCCGCCACATGCCCTCGACATAGTCGCGGGCGTGGCCCCAGTCCCGCTTGGCGTCGAGGTTGCCGAGGTAGAGCGTCGACTGGGTGCCGCATTCGATGGCGGCGACGGCGCGGGTGATCTTGCGGGTGACGAAGGTCTCGCCGCGCAGCGGGCTCTCATGGTTGAACAGGATGCCGTTGCTGGCGTGGATGCCATAGGCCTCGCGGTAGTTCACTGTGATCCAGTAGGCGTACATCTTGGCTGCCGCATAGGGGCTGCGCGGATAGAAAGGCGTGGTCTCGCGCTGCGGTGTCTCCTGCACCAGCCCGTAGAGCTCCGACGTGCTGGCCTGGTAGAAGCGCGTGATCTTCTCGCGGCCGAGGATGCGGATCGCCTCGAGCAGCCGCAGCGTGCCGATGCCATCGGCATTGGCGGTATATTCCGGGGTCTCGAAGCTGACCTGGACATGGCTCTGGGCGGCGAGATTGTAGATCTCGTCCGGCTGGGTCTCCTGGACGATGCGGATCAGGTTGGTGGCATCGGTCATATCGCCATGGTGGAGATGAAAGCGGGTCGGGCCTTCATGCGGATCAGTGTAGAGATGGTCGATGCGGGCGGTGTTGAAGCTGGACGCCCGGCGCTTGATGCCATGGACGGTATAGCCATTGGCCAGCAGCAATTCCGACAGATAGGCGCCGTCCTGGCCGGTGACGCCGGTGATCAACGCTGTTTTTGACATGACACTCCAACGGAAAAGCCTTCACAAGCCCCCGGTCCTAGCCGCTGGCCCGCAAAAGCAAAAGCCCGGAAGCAGGGGCGGGGCGCTCAGTCGAGCTTCCGCAGGAAGGGTAGCAGCAGCAATATCGTCAGCCCGGCGCCAGCCAGCACCGCCGGCACCGGGGCGCCGACATTGAGCGCCATGCCGATCGCCAGCACCCCGGCCACCTGGAAGGCGGAATTGACGATATTGTTCGCGGCGATCGCCCGCGAGGTCGATCCGGCGGGCCCCGCGGTCTGCAATATGCCGTAGAGCGGCACCGAGAAGATGCCGCCGGCGGTCGACAGCAGCAGCAGGTCGATCATCACACGCCAGCCCTCCGGCCGGGCCAGGAAGCCAATCACATCGCCGGCCGGCGCGGCGAAGAAGGCGCTCTCGGCGAAATAGAGATCGACGCCGGCCAGCGCCATCACCAGCCCGGCCGGGGCGGCGAGCCGCGCCGAGACCCGGCCCTTGAGGAGGCGCGAGGCCCCGGCCGAGCCGATGGCGATGCCGATGGAGAAAACCGCGAGAAACAGCGTCGCCAGCCCCTCGTTGCCGCCGAGATTGTTGCGGGCCAGCGCCACGAACTGGCTGGTATAGATCGCTCCCAGCGCCCAGAACCAGCTGATCGCCAGCGTGGCGATGGCCAGCGTGCGGCTGGAAAAAGCCCCGGCCAGCGCCGCGCGCGACCCGGTCCAGGGGTTCCAGACCAGCCGGCGGTTGGCCTCCACCGGCAGCGCCGGCGGGATGAACCGTGATGTCGCCCAGCCGAGCAGCGCGACGCCGATCGCCACCGGGCCGACCTGCGCCACCGGCAGCAGCCCGCCGGCGATCTGGCCGAGCAGAATCGCCACGAATGTCGCCCCCTCCACCAGCCCGGTGCCGAGCAGCAGTTCCTGCCGCGCCAGATGCTGGGGGAGGATGGCGTATTTCACCGGCCCGAAGATCGTCGAATGCACGCCCATCAGGAAGATCACCACCAGCGACAGCGCCTCGGACCCCGACCACAGCGCCAGCGCGCCGACCAGCATGAAGGCAATCTCCGCCAGCTTGACCGCGCGCGTGATGGCCGCCTTGTCGCATGCGTCCGACAGTTCGCCGGCCAGCCCGGACAGGAAGAAATAGGGCAGGATGAAGATGCCCACCGCCACCGTCGCCATCGTCGCGGCGCCGGCGGGATCGTCGGCGCGCAGGCGAAAGGCCACCGCGAAGATGAACGCGGTCTTGAACAGATTGTCGTTGAAGGCCCCGAGAAATTGCGTCGCGAACAACGGGCCGAAGCGGCGGGCAGTGAGCAGGGCGAGCACGGCGGGCAGCTTGGCGAAGCCCGCCCCCGCCGTCCATATGCGTGTTGCGCTGCATGCCGAACACCGGCACCATGGGACAAAAGGACACCCTCCATGACCGCGCCCGCCCAGACTGGCTTCCAGCTCAACCGCCCGACCATGGTGGCGCTGCTCTACCTCGGCGGCTTCATCACCGGCCTGACCGTGCTGATCGGGCTGGTGCTCGCCTATATGTGGAAGAACGAGCCGATGGAGCCCTGGGAGGACAGCCATTATCGCTGGCATATCCGCACCTTCTGGATCGGCCTCGTCTATTCGCTGATCTGCACGCTGCTGGTCTTCATCCTGATCGGCGCGCTGCTCTATATCGTCGTCGCCATCTGGTTCGCCGTGCGCACCATCAAGGCCCTGCTCGCCGCGCAGAAGCGCGAGCCGGTCCCCGGCGTCGAAAGCTGGCTGCTCTGATGATGCGGCAACGGGTGGCGCCGGCCGGCCGGCTGCCCTATCCCTGACCCATGTCTCGATCGAAGCGCACGGATGACTGGGGTTTCCCCCGGTGGCGGCCCTACGGCAGCGGCAGCAATGCCGCCGCCCGCGTGCGGCTGTGCGACCGCGAAGGCTGCTCGGCCCCCGGCGACCGTCCCGCCCCCAAGGCCCCCAACCGCCCCGAACGCTGGTATTTCTGCGAAAAACACGCCGCCGAATACAACGCCAACTGGGATTATTTCGCCGGCCTCTCCGACGCCGAGGCCGCCGCCCGCGCCGCCGACGAGAACGCCCAGCGCAGCTACAGTCGCAGCCAGCACTGGCAATGGGGCGGCCCCGGCGACGGCACCCGCAGCCGCGCCGAAATGGACGCCCTCGCCGTGCTCGGCCTCGAGTCGGACGCCGATATGGACGCGGTAAAGGCCGCCTGGCGCACCGCCGCCAAGACCAGCCACCCCGATGTCGCCGGCAACAGCCCCGAAGCCGCCGACCGCTTCCGCGCCGTGCAGGCGGCATTCGAAGTGCTCACCGTTGCCGACGCGGCGCGGGTGGCGGCGGCCGAGAAGTAAGGAGAGGAGCCTCCGGCGGCTGGGGCCGAAGGCCCCAGGCCCCCTGAAGGGGCCATCGCTATGCGACGACGGCCGGCATTGCGGGACCGGCCGATTTATGGGGTCTGGGGCCTGCGGCCCCAGCCGCCGGAGGCATCTTGCTAACGCCGGAGGCCCTTCGTTCTCTAAACCAGCCCCAGCGCCACCATCAGCCGGCAATCGATCACCAGCCCTTCTGCCCGGCGAGCGGCGAGGAAGGTCGGGAGATCGGCGATCGGCACCAGGTGCGGGGTGATGTCCTCGTCGTCGACGCCGCCGCCGGGTCCCTTGCGGGTCAGGCCGGTGGCGCGGAACAGGGTGAACATCTCGCTCGACATGCCGGGCGAGGTGGCGAAATCGCCGATCCGCTCCCAGTGCGCGGCCTGCCAGCCGGCTTCCTCTTCCAGCTCGCGGGCCGCGGCGGCGGCGGGGTCGTCGCCGTCCAGAGTGTCGCCGACGAGGCCGGCCGGCAGCTCGATGGTGCGCACGCCGAGCGCCCGGCGCGGCTGCTCGACGAGGACGATCTCGCGTGCGTCGGTCACCGCCAGGATCACCGCCGCGCCGATCCGCGCGGCGCGGGCGACATATTCCCATTGGCCGTCGACATGGACCTCGATGTATTTGCCCTGCCACTGGATGGTCATCAGCTTCTCCTTGCCAAGTCCGGTTGCGCCCGGCCTTAATGTAGCCGGATCGATCAGGGGAGCGGAATGCGACAGGAACGGATGGACTGGCCGGGCGGGGCGGTCTGCGCGCTGTCGCTGGTCGTCAATGTCGAGGAGGGCTCTGAGCTGAGTCCGCTGCGCGGCGACGCCGGCATGGAGCCGGTCGACGAGCTGCGGCTGTCGGTGAAGGGCGGCGCGCGCGGCCATGGCAATGAGAGCAACTATCTCTACGGCCTCAAGGCCGGGGCGCCGCGGGTCATCGACCTGCTCGACCGCCACGAGGTGCAGGCCAGTTGGGCCGCCGCTGCGCTGAGCCTCGAGGCGGCACCCGATCTCGCCGAGGCGATCGTCCAGCGCGGCGACGAGGTGCTCAGCCATGGCTGGCGCTGGGTGCCGCAATATCAGATGGACGAAGCCGAGGAGCGGGATTTCATCGCCCGCGCTACCGACAGCCTGGCCCGCAGCACCGGCGCCCGCCCGCAGGGCTGGCTGAGCCGCTACCTCCATACCGACAACACCCGACGGCTGCTGATCGAGGCCGGCTACCGCTATCACATGGACGATTATTCGGGCGACGTGCCGTTCCTGGATACCGAGACCGTGCCCGGCCGGCCGATCGTCGTGCTGCCCTATGCGCTCGATACCAACGACATGAAGATGTGGACCAGCCCGGCGCTGACCCCGCGCCAATGGCTCGATTATGCGCGGGACAGCTTCGACTGGCTCTATGCCGAGGGGCTCGCCGGCCACCCGCGTCTGCTCAACATCGGGCTGCACCTGCGCATCATCGGGCAACCCGGCCGTATCGGCGCGCTCGCCGCCTTCCTCGATCATGTCGGCCGGCATGACCGCGTCTGGATCACCACCCGCGCCGCCATCGCCGAGCACGCCCGCACCCAGCTGGCATGACCGGCTTTCCCGCCTCCCCGGCCATGGCCGCCGCGCTCGCCGAAGCCCGCGCCGCCGCCGCGCGCGGCGAGGTGCCGATCGGCGCCGCCATCACCGCCCCCGACGGCCGCATCATCGCCCGCGCCGGCAACCGCACCCGCGAGCGCCACGACCCCAGCGCCCACGCCGAAATGCTCGCCATCCGAGACGCCTGCGCCGCGCTCGGCAGCGAACGCCTGCCCGGCCACACCCTCACCGTCACCCTCGAACCCTGCGCCATGTGCGCCGCCACCACCGCCGCCGCCCGCATCGCCCGGCTCGTCTATGGCGCCGCCGACCCGAAAAGCGGCGGCGTCGCGCACGGGGCACGGATATTCTCCCACCCGCAGAGCCACCACGCGCCCGAGATCGTTACCGGCATCGCCGAGGCCGAATGCGCGGCACTGCTGACGGGCTTTTTTCGGGAGCGGCGGTAGCCTCCGGCGGCTGGGGCCTCGGGCCCCGGACCCCAAGCGGGGCGTCGTTGCGCAGGCAATGACGGCCGTTGTTGAGGTGCGAACCTCATTTAGCCGAAGTGCGCCTCCGGCAGGAACGATGTGCCTCCGGCGGCTGGGGCCGCAGGTCGCAGACCCCGATAACGCGGTCTCCGCACGACGAAGGCAGAAGGGTCTTGTGCATCAACCCAATGATTGGGGTCTGGGGCCTGCGGCCCCAGCCGCCGGAGGCATCTTGTTCCGGCCGGAGGCCCCTTCCCTTACACAGCCATTGCCCTTATGTTCCCGTCTCGTTCTAGTGAAGGCGGAACATGGGCATTGAACTGATCGCGGCCATGGGCGCGGCGCTGGTTGCCGGGCTGGGGCTCGGCTGGTTGTTCTGGGCGCGGCCGCTGGGCGAGGCGCGGTCGAAGGTGCATGAGGAGCAGCGCGAGCGGGCGGCGAATGCCACTGAGGTCGTGATGCTGCGCAACCGCCTGGACGAGTTGTCGACGGTAGATGGGGAGCGGCAGCGGCTGGCGGGCGAGCTGGCGGGGTTGCGGGCGACGCTGGCAGCGCGCGAGGCGGCGTTTGCCGAGGAAGTGCGGCGGACGACCGAACGGTTCGAGGCGCTGGCCGCCAAGGCGCTGGATGGGGCGCAGAAGCAGTTCCTGGAGCGGGCGCAGGCGCGGTTCAGTGAGCAGGCGACGACGTCCGAGGCGAGCTTGAAGCAGCTGTTGCAGCCGGTGGCGGAGACGCTGCGGAAATATGAGACCCGGCTTGGCGAAGTCGAGGCGGTGCGGGCCGAGAGTTATGGCCAGCTGAAGCAGCAGCTGGAGCAGGTGGTGCTGGGCCAGGCGCAGGTCAGCGGCGCGGCCGCCAAGCTGGAAACGGCGCTGCGGTCTTCGGGCAAGGTGGCGGGGCGCTGGGGCGAGGAGCAGTGCCGCAACGTGCTGGAGGCGGCGGGCCTGGTGGAGGGCATCGACTTCGAGGCGCAGTTCTCGGTCGATGGCGAGGAGGGCAACCGCCAGCGGCCGGACTTCAAGCTGATGCTGCCGGGCGGCCGGGCGCTGGTGATCGACGTCAAATGCTCGATCGACAGCTATGTCTCGGCGGCTGAGGCCGATGATGCCGAGGTGCGGGCGACCTATCTGAAGGCGCATGCCCGGGCGGTGCGCACCCATGCCGACGGGCTGGCGCGGAAGGATTATGCCAAGGCAATCGGCAATGCGGTGGAGTTCGTGGTGCTGTTCGTGCCGGGCGAGAACTTCCTCGGCGCCGCGCTGGAGCAGGACCGGGCGTTGATGAACGATTTCTTCAAGCGCCAGATCGTGCTGGCCGGGCCGGTGAATCTGGTGGCGGTGGCGCGGACGGTGGCCGCGCTGCGTGACCAGGCGCGGCTGGCCAAGGAGGCGGCCGAGATCGCCAAGCTGGGGCGCGATCTGTATGATTCGATCCGGATCATGGCGACCAATTTCGCCGCCGTGCAGAAGTCGCTCGAATCGACGGTCGGGCATTGGAACAAGCTGGTCAGCCAGGCCGAGAACCGGGTGGTCAGCCGGGCGCGGCGGTTCCGCGATCTCGGCGCGGCGACGGGGCTGGACGATATCGTCGAGCTGCCGCCGGTGGCGACGCTGCCGGCGACCGCGTCGATCCCCGAGCTGCGGGCGCTGCCGGCGTCCGATGCCGCTGAATAATCCGCTGCACCCTGATTGCCCGGTGACGGGCCCATGGCTAGGGTGCGCGCCAAAGGGAGAGAATGAATGGCAGGCGTGAACAAGGTGATCCTGATCGGCAACCTCGGCAAGGATCCCGAGAGCAAGAGCTTCGCCAACGGCGGCTCGGTGGTGCGCTTTCCGCTCGCCACTTCGGAGACCTGGCGGGACCGCCAGACCGGCGAGCGCAAGGAAAAGACCGAATGGCACAATGTCGCCATCTTCAACGAGAATCTCGGAAAGATCGCCAGCCAGTATCTGCGCAAGGGCTCGAAGGTCTATGTCGAGGGCAGCCTCGAAACCCGCAAATGGCAGGATCAGCAGGGCCAGGACCGCTACACCACCGAGGTGGTGCTCAAGGCCTTCCGCGGCGAGCTGACCCTGCTCGATGGCCGTGACGGCGGCAGTGGCGGCGGCGCAGGTGGCGGCGGCGGCGATGATTATGGCGCGCCGATGGGCCGCAGCGGCGGCGGCGGCGGGGCGAGCAGCAACAACGCCCGCCCCTCGGCCTTCGATGACGATTTGAACGACGACGTGCCGTTCTGAGCGACTGGCCTTATCCCAGCCGGAAGAACAGGTTGAGGTTCAGCACATGGTTGGTGGCGTCCGGCCCGGCGCGCACCAACCGCTGGTTCAGATAGCCGGCCTCCAGCGTCAGCCGGTCAGACAGCGGAATGCCGACGCCGGCAAAGTTGCGGATCTGTTCCAGTCCGGCGCGTTGCCCCCAAGGTGTCGATTCGAGCCCGATAAAGGCCTCGCTGACCCCGATCAGCGACCAGCCGGCGTCGCCGACCCACACCTGGCCGCGCAGGAACTGGCGGAGCCGCATGGCGTCGTCGTCTTGCCCTTCGACGAACCGCTGTTCGAGCCGGGTGCGGGAGACCAGCACCGCCTTGCCCGGTGTCCCGGCCAGCCGCGTCTGCAGCTGCTGCCAGGTCCGGTGCTCGCGGATGTCCGGCAGCCCCTCGGGGTTGCTCTCGATATAGGCATAGCCGGCCAGCAGCGTGGTGCCGGGATCGACCTGATAGCCGAGTGCCGGCCGCAGGATCGTCTGCCCCAGCCGCCCGGCGCCGCCGGTGAAGCGCGGCTGCACCTCGAGCCAGGTGATGAGCCGGCCGCTGACCGGCCCCTGGGCGATGCCGGCCACCCAGACCTGCTCATCGGCCGATGCCGGTGTCACGGCGGGCGCCGCAATCAGCAGCATCAACAGAAATCTGAACACGGTAATCCCCGGAAACAGCATGGTCGTCCCCGGTCTAGGGATCTCAGCCGCCAAATTGAAGCCGATTATGCCCTCCGCCGGAACCTGTTCCTCATCGGCGGGTTACCGGTTCACCCGCCCGAGGACATCGCGCACCGCGATTGCCCCAATCTGGAATGGATCTCTTATGCAACTCGCTCATGGCGCCGTCGTCGCCGTCGTTGATGGTGAAATCCTCAACCTCTATCGCAACACCGGCACCGAAGCCGACCTCAAGCTGGCCGCATTGCCTGCCGTTGACCCGAGCGGCGACAACAAGAGCGCCGGCAGCCGCCACCAGAGCAGCTCGGCCAATCCGGACGCCAGCCGGCTCGAGGAAGACAGTTTCGCCGCCGCCGCCGCTGCGATGCTCAACAAGCAGGCGCTGGAGAACAAGTTTGACCAGCTTGTCGTCATCGCTGCCCCCAAGACGCTCGGCGAGCTGCGCAAGCACTGGCACAAGGCGCTCGAAGCAAAGCTCGCCGGCGAACTGTCCAAGGACCTGACCGGCCATTCGGTCGCCGACATTGAAGCAGCCCTCGGCAAGAACTGACCGATCCTGTCGGCCGGCGGCTGCTCAGAAGCAGACCGCCGGCCCGGCCGGCACGATCCCGCTCGGATTGATGTCGGGATGGCTGCGATAATAATGGTTCTTGATGTGGTAGAAGTCGATCGTCTCGGCCACGCCGGGCAACGCCGCCACCCGCTCGGCCAGGCCCCGCAGCCGCGGATAGTCGATCAGCCGCCGGATATTGCACTTGAAATGACCGTGGTAAACCGGGTCGAAGCGCACCAGCGTGGTGAACAGCCTGATGTCCGCTTCGGTCAGCTGCCCACCGACCAGCCAGTCAGCCTCCAGCCCCGCTTCCAGCGCGTCGAGCGTTTCGAACAGCGCCGCCACCGCCTCGTCATAGGCATGCTGCTTCGTTGCAAAGCCGGCCTTGTAGACGCCGTTGTTGACCCGATCATAGACGCGGGCGTTGATCGCATCGATCTCGCCGCGCAGCGCCTCGGGATAATAGTCGCCCGGCGTGGCGCCCAGCCCGTCGAAGGCACTGTTCAGCATCCGGATGATCTCGGACGACTCATTGTTGACGACCGTCCGCTCCTGCGTGTCCCATAGCACCGGCACCGTCACCTTGCCGGTCATCTTCGGGTCGGCGATGGAATAGACTTCGTGCAGATGGGTTTTGCCGTTGAGTGGATCGCCGCTGCCGCCGAATTCTTCCGAAAAGCTCCAGCCGTGCTTGCCCATCACCGGCCCGACCACGGTCACCGGCAGCAGGGCCTCCAGCCCCTTCAGCGCCCGCACCACCAGCGTCCGGTGCGCCCAGGGGCAGGCGAGGCTGACATAAAGGTGATAACGCCCGGCCTCGGCCTTGAAGCCGCGCTGCCCGTCCGGCGCGGGGCCGCCATCGGCGGTCAGCCAGTCACGGAACCCGCTATCTGCGCGCTGGAAGTTGCCGGACTCGTCGGTCGGCGCCACCGGCTTTTCATTGCTCCACACGCCGTCCTGCAACATTCCCACGTCGATCTCCTTTTTCGATACAAGGACAAGCCTGCCCCCGCCCGATGGTTCCTCCTATCGCCGCCCGCGCTTCACCCCGCGCGGCACGCGGGACTGCCCGGCCCGCCGCCCCAGCCGCACCCGGTCGCCGCGTGGCCGCTCGACGCCGGTGAAATCGCCCTCGCCGAACGGCAGCTCGAAGCGGAGAGATCCGGTAATCGGATTGGCCTCGACCAGCCGCAAATCGAGCCGCTGCCCGGCCACATAGCGGGTGCCGCTCTCGATCCCCTCCAGCACCCGGCTGTCCTCGTCATAGACGAAGCGCTCGGCGCCCAGCGTCGACACTGGCACCAGCCCGTCACCGCCCAGCCCGTCGACCTGGGCGAAGAAGCCGAACTTCTGCACGCCGGTGATCCGCGCCCGGATCACCTCGCCCACCCGCTCGGACAGATAGGCCGCCACATAGCGGTCGAGCGTGTCGCGCTCGGCCTCCATTGCCCGCCGCTCGGTCATCGAGACATGCTCGGCCGTCCGTCCCATCGCTGCCTTGCCGGCCTCGTCCAGCCCGCCCTCGCCCAGCTTCCACGCCTCGACCAGCGAGCGGTGTACGATCAGGTCGGCATAGCGCCGGATCGGCGAGGTGAAATGCGCATAGCTGCCCAGCGACAGCCCGAAATGGCCGACATTGTCGGGCGAATAATAGGCCTGGGTCTGCGTCCGCAGCACCTGTTCGGAAACCATCTGGGCATGGTCCTCGCCCTTCACCTTGAGCAGGATCCGGTTGAAGGTGGCCGGCTTGATCACCTGCCCCAGCGCCAGCGGCATGTCATAGGTCTCGAGAAACTCCTTCAGCGTCACCAGCTTCTCGCGGCTCGGCGGCTCATGGTCGCGGTAGAGACACGGCGCCTTCTTCGCCTCCAGTGCCTTGGCGGCGGCCACATTGGCGGCGATCATGAAGTCCTCGATCAACTGGTTGGCCGGGATCGGCTGGCGCAGCTCGATCCGGGCGATCCGCCCGGCCTCGTCGAGCAGCACACGCCGCTCGGGCAACTCCAGCGCCAGCGGCTCGCGCCGGTCCCGCGCCGCCTTCAGCGCGCCCCAGGCCCCCCACAGATCGGCGAGCACGGCATGGAATTCGCCCTTGCCACTGTCATGGCTGGCCTGCGCATCCTCGTACGAAATGTTGGTGATGCAGCGGATCAGCCCGCGCGCGAACCGCTGCGACAGGATCTTGCCATCGGGCGCGATCGACAGATGGCAGGCCAGCACCGCCCGGTCCTGCCCCTCGACCAGCGAGCAGACATCGGCAGACAGCCGCTCGGGCAGCATCGGCACCACCCGGTCGGGAAAATACACGCTGTTGCCGCGCGCGCGCGCGGAACGGTCGAGCGCGCCGCCGGGCCGCACGAACCAGCTGACATCGGCAATCGCCACGATCGCCCGCCAATGCCCGTCCTTGTCCGGGTCCGGCGCCGCCCAGATCGCATCGTCATGGTCGCGCGCATCGGCCGGGTCGATGGTCAGGAACGGCAGCGCCCGCAAGTCCTCGCGCCGCCCGAGGTCACGGTCCTCGGCAACCGCATCGGCCTCGGCCCGCGTCGGCTCGTCGAACACATGCGGAATCCCCTTGGCGTGGATCGCGATCAGCGAGAACGCCCGCGGCAGGAACGGATCGCCCAGCACCTCCACGATCCGCGCCTGCTGCAAGCTGCCCCGCCCATGCGGCTCGGCCAGCACCAGGTCGCCCGGCTCGGCGGTGCTGACCTCGGAGATGGCGAGGTCGTAGCGCGCCTTCTTGTCGACCGGCACCAGCCGGAAGCCGGTGCCGTCCTTGCGGACGATGCCGAGCACGAACTCGGCCGATTTCGCCAGCGCCTTCATCGGAAACGCCGCCTGGCCGCCGCCGCGCTCCTCGATCCGCGCCAATATCCGGTCGCCGATCCCCAGCGCCGAGCGCTTGCGACTCTCGATCACCCGCACCCGCGGCGGCGGCCCCGGATGCTCCCAGCGCTCCGGGCTGGCGAACAGCCCCTCGCCGTCGGCGTCGACGATCCGCAGCACCGTCACCTTGGGCAGCCCGCCCGCCTTGTGCAGACTCCGCCCCGGCCCGGTGTCGAGCAGCCCCTGGTCCTGCATGTCGCGCAGCAGCGCCTTCAGCGCGATCTTGTCGGCGCCGTGCAGCCCGAAGGCCTTGCCGATCTCGCGTTTGCCGACGCCCGTCGGCTGCGCCCTGATCCAGTCGAGGATCGCCTGTGGTGTGGGAAGATCGGCCATCCCCCGACTCTGGACCGGCCCCATCCATCCCGCAACCATCTCGTCATGCCGCAACCGGCCGCACTTGCCGCCGCCGCCGATCACCCCCATTGTCAGGGGCAATGCAATCGATGATGTCCTCGGCGCCGCCGGCCACCGGTACGGCGGATCTCGCCACGCTCAAGCGCTTCCTGCCCTATCTGTGGCCGGCGGGCCGCCCGGGCCTGCGCCTGCGCGTCGTCGTGGCGATGCTGCTGGTGCTCACGGCCAAGTCCACGCTGCTGGTCATGCCATTCGCCTTCAAGGGCATCGTCGACCGCATGGCCCCGGGCCTCGAGCCCGGCGTCGACATCGCGCTGGCGCTGGTCGTCGCCTATGCGCTGGCCCGGTTCGGCGGCGTCTTGTTCGACAATGTCCGCAACGCCGTCTTCGAGAAGGTCGGCCAGGAGGCCGCGCGCCGGCTGGCGCTCGATGTCTTCACCCATATCCACCAGCTCAGCTTGCGCTTCCATCTGGAGCGCCGCACCGGCGCGCTGACCCGGATCATCGAGCGCGGCACCAAGAGCATCGACACCATGCTCTATTTCCTGCTGTTCAACATCGTGCCGACCATCTTCGAGCTGACGGCGGTGTGCATCATCTTCTGGTTCAAGCTCGGCCCGGCGATGGTCGCCGCCGTGCTCGGCATGATGCTCGCCTATGTCGGCTTCACCCAGAAGGTCACCCAGTGGCGCACCAAGCTCCGCCGCGAGATGGTCGATTCGGACAATCGCGCCTCGTCCCGCGCCGTCGATTCGCTGCTCAACTATGAGACGGTGAAGTATTTCAACGCCGAGACCCATGAGCGCGACAATTACGGCCTCGCCATCCGCCGCTATGCGGTCGCCGCCACCCGCTCCGAACAGTCGCTGGCCTGGCTCAATGTCGGCCAGTCGCTGATCACCAATCTGATGCTCGCTGCCGCCATGGCCTTCACCGTCCAGGGCTGGGCCACCGGCCGCTTCACCCCCGGTGACGTCGTCCTCATCAACACCCTGCTGATCCAGCTGTTCCGCCCGCTGGACATGCTGGGCATGGTCTACCGCGAGATCAAGCAGGGGCTGATCGACATGGAGGCGATGTTCAGCCTGATCGACACGCCGCAGGAGGTCAGCGACGCCCCGAACGCCCCGGCGCTACAGGTCGCCGGCGGCGCCGTGCGCTTCGACAATGTCGAATTTGCCTATGAGCCCAGCCGCCAGATCCTCCACGGCATCAGCTTCGAGATCCCCGCCGGCCACACGCTCGCCGTCGTCGGTCATTCGGGTGCCGGCAAGTCGACGCTGTCGCGCATCCTCTACCGATTCTACGATATCAGCGCCGGCCGCGTCACCATCGACGGGCAGGATATCCGCGCCGTGAGCCAGTCCAGCCTGCGCGCCAACATCGGCATCGTCCCCCAGGATACGGTACTGTTCAACGACAGCATTGCCTACAACATCGCCTATGGCCGCCCCAGCGCCAGCCGCGAGGAGATCGAGGCCGCCGCCCGCGGCGCCTCCATCCATGATTTCATCCTTTCGCTGCCGCAGGGCTATGAGACGCAGGTCGGCGAGCGCGGCCTCAAGCTGTCGGGCGGCGAGAAGCAGCGCGTCGCCATCGCCCGCACCCTGCTCAAGGACCCGCCGATCCTGATCCTCGACGAGGCGACCAGCGCGCTCGATTCCGCCACCGAGGCCGAGATCCAGCTGGCCCTCAACGCCGTCGCCCGTAACCGCACCACACTGACCATCGCCCACCGCCTCAGCACCGTCACCAACGCCGATGAAATTCTGGTCATGGACAAGGGCCGCATCATCGAGCGCGGCCGCCACGAGGCACTGCTGGCGCGCGGCGGCCGCTATGCCGAAATCTGGTCGTTGCAGGCCGCCGAAGCCCCGGCGCGCGCGGTGGACGCCGACGCCGGCAGCGTTCTTGCCGCCGAATAGTCGCAACGGTAGAGATCGGCTCATGAAGAAACTCAGCCTCGCCCTGCTGCCGCTCGCGCTCCTCGCCTCGGCCTCCGCCGCCCAGGCGCCGGGCTTCTCCGAATCCGAGCGCCGCCAGGGCGCCGAGGCCCACCCCCAGCTGCTCCAGCAGTTCGGGGGCGCCTATCAGGGCCCGCAGGCCGCCTATGTCCGCCAGGTCGGCCAGAAGATCGCCGCCCAGTCAGGCATGGCCGCCTCGGGCCAAGCCTATACGGTGACGCTGCTCAATTCGAACACCAACAACGCCTTCGCCATCCCCGGCGGCTATGTCTATATTTCGCGCCAGCTGCTGGCGCTGATGAACGACGAGGCCGAGCTGGCCTTCGTCCTCGGCCATGAGGTCGCCCATGTCGCCGCCCAGCATTCGCAGAAGCGCCAGAACCGTTCGGCGCTGACGGGGCTCGGCGCTGCCATCCTTGGCGCCGTCACCGGCTCCAACATCATCGGCGGCCTCGCCAACACCGGCGCCCAGCTCTACACGCTCGGCTTCAGCCGCGATCAGGAGCGCCAGGCCGACAGCCTCGGCGTGCGGTATCTCACCCAGGCCGGCTATGACCCGATGGCGTCGGCCGACATCCTGTCCTCGCTCGGCGCCCAGACCAGCCTGGAAGCCCGGCTCGCCGGCACCAGCAGTGCCCCCCCGGGCTGGCTCTCCACTCATCCGGCCAATGACGAGCGCGTCACCCGTATTCGCCGCGAGGCGCAGAGTTTTGTCCCCCGCGCCGGCGCCCGCACCACCAACCGCGACGCCTTCCTCAATGCCATCGACGGCATGCCCTATGACGATGACGTCAATCAGGGCACCATCGAGGGCACCAGCTTCCGCCATTCCGGCCTGCGCCTCGCCTTCACCGCCCCGCAGGGCTTCGTCCTGCAGAACACGCCAACGGCGGTCACCGGCGCGCGCGGCAATCAGGGCCGCTTCCAGTTCTCGGGCGGCCAGCCGCAGCAAGGCGAATCGCTCGCCGGCTATTCGGCCCGCGTCTGGCAGGCCGCCGGCGCCCAGGCCGCGCCGCCGGTCCAGCAGGGCCGCATCAACGGCATCGATGTCGCCACCTCGCAGCTCCGCACCCGCACCGGCAATGCCCAGGTCGATGCCACGCTCGTCGTCTACCGCTGGTCGAACGACGCCTGGTACCATCTGCTGATGATTGCCCCCGCCGGCCGGGACCCGGGCTTCAACCAGCTCGCCAATTCGGTCCGCCGGCTGACCGCGCAGGAGGCCGGCGCCGTCAAGGGCCGCCGGGTCAGCGTCGTCCGCGTCGCCGCCGGGGACACCGTCCAGAGCCTCGCCAACCGCATGGCCTATGACGATGACCGGCTGTCCCGCTTCCTCATCCTCAACGGCCTCGAGAATAATGCCCGGCTCCAGCCCGGCCAGCGCGTCAAGCTGATCCTGCGCGGCTGATGCGCATCGTCGCCGTCGCTGCCGGCGCGCTGTTCGATGCCGCCGGCGCCGTCCTCGTCGCCGAGCGCCCGCCCGGCAAGCCGCTCGCCGGCCTCTGGGAGTTCCCCGGCGGCAAGATCGAGGCCACCGAAACCGCCGAAGCCGCGCTCCGCCGCGAGCTGGAGGAGGAACTCGGCATCCATATCGCCGACGTGCAGCCGCTCGCCGCTATCGACCACGCCTATCCGGATTTCCACCTCCACATGCAGCTGTTCGCCGTCCGCGCCTGGACCGGCATGCCGCATGGCCGCCAGGGCCAGCCACTGCGCTGGGTGGCTGTCGATCGGCTGGCGGCGCTGGCGATGCCGCCGGCCGACTATCCGCTGATTCCGGCGATCACGGATTTCGTTAACAGAAACTTTCCGGCAAGGCATGTTTCCAACGGGTGACAGGCCCGTTCCTGCCGGCTATGTGCCGCTCAACCAATCAGGGGCAGCCCAATGAAAATTCTCGCAGGCAATGGCAATCCGGAGCTGGCGCAGGCCATCGCCCGCTATCTGGACATGGAACTGACCCACGCCTCGGTCCGTCGCTTCGCCGATGAAGAGATTTTCGTCGAAATCCACGAGAATGTCCGCGGCGAGGACGTCTTCGTCGTCCAGCCCACCGCCGCCCCGGCCAATGACAACCTCATGGAACTGCTGATCTGCATCGATGCCCTCAAACGGTCATCGGCGCGCCGCATCACCGCCGTCGTCCCCTATTTCGGCTACGCCCGGCAGGACCGCAAGCCCGGCCCCCGCACCCCGATCTCGGCCAAGCTCGTCGCCAATCTGATCACCACCGCCGGCGCCGACCGCGTGTTGTCGGTCGATCTTCACGCCGGCCAGATCCAGGGCTTCTTCGATATCCCGGTCGACAATCTCTATGCCGCCCCGGTGATGGCGTCGGACATCAATTCGCGGCTGCCCAAGGACAATATCACCGTTGTTTCGCCCGATGTCGGCGGCGTCGTCCGCGCCCGCGCCCTGGCCAAGCGCCTCGGCAACGCGCCGCTGGCAATCGTCGACAAGCGCCGCGAGCGTGCCGGTGAATCGGAAGTCATGAACATCATCGGTGACGTCCGGGACCGCTATTGCGTCCTCGTCGACGACATCGTCGATTCAGGCGGCACGCTATGCAACGCCGCCGCCGCCCTCATCGAGGCCGGCGCCCGCGGCGCCACCGCCTATATCACGCACGGCGTGCTGTCCGGCGGCGCCGTCGCCCGTGTCGAGGGCTCGGCGCTGACCGAACTGGTCATCACCGATTCGATCGCCGCCGTGCCGGCGGTGCGCGCCGCCTCGCGCATCCGCCACATCACCATCGCGCCGCTGCTCGCCGAAGCGATGCGCCGCACCAGCGAGGAAAGCTCGGTCTCGTCGCTGTTCGACTAGGACCGATCAGCCGGTATTGCGGCTGACGACCCGGCCATCGGGCAGATAGACCTTGTCGGGCGTCACATATTCGCCCTTGGGGCTGCAGATGCCGCCGGGGTTCTGGGCGCGCATCTTGGCACAGAATTCGGTGTCCGGCCGCGGCTGCGGCTGCGCCATGGCCACGCCGGCTGCGATGCCGCCAACGGCGAACAGGGCAATCAGGGCTTTGGTCAGCGTCTTCATTATCGTCATCCCATCGGCAGCACAGGCTGCTTCAAAATTCTTTTACGCACCAACGGCTTTCCACGGCATGAACTCACCATAGCGTGGGGAGCATAGAGTGACAGGCGCCGGCATGGAAGCTAAGCGGTGGCCATGTCGCAACCGCGCCTGATCGTCGATACCGGCGCCGTCGTCGCCAACTGGCGCGCCCTGGCTACCGCCAGCGGCGCCGCCACCTGCGGTGCCGCCCTCAAGGCCGATGGCTATGGCCTCGGCGCCCGCCCGCTGCTCGCTGCCCTCGCCGACGCCGGCTGCCGCGATGTCTTCGTGGCTTCCTGGGCCGAGGCCGCCGCGCTCGGCCCGCTGCCCGCCAACGTCCGCGTCGCCGTCCTCCATGGCATCACGCCGCCCGAGATGGACCAGGCCGCCGCGCTCGGCCCCGCCTTCGCGCCGATCCTCAACACCCCGGCCCAGGCCGCGCTCTGGCGCCAGACCGGCTGCCCGGCCGACGCCATGGTCGACACCGGCATCAACCGCCTCGGCCTCGCCGCCGCCGATCTCGCCGCGCTGGACGGCATCCCCCTCCACACGCTGCACAGCCACCTCGCCTGCGCCGACGAACCCGCCCATCCGCAGAACGCTGCCCAGCGCGACCGCTTCCAGCAGGCCCTCGCCCATTTCCCTTCCGCCCGCGCCGCGCTCGCCAATTCCGCCGGCATCGGTCTCGGCCCGGCCTTTCACTTCGGCCTCACCCGCCCCGGCATCGGCCTTTACGGCGGCGGCCCCTCGGCCGCCGGCTTCCACCCGGTGCTGCACCTCGTCGCCCCCGTCCTCCAGCTGCGGGATGTCCCTGCCGGCGCCGCCATCGGCTACGGCGCCAGCTTCATCGCCCCGCGCCCGCTGCGCACCGCCACCGTCGCGCTGGGCTATGCCGATGGCTATCCGCGCGCGCTCGCCGGCCAGGATCATTCGTGGGGCCATGCGCTGATCGAGGGGCGCCGCCACCCCGTGCTCGGCCGCGTCTCGATGGATCTCCTCGTCATCGACGTCACCCATGCCCCCGCCGTCGCCGAAGGCGATCCTCTGGAGATCGCCTTCGACATCCCCGCCGCCGCCCGGGCCGCCGGCCGAACCGACTATGAAATGCTGACAGGGCTTGGCGCGCGCTACACGCGGTCCTATCGGTAGTCGGTCAATGCGCGTTCTTGCCCCCCTTGTTCACGCGCTGGTCGCGCTCGGCCAGCTCGTCATCGGCCTCCTCGCTGCCATCGGC
Organism: Polymorphobacter sp.; assembly: GCF_051860865.1. GTDB lineage: Bacteria > Pseudomonadota > Alphaproteobacteria > Sphingomonadales > Sphingomonadaceae > Sandarakinorhabdus. Next base: position 19,241 of record NZ_JBIMKZ010000008.1, on the reverse strand, counting down.
CGGCTGGCGCGCTTCGCCGGCCAGGTCGTCACCCGTGTTGTCACCCCGCGCTGGTATCCATCGCAGCTGTTCCAGCAGATGCTGGTCATCGGCTGGTTCTCGCTCCCCGTCGTCGGCCTCACCGCGCTGTTCACCGGCTCGGCGCTGGCCCAGCAGATCTTCATCGGCGGCAGCCGCTTCAACGCCGCCAGCACCGTCCCCGCCGTCACCGTCATCGGCATCGTCCGCGAGCTCGGCCCGGTGCTCGGCGGCCTGATGGTCGCCGGCCGCGTCGCCAGCGCCATGGCAGCCGAGCTCGGCACCATGCGCGTCACCGAGCAGATCGATGCGCTGGCCACGCTGCGCACCGATCCGCTGCGCTATCTGGTCGCGCCGCGCCTGCTCGCCGCCGTCCTCGTCATGCCGCTGCTGGTGCTGGTCTCCAACGCGCTCGGCGTCATGGGCGGCTGGCTGCTCGCCACCACCCGCCTCGGCTTCAATTCCGCGAGCTATCTCAAGACCACCGCCCAGTATCTGGAGGCCGACGACATCATCTCCTCGATGGTCAAAGCCGCCGTTTTCGGCTTCTTCATCGCGCTGACCGGCTGCTACCATGGCTATCACAGCTCGGGCGGCGCCGCCGGCGTCGGCCGCGCCACCACCAACGCCGTGGTCTCGGCCTTCATCCTGATCCTGCTCTCCAACCTCATTATCACCGTGATCGTGTTCGGCTGATGGTCTCTCGCATCAGCCTCTCCGGTGTCACCAAGGCCTTCGGCGCCAAGCAGGTGCTGACCGGCATCGATCTCGACGTCGCGCGCGGCGAATCGACCGTCATCATCGGCGGCTCGGGCACCGGCAAGTCGGTGCTGCTCAAGTGCATCCTCGGCCTGCTCCGCCCCGATTCGGGCAGCATCCGCATCGACGACGAGGAAACCGTGGGCCTCAGGGGCAATGCGCTGGCCCGCCACCGCGCCCGCTTCGCCATGCTGTTCCAGGGTGGCGCCCTGTTTGATTCGCTGCCGATCTGGCGCAATGTCAGCTTCGCGCTGGAAGGTCCGGCGCGCGAACAGCGAGCGAAGGCGATCGACACGCTGGCCCGCGTCGGCCTCGGGTCCGAAGTCGCCGATCTCAAGCCCAACGAGCTGTCCGGCGGCATGCAGAAGCGCGTCGCGCTGGCCCGCGCCATCGCCATGCAGCCCGAGATCATCTTCTTCGACGAGCCGACCACCGGCCTCGATCCGATCATGGCCGATGTCATCAATCGCCTGATCCGCCAGCAGGTTACCGACCTCGGCCTGACCGCACTGACCATCACCCACGACATGGCCAGCGCCCGTCATATCGCCGACAATATCGCCATGCTTTACGAAGGCCGGATCATCTGGCACGGCCCGGTTTCGCAGATCGACCAGCCGGACAATGACTTTGTCGACCAGTTCGTCCATGGCCGCGCCGACGGTCCCATCCAGATGCGGCTGAGGCCGCTTTGAGCCGCCCCGCATGAGCGCCGCCGAGCTCGCCTCGCTGCTGTCCCGCGCCGCCGACGGCGACCAATCGGCGTTCCGTGACTTTTATGACCGCACATCGGCGAAGCTGTTTGCCGTAATCCTTCGTATAGTCATTGAGCGAGCGGAAGCCGAGGACGTGCTGCAGGAGGTTTATGTGACGATCTGGAGAAAGGCGGCGGAATTCGATTCCACCCGCGCCAGCGCCATTACCTGGACCGCCACCATCGCCCGCAACCGGGCGATCGACCGGATTCGCGCCCGCAAGATCCGCCCCACCGCGGCGCTCGATGCCGCCGCCGAGATCGCCGATGAGGCCCCCACCGCCGACGCGATGATCGAGACCGCCCAGGCCGCGACCACCGTCGAGGCGGCACTGGCCGGCCTCGATCCGCGCCACGCCGCTATCATCCGCAGCTGCTATTTCGAAGGCCTGACCTATGAGGCGCTGGCCGCGCGCGAAGGCGTGCCGGTCGGCACCCTCAAGAGCTGGGTCCGCCGCGGCATCCTGCGCATGCGCGATTCTCTGACCACGTGATGAGCGCCATGCCTCCTGACCAGCCCCGGCCACCGGCCGAGACCGCCGAGCTGTCGCCCGATCAGGCATTGGCGATGGACTATGCGCTCGGCGCCCTCAGCCGCGAGGACCGTCAGGCCTCCCAGCTGCGGCTGCGCTCGGACGAAAAATTCCGCGCCGAGGTCGAGCACTGGCAGTCCGTGCTCGGCGCGCTCGACGGGGAGACCGCGCCGGTGCTGCCGCCGGCCAGCGTCTGGCAGGGTGTGCTCGGCGAGATCACCCCGGCAGCGCCCCGTGGTCCGGTCGCCGCCCCCGCGCCGATTCGCCGCCCCGGCCTGTGGAACAGCCTGCCGCTGTGGCGCGGTCTCGGCCTCGGCGCCCCGGCACTGGCGGCGCTGGCGCTGGTCATCGCCAATCCGAATACGCCGCCGGTAATGATCCGCACCCCGGCCTCGACCCCGCCGGCCTCTGCCTCGCCGGCGACCCCGGCCCTGCTCGCCGCCAGCCTCGCCGATGCCGATGGCAAGCCGCTACTCGCCGCCACCTTCGATCCGCTGCGCGGCACCGTCGTCCTCACCCCCGCCACCACCCGCAGCGACGGCGACAGCGTGCCAGAGCTCTGGGTGATCGAAGGCGACGCCCCGCCGCGCTCGCTTGGCGTCATCAGCATCGATGCGCCAAACGCCCATGCCATATCGTCGCAGCGCATATCGGGGTTGCAACCGGGCGCCGTGCTGGCCATTTCCATTGAACCGACCGGCGGCAGCCCCACGGGCCTGCCAACAGGTCCCGTGATTGCCACCGGAAAGCTCAGCGCCGTCTGACCGACCGCAGACAGGCGCGAGCGCAATCGGTGTCGACAATCGTCGGCGTCGGCCTTGGGCAGCCAGCCAGTCTGTCGGCTGCCCAAGGCCGATAATGCAGGAAAAAAATCGTTCCGTCGCGCCGTTGCCACAGGTCATCAGCACCATCCTGCGACAAAAGACCCTGCGGCTCTTTGCTGATCTGACTGGCGCCAAAGCATCCGCAAGAACAGCGGCGTATCCCGATGGATGCCAGAACTGAAACAGCAGGAGTTTCCACGATGATTTCGAAGACCATGCTTCGCGCCGGCCTCGCGGCCCTCGCCATCACTGTCACCGTTCCGGCTTCGGCCACCATCGTCGATGGCGCGGTCGCCTCGGCCGATCACACCACGCTGGTCACCGCCGTCAAGGCCGCCGGCCTTGTCGACACCCTTTCCGGCCCCGGTCCGTTCACCGTGTTCGCTCCCACCAATGCCGCATTTGCCAAGCTGCCGGCCGGCACCGTCGAGACGCTGGTCAAGCCCGAGAACAAGGCAACGCTGACCTCCATCCTCACCTATCACGTCGTCCCCGGCCGGCTCGCCGCCGCCGATGTCCTCGCCGCCATCAAGGCTGGCGGCGGCAAGGCCGTGCTGACCACCGTTCAGGGCGGCAAGCTCACGGGTTCGATCGAGAACGGCAAGGTTATCCTCACCGACGCCAAGGGCGGCAAGGCCACGGTCGTCGCCACCGATCTGGCGCAGACCAACGGCATCATCCATGTCATCGATACGGTCGTGATGCCGTAAAGCCGATCAGGGGCGGGCCGTCACCGGCCCGCCCCTTTTGTTTTCAGCTGCGCCAGCTGCCATCGAGCAGCTTGATGATCCCCGAGAAATCGAGCCCCGCGCCGCCCATCCCGGCAAAGAGCTGGTAGAGTGCCTCGGCATTGGCGCCCATCGGCACGCTGGCCCCGGCCGACTGCGCCGCGGCCACCGCCAGCTTCAGGTCCTTCAGCATCAGCGCCGAGGCGAACCCGCCCTGGTAATCGCGGTTGGACGGCGCCGTCGGCACCGGCCCCGGCACCGGGCAATAGCTGGTCATCGACCAGTTCTGCCCGCTGGCCTTCGAGCTGATGTCGAAGAAGGTCTGGGCATCGAGCCCCAGCTTCTGCGCCAGCACGAACGCTTCCGCAGTCGCGATCATCGAGGCGCCGAGCAGCATGTTGTTGCAGATCTTCGCTGCCTGCCCGGCGCCCACGCCGCCGGCATGGAGAATCGCCTTGCCCATCGCGCCGAGCACCGGCTCGGCCCGGGCAAAGGCCTCGGCACTGCCGCCGACCATGAAGGTCAGCGTGCCGCCATTGGCCGCGGCGATCCCGCCCGATACCGGCGCGTCGCACATCACGAAGCCCGCCGCCTCGGCGGCCGCCGCCACCGCCCGCGCGCTGTCGACATCGATCGTCGAGCAGTCCAGCAGCAGCGTGCCGGGCGTCGCCGCGCCGAACACCGAATTCTGATAGACATCGCGAACATGGGTGCCGGCCGGCAGCATCGTCACCACCGCCTCGGCGCCGGTCGCTGCCTCGGCGGCGCTGGTCGCCGCCGTGCAGCCCGCCGTCACCGCGCGTCCCAGCGCGTCGGCGGACAGGTCGAATGCCATCACCTCATGGCCGGCCTTGGCCAGATTGGCGGCCATGCCGCCGCCCATGTTGCCGAGTCCGATGATCCCGATACGCATAGCTCGTCCTTACTTCATCGTCGGGATGACGAAGCTCGAATCGACCACCGCCTCACCCGTCGGCCAGCGCTGCGTCACCGTCTTGATCTTGGTGTAGAAGCGCACGCCCTCCGGGCCATGGACGTTGCTGTCGCCGAACGCCGACCGCTTCCAGCCGCCGAAGGTGTGATAGGCCACCGGCACCGGGATCGGCACATTGATGCCGACCATGCCGACCTCGACATTGGCGGCAAAAGCCCGCGCCGCCGCACCGTTGCGGGTGAAGATCGCCACGCCATTGCCATATTGATGCTCGGACGGCAGCTTCAGCGCCTCGCCGAGCGTCTCGGCGCGAACCATCTGCAGCACCGGCCCGAAGATCTCCTCCTGATAGGACTGGTGGTGCGGCTTGACATGGTCGAACAGGCTCGGCCCGACGAAAAAGCCCTTCTCATGACCCTGCAGCACCAGCCCGCGGCCATCGACCACCAGCTCGGCGCCTTCGGACACGCCCATCTCGATATAGCTCTCGATCTTGGCCTTGTGCGCCGCCGACACCACCGGGCCATAATGCGCGGCCGTATCGTTGGAGACGCCGACCTGCAGCGCCTCGATTGCCGGCACCAGCGCCTCGCGCAGCTTGTTGGCGGTCTCCGCACCCACCGGCACCACCACCGGCAATGCCATGCAGCGCTCGCCGGCCGAGCCGAAGGCCGCGCCCATCAGGTCGGCGATGGTCTGGTCCATGTCGGCATCGGGCATCACCACGCCATGGTTCTTCGCCCCGCCCATCGCTTGGACGCGCTTGCCGGCGGCCGTGCCGCGCGAATAGACATAATGCGCGATGTCGGAGGAGCCGACGAAGCTCACCGCCTTGATCTCGGGCGCATCGAGGATCGCATCTACCGACACCTTGTCGCCGTGGACGACATTGAGCACGCCGGCCGGCAGCCCGGCCTCCATCATCAGCTCGGCCAGCCGCACCGGCACCGAGGGATCGCGCTCGGAAGGCTTCAGAATGAACGAGTTACCGCAGGCGATGCCGACCGCGAACATCCACATCGGGATCATCGCCGGGAAGTTGAACGGGGTGATGCCGGCCACCACGCCGAGCGGCTGGCGCATCGAATAGACATCGATCCCCGGCCCGGCACCCATCGTGTAGTCGCCCTTCAGCAAATGCGGGATGCCGCAGGCGAATTCCACCACCTCGAGTCCGCGCTGGATGTCGCCCTTGCTGTCGGCGACGACCTTGCCATGCTCGGAGGATAGCAGCTCGGCCAGCGCATTCATGTCACGCTCGATCAGCCGCTTGAACTCGAACATCACCCGCGCGCGGCGCTGCGGATTGACCTCGCGCCAGCTGCGCTGCGCCTCGACCGAATTGGCGATGGCCGCCTGCATTTCCTCGACCGTGGCCAGCTGCACCCGCGCCTGTTCCAGCCCGGTGTTCGGGTTGTAGACCGGCGCAAACCGCCCGGATGTCCCGCGCACACTGGCGCCGCCAATGAAATGATCGATGTCGCGCACGTCTCTCTCCCCGCAAATGGCGTTCCGCCAAGCTGCATGGGCTCTTTCATGTCGGGGCGCCGGCCGCAATCCAGCAAAATCGCAACCAAACAGTGCATTTTTGCATTGATGCCGCGCCGTGGCCCTGCATCGGCGGGATCAGTTGGCCATCGGCTCCTGCAACGCCCGCGCCACGGCGGCGAGCAGCGAGGTCGTCGTGAACGGCTTGGTCAGCCAGCCCACCGGCTGCGCTTCCTGGCCCCGCGCCCGTGTCGCCCCGTCCGAATGGGCGCTGGAAAACAGCACGCGCGAGCCGATCGGCCGTAGCTGCAGCGCCGCATCGATGCCGTCCATCGTCCCGGCCAGCCTTATGTCCATCAGGATCAGGTCCGGCCGCTCGGCCTGCACGCGCACCACCGCCTCCTCGCCGGAGACCTCGACGCCGATCACCTCATAGCCCGCATCGGTCAGCGCATCTTCCATCGTCAGCGCGACGAAATATTCGTCCTCGACGATCAGGATGCGTCTTCGCGCCGGGCCGGTGTCAGTCAATGTGACGTCCTCGCCGGTAACGGGCAATTCCGGCGGTTTCGCTCCGGCAGCGAGCGACGCGGATGCAGTGAATGCGGGCATCGTGCGATTGCAACCTCTCAGTATCTTTATCTTGAATCGGGCACCCGCACTACGCAACGCGCACCGGCGTCATAATGGATCGACAACGTTCCGCCAAGCTGCCGCAGCAGCCCCCGCACGAGCCCCAATCCGGAGGCCCGCCGCTGTCCCAGGTCAGAGCTGAACCCCGGGCCATTGTCGGCCACCACCAGCATCAGCGCGCCGGCCTCCGCCTTCAGGCTGGCGCTGATCTGCTGCATGCCGGTCGCCGGATGCCCATATTTCACCGCGTTGGTCAGCAGCTCGTTGAGGATCAGCGCCAGCGACGGCGCCACCCCGATCGGGAGCTGTACTGGGTCGGCCTCCACCTGCAGTTCGATCACGTCCGGTCCCATCCCCGTCACCGCCCTGCCCAGGGCCTCCACGAACGCCGGCGCGCTGACACTGTCGAGATGGTTGGACTGGTAGAGCAGCTGCTGCACGGCGCTGATCGCCCCGAACCGGGTCGCCGCTTCCCGCAGCGCCATCTTCGCCTCGTCGCTGCTCGCCTCGCGCTCGGCGCCATAGAGGATGCCGGACAGCATCTGCATGTTGTTGCTCACCCGGTGCTGCAGTTCGCGCAGCAGCAGCTCGCGCTCGCTGACCGTCTCACGCAGGATCGCCCCGGTCCGCTGATGCGCGCGCACTTCGGCAGTCAGCTCGGCCAGCTTGCGCGCCAGCAGCGCGAATTTCGCCTCGTCCGCCCGGTTCAGCCGCAGCAACACCAGCCGGTCGGCCCCATAGCCCACCACGCTGCCCCGGCACGGGCATTTGCCACCATGGGCAGCGCTCAGCCCGATCGTCCCGACGATCGGCTGGCGAGAGCCCCGGCAGCGTTGCACGAACTGCGCCAGCCGCTGCGGCGACTGCGCCTCGATGGACAGGATCGGCTGGCCCACCACGCCCTCGCCCAGCAGCAGCAGCCCTGCACGGTTGCCATGGACGATGGTCCCGGCCTCATCGACCAGCAGCGCCACCTCGGCCAGGCCCTCGAGCACCGCCGCCGCATCGAGGGCCGATACGCTCAACGCTCGAAATACTCGCGCGCCCGCACCGGCGTCTCCTCGCTCGGCCGCAGATACACGACCACCCGGCATTCGCCGTCGCCCCTGGCGATCGTCCGCTCAAGGTCGATCGCTGCATAGCCGAGGTTCTGCGCTGACACATGGCCAAAGACGTTGGACGTCATCATGCACAGGGACGGCCGGTCGTACACCATTTCGCCGAACGGACACGTCCGGTTGCCGAGCACGATCCGGTCCTCGGTCTCCTCGATGATGTAGAAATCGCCCTGGATCCGCCGCTTCAGGTCGACGAGCACCTCGGCGACCTGCGCCCGGGACAGCCGCTCGACGGCAAAGCCCCGCCGATAGGCGCTATCGATCTGCTCGCCGATCGCCATGCCGACCACGCTGATATAGCCCGAGGCCTCCTGCACGCCGACCACATCCTCCAGCGTCCCGGCCAGCTCACGGATCAGCCCGCGGGCAAATCCGTCCCGTTCGAGCGCAATATCAAGGTCAGAGGCGGCAGCAGCCGGCGCCGGATCAGCCATTTCATGATTCCAGAATGAAAGGAGGCAGTCTTCTTAGGAAATCACCGATGCCAACGCAAATGCGCCGCAAGTGACAGTCAGAACCGGCGATGGTCCTCGCCGTCGATGACATCGCACTGCCCCCGGAACGCATAGGGCTCCAGGCCGAGGATGGTGATCCGCCCGGCCCGCCGGTCGACCGAAACCTTCGGCTTGTTCAGCCCGTTCAGCCGGTAGCTGGCAGTGATCTTGTCCGGTAGCGCGACGACGTCGTTCAGCGCCCACCAGCCGTAATTGCCGCCCGAATGCAGCGGCGGCACCAGCGATTTCGGCAGCCGGATTCGCCCGCCACTCTCCCACAGCTGCACGGTCACCGAGGCGTCGAACGCCTGCGGGCTCATCTCCATCCGCGTGCCCATGTCATAGCGGTCGGTGTCCCAGTTCCAGGTCCAGCCCGGCCGGTTGGCGAACGATGGCTTCTGCCCCTCGCCGAAGCAGACCAGCCCCAGCTCGACCGGCCGCCCGTCGACGGTATAGCGCGGTCCGTTCGGCCCATCGCCGGCCGCGCCGCTTCCGCTCTGGGCCGTCGCCGCCGCCCCGCCGCCCTGGCAGTCCGCCACGGGCGCCTCGACGATCGACTGGTAGCGCCCGTCGGCGGTGGTGATCGACACGCAGCGGCCATAGGTCGCATCGAACCAGAAGCTCCATTTCCGGTCGTCGCCTTCCTGCGTCCGCACGAACCGGTAGCCGCGCCGCCCCAGCTCATCCTCGGCCTGTCCGGCGCGGGCGCCGACCATGTCCTTCAGCCCTGCCGGCGTCTCCTGCGCCACCACCGGCGCCTGAGAGACCATCGCCATCGCCACCATGCCCGTCCGCATCAAGTACATCGTCAGCTCCATTTTCAATATTCAGTAAATAATTCTGTCAAATCAGGGGGTCCACCCGTTGTTCCTGCCCTCTTGGCCACCTGCGGCAAAAAGCGTACCCCTCCCTCATGGACCTGCTGAAACTGCTGCAATCCTTCGAGGACCTGCTGTTCGAGCTGTTGTCCTGGATCATATATTATCCGCTCACCCTGTGGCGTGTCATCACCCGCCCGCTCAAAATGATCCGATATTCGAACCATGAGCAAACCGAATCAGCCAAGGAGCGGTACACCGACACGCTCAGCCCCCCCCTATTCCTGCTGATCACCATCGCGCTGATGCATCTCATCGAGCTTGCCACCGGCGGCCCCGGCATCGCCCGCAACACCGCCATCGCCCGCGCCATCACCGCGTCGGACGAGAATCTCATCGTCGCCCGCTCGGTGCTGTTCGCGCTGCTGCCGCTGTTCGCCGCCTGGCGCCATGTCGTCGCCAGCGGCCATCCGGTGGAGCGCAAATATCTCCGCCCGGTTTTCTACGGCCAATGCTACCTCGCCGCCGTCTATACGCTGATGATCGCCCTCGCCATCACCTTCGGCCGCGAGCCTGTCATCGGCTTCAAGGGCGGCGCGGAGGCCTTCGCCTTCCTCGCCACCCTCTGGTATCTGGTCGTCCAGACCCGCCAGTTCCGCCTCAGCCTCGGCATCACCACGCTGCGCGCCGCCGGCCTCGCCATCCGCGCCTATGTGGAGGCGGTGATCACCTTCATCCTCGCAGCCCTGGCCATCGCCGGCGCGCTCTAGTCCCGGTCACCTGCAGGTCAGGCGCGCACGAGCCCTGCCCCGCGCCGCCGCATCGCCGCCCCCACCATCCCGAACCCGCCGATCAACATCGCCCAGGTCGCCGGCTCCGGCACGGCGGCTGCCGCTTCCGGCGTCCCCGAGATATAGAGGTTGGCCCGCGTATTGGGGTCCGCCACCATCCCCACCTTCAAGAACCCGCCTGCAGGAAAGACATTCCGCCGCTGGAAGACATCTCCGTTCACCGCATGGCGGATGCTCAGTACCAGCGAATCGCCGGTCGGCGTCGCGCGAAACATCGCCCGCTCGCAGACATATTGGACATAGCCGGTCACGCAGTAGATCATCGCGCTGGCGTCGATATCGGTGTCATGGGTGACGAACCCGGGGGTCTCGAATGCGAACAGCCCCTCATCGGCATTGAATACATAGGACAACATTGCCTGCGCGGGCTGCGCGGCCATCGCCGTTGAGGCCATCGCCACCCCGATGGCCAGTCTTTTCATCATCGTGCATCCCTTGATCGGCATTATCGGAAAGCCCCTTCGCGCCCCGGCCTCCGGCAGCAGGCCGGCGGCGTCGGTCCGGCCAGCCCTACCGTGATTGCCGCAGCGCACATCCCCCTGAATCGGGGGACAAGGGGGGCCTCAGACCAGCCCGCGCTTCGCCGCCTCCAGCGCCGCCTCGGCGCGGTTGTTTACATCGAGCTTGCGGTAGATCGCCTTGATGTAGCCCGCCGTCGTCTGGGCGCTGATCCCCAACATCCCGGCCGCCTCGGCGGCCGTCAGCCCCCGCCCGATCAGCCGCAGCACGTCCACCTCGCGCGGCGACAGCGCCACGGCGCTGTCCACGGCGAAGAAGCCGGCATGGCGGCGGAAATGCTCGAGGATGCGTCGCGAGATGCTCGGCGTCATCGCCACCTCGCCGCGCCCCAGCCCGCGCAGCCGGGCTTCGATCGCCTCGCCTTCCTCATCCTTGAGCAGATAGCCGGTCGCCCCGGCCGCCAGCGCCGCGAGGACATTGGCATCGTCGTCGTAGAGCGTCGAAACCACGATCCGCGCGCCGGGCAGCGCCTGGCCGATCCGCCGGATCAGCTCGATGCCGGAACCGTCCGGCAGCCCGAGGTCGATCAGGCAGAGAAAGTCCCCGTCCGCCGGCTGGCCGGCCAGCCATGCCAGCCCGGCGCGCAGCGAGCCGCAGCAGGCCACCGGCGCGTCGGGATACAGGCGCTGCACCAGCGCCTCCAGCCAGGCCCGCGTCGGTGGGATATCCTCGACAATCAGAACCGACATCATCGCCGCCGCGCCCCGGGGGCATCGGGGATCCCGGCTGTCGGGGTCATCGCGGTCATGGCCTGATTGCTATCCCCATTGCCGACGGCCCGCTTCCCCCAATTTTGGGGGCGGCTCCAGCGGCACCCGCACCAGGATCCGTGTGCCGTGGCCGCTGTCCAGCGCAATCTCGCCGCCCACCTCGCCGATCCGCTTGCGCATGTTGGCCAGCCCGCGTCCCCCCGCTTGCTCGCCTCCCTGTGCTCGCGCCTCGGCCTGCGCCCCCGCCAGCCCGATCCCGTCATCGCCGAAGGTCATGCACAGCATCGGTGCCCCCGCCTCCTGCCTCACCTCGATGGCCACCGCGACGCGCCCCGCCTCGGCATGGCGCAGCACATTGGTGATCGCCTCGCGCAGCGTCGCCTCCACGGCGCGGAACACCGAATAGCGCAGCTGGTGGTCGGCCGTCGGCGCCGCCGTCGGCCAGTCGAGCACGATCCCCGCCGCCGCCAGCCGGTCGCCGGCATCGATCCGGCAGGTGGCGATCACCTCGGAGAGCAGCCGCCCGCCGCCGCGCAGCCCGGCCAGCAGCTGCCGCATCTCGCCGATGGCGCCGCGCACGTCGCGCTGCGCCTCGTCGAGCGCGCTGCGGTGCAGGCTGGTCACCAGCCGCCCGCCGACATCGTCGTGCAGGTCGCGAGCGATCCGCTCGCGCTCCTCGTCCATGCCCCGGTCATAGGCCTGCCGCGCCGCATCGGTCTGCGCGCACAGATGGCCCAGCGCATCGACCAGTGCCACGTCGCCGCGCCGGAACAGGCTGCGGCCCTGGTCGGCGGCATAGAGCCTCAGCGCCCCGCCGAACGGCGGCGCCCCCACCAGCATCGACACCCCGGCCTCCTCCAGCCGCGCCGGCCCGGCATGCGCCACCGGCAGGATGGACAAGGGCCGGAACCAGCGCTCCAGCGCCCGCGTCCAGCGGTCGAAGCGCTCGGCATCGGTGGCGCCCAGCGCAATCTCGCCGCTCTGCGCCAGCAGCGCCGCCCCGTCGCGGCGGCCGCGGGTGAAGAACCGCTCGATCAGCGCCTGCCGCATGACGATCCACAGCGCCGCGCCGAGCACGATGGCAATGGTCGTCGCGGTGTCCGGCGCCAGCCGTGCGGCCATCACCAGCACCAGGTCGACGCCGATGATCAGGAACAGGGACAGCGCCGACGCCAGCAGCCGCCAGGCCCAGCGGTCGAGGTCGAGCATCCAGCCGCGGGTGACGCCGATGGCGATCGCCCCGAACGGCGGCAGCATCAGCACGAACGCCAGCGGATCGGCCCATGTCGCCGAGGCCCCCACCAACGGCGGCAGATAGGTGATCAGCACGAACAGCGCCAGGCTGGCCACCGTCGCGCTGCCGACCAACCGCAACGCCGCCCGGCCGAGCGGGTTGCCGCGAGACCGCCGCCACTGCACCGCCACCAGCGCGACGATGGCCAGGAAGTCCGCGAACACCAGAACCCCCATACCGGCATAGTCGAGCCAGCCGCGCTGGCCGGCCACCAGCACCAGCAGCCCCACTCCGGCCAGCCCGGCCAGCCCCGCGCGCCGCCCCCCGGCGCTGCCCAAAGGCTGGGGAAACCAGGCGAAGAATCCGATCAGCCCCGCCCCGAAGGCATGGGCGCCGACCCAGTTGGTCGTCACCAGCGCCCGCCACAGCCGGCCGCCGACGATCATCTCGCCATTCTGCAGCACGGCGAACGGCAGCGCGGCGATGCACAGCGCCATCCCCGCCAGGGCAATGGCCCGCGCCGCCGGGTCGCGCGGCCGCAGCACCAGCACCCACAGCGCGGTCAGCGCGCCGGCCAGCCCGGCCAGCGCCGCCGTCCAGAACGGCCAGCCCAGCGGCGTCGGCGTGCGGTCGCGCAGCAGGAACACCGGCCGGCCGTCGGCGTCGCGCAGCCGGAAGCCCAGCGGGCCGGTCTCGGCCATGGCGGCAAGCCGGTCCTGGCTGGCCAGCGCATCGGCGGTGATCAGCCGCTCGCCGCGGCGCACGGCGTCGACGCGGCCGGTCGGCACAATCTCGCCGCCGGTCGCCGGCGCGCCGATGGCGATCACTTGCAGCGGAACGCGGAGGTCGTCGCGCCCCGCCACCTGGTCGATGAACAGCGGGCCCGCGGCCTCGGACCGGAATGACAGGCCATGGCTCGGCAGCCGGCGCGCCAGCTGCGCGGTGCCGACCAGCAGCAGCACCAGCGTCAGCAGGCCCACCACAAAGGCGATCGTCGGTCGACCGGTCACACCCACCCCCTGCTCGGACACATCGGTGGCGCGCCGTCGCGCCCACCACCCGAACCTCGCCGCCGGCCCCCGCCGGCGGCTGCAGGTCTCAGCCGAGCGTCTCGCGCAGCGCGATCATCGCCAGCGCTGCCGTTGCCGCCTCGCCGCCCTTGTCCTTCTCGCTGCGGCGCGCCCGCGCCCAGGCCTGCGCCTCGTTTTCCACGGTCAGGATGCCGTTGCCGATCGCCATCCCGTCGAGGGACAGCGCCATCAGCCCGCGCGCGCTTTCGCCGGCGACCACCTCGAAATGGTAGGTCTCGCCGCGGATCACGCAGCCCAGCGCCACATAGCCGTCGAAGCGCTCGGTCTCGTGCGCCAGCGAGATGGCGGCGGGAATTTCCAGTGCGCCCGGCACGCTGATCCGCTCATGGCTGGCGCCGGCGGCCTTGAGCACGGCGACCGCGCCTTCGAGCTGGGCATCGGCAATCTCGGTATAGAAACGGGCTTCAACGATCAGAATATGGGTCATGGCGAAGCCTCGTTCTGCGGATGCGGGAAAGGTCAGGCCTGCCCATAGGCCGGGATTGCCTGTTCGCCAATCACCCGCAGCCCATAGCCGTTGAGCCCAACAAGATTGCGGTGGGTGTTGGAAAGCAGGATCATGTCGGACACGCCAAGATCGACGAGGATCTGGGCGCCGATCCCATAGTCGCGCAGGTCCATCGGCTCGCCGCGCGCCCCGGCCTGCATCCGCCGCGAGATGGCATCGACGCCGCCGTCGCGGATGATGACGATGATCCCGGCGCCCGCATCGGCAATCGCCTGCATCGAGCGCTGCAACTGCCCGGCCCGGTCATTGGCCTCCAGGAACAGGTCGGAGAAAATCGACATCGCATGGACGCGCACCAGCGTCGGCGTGCCCGGCTCGATATGGCCCTTCTGCAGCACCACATGCTCGGCATATTCGGCGGTGTTGACATAGGTCCGCGCCGTCCAGCGCCCGCCGATATGACTCTCGATGTCGACCTCGGCGATGCACTTCACCAGCCGGTCATGGGCATGGCGGTAGGCGATCAGGTCGCGGATGGTGCCGATCTTCATGCCGTGGCGCCGCGCGAACAGGATCAGGTCGGGCAGCCGCGCCATGGTGCCGTCGTCGTTCATGATCTCGCAGATCACGCCGGACGGGTTGAGCCCGGCGAGGCGCGAGACATCGACCGCAGCCTCGGTATGGCCGGCGCGGACCAGCACGCCGCCGTCGCGCGCCACCAATGGGAAGACATGGCCGGGCGACACGATTTCCTCGGCGCCCTTGGAGCCGTCGATGGCGACCGCGATCGTCCGCGCCCGGTCGGCGGCGGAAATCCCGGTGGTGACGCCATCCTTTGCCTCGATCGACACGGTGAACGCCGTCGCATGGCGGGTGCCATTGTGCTGCGCCATCAGCGGCAGGCCGAGCTGCTTCACCCGCGCCGAGGACAGCGACAGGCAGATCAGCCCGCGCCCGTGCCGGGCCATGAAGTTGACCGCATCGGGCGTCGCCATTTGCGCCGGGATCACCAGGTCGCCCTCATTCTCGCGGTCCTCGTCGTCAACGAGGATGAACATCCGGCCGTTGCGCGCCTCGTCGATGATCTCCTCGATCGGCGACAGCGCCGGCCCCTGGTCGCGGCTGTCGAGATAGTCCTCGAGCTTGCGCAGCGTCTCGGCCGTCGGGTTCCAGTCATGGTCATCGAGGGCGCGCAGCGAATTGGCGTGCAGCCCCGCCGCCCGCGCCAGCCCCGAGCGGGTTTCCTCCCCCGTCGCCACCAATGTCCGTACCCGTTCGATCAAGGTCATCACGTCGTCTCACATCAGAATGTGATCCGCATCTCGCCTCGTCACATTAAAATGTCAATCGACCAGCTGTCGCATCCGTGCCAGATAGCGCGCCAGCACATCGATCTCGATGTTCAGCTCGTCGCCGACCGCCTTGGCACCAAAGGTCGTCCATTGCCCGGTGTGCGGGATGACATTGATGAAAAACACAGTTCCTTCAATGGCATCCACCACATCATTGACCGTCAGCGACACCCCGTCGAGCGCCACCGACCCCTTGGGCGCAATGAACGGCGCGATGCTGGCTGGCACCCGGATGCCGAATCGGGTGCTCGCCCCTTCCGCCGACTTATCGGTGATCACCCCCACCGCATCGACATGGCCGGTGACGATATGACCGCCCAATTCATCGCCTACTTTCAATGCCCTTTCGAGATTCAGCTGGCGGCCGACCACCCATTGGCCTTTGGCGGTGTGCCGCAAGGTCTCGGCCGACACATCGACGCGGAAGCGGCCGGGGGCTTTTTCCACGACGGTCAGGCAGACGCCGGAGCAGGCGATGGAGGCGCCGACCGCCACGCTATCCATGTCGTAAGCGGTTGAAATTTCGATATGAAGATCGCCGCGATCGGTGATGGCGGTGATCTCGCCGATGTCGGTAATGATGCCGGTGACCATGCGGACTGCCCTAGCGGTTGCGGGTGAAGGTCTCAAGCCGATCCGGCCCCAGGTCGATGATCCGGCCCGGTATCCAGCGGTCATGCGGAATCGTCGTTAGCCCGAGCGAAATTCCCCTGCCGCCCATCAGGATCGGCGCCCGATAGATTAGCAGCCGGTCGACCATGTCGGCCGCCAACAGGCTCGCCGCCACCCCGGCGCCGCCTTCGACGAGAATCGAATGGGCCGAGGATTGTGCCAGTTTTTCAAGGCTTTCGAAGTGCGCCCAGCCATCAGGCGCCGGGCCCTTGCCGAGCAGGGCCGGCGTCGGATGCCGGTCGAGGCCGGGAATGCGGACATCGAGTCGGGGTTGGTCGGCGGCGAGCGTGCCGCTGCCGACGAGGACCATATCGGCCCTTGCCCGCTCGATATGGGCATGAATTCGGGCGCGTTTTCCGGTGATCCACTGGCTGGTGCCGTTGGCCAGCGCCAGGCTGCCATCGAGGCTCATCGCCAGCTTGAGGATGATGTGCGGCCGACTGGCCATGAAGCCCGGCATCAGAGCTCGCGCTTCGGCCGCGCGCACGCCGGAAATCACCGTAATTCCAGCTGCTTGCATCCGCGCCATGCCGGCGCCATTGGTTCGCGGATCGGGGTCCTGGCAGGCGATCACCACGGTGCCGACCCCGGCTTCGATCAGCGCATCGGTACAGGCCGGCCCCCGGGGGCTTTGATGGGCGCAGGGTTCGAGGGTGACATAGGCGGTGGCGCCTTGGGCATTAATGCCTTGAAGGGCCATGGCTTCGGCGTGGGGGCGGCCGCCGGGCTGGGTGTGGCCGCGACCTATCACCTTGTTATTTTGGATGATTATGCAGCCGACCGGGGGGTTGGGGTGGGTGCTGCCGACGGCGCGGCTGGCGAGCGCGAGGGCGGCGCCCATCCAGCGGGCATGATCGCTGCTCACATCACCGGCGGTTCGGCGGGGACATAGGGGATTTCCTTGCGGGCGCCGCCGCCATCGACATAGGCATCATATTGCGCCTGGGCATCGATCCGGGCCTGGCCCGACAGGGTGGCGATATAGGCGCGGGCTTCCGCAAGCTTTTGTTCTCGGGCCCTTATTGTCGCCTGGGTGTCGGCGATGGCATCTTCCCTCGTGCGGGTTTCCGGCCAGCTTTCGGCGTAGATCAGCTTGGGATCGGGGCCGAGATAGCCAGTCTTGTGCTCGGTGAGGAAGCCATAGATGACCAGTGCGGTGATGGCGATCGAGGCGCCGCCGACCTTGAGGTAGCGGCTGCGTCGATCGGCAGCGGAGGGGTTCAGAAAGGACATGATTTGATCCTATATCGGCACGCGGCGGGACGCCAGCGGTGCGGCGACGGCGCATTTCGGACACGAATCGGACAGTTTTGGACAGGCTTTTCCCTACGACTTCCGGTCAATTGTTGACAGGCGGTCAAGCGCCGCATCGCGGCCGATCAGCGGCAGCAGCGCCGCCATTTCCGGGCCATGATCGAGCCCGGTCAGCGCCCGCCTGAGCGGCAGAAACAGCGGCTTGCCCTTTCGGCCGGTGAGCGGCTTCAAAGCGGCGATCCAACGGCTCCAGATCTCTGCATCCCAGTCCAGCCCGGCCAGGGTCGTTCGGGCAGTTTCGAAATACTCCTGGTCATCGGCATCACATTGCAATGTGATGGGGCCGGCGATGACCTGCTGCCAGATGTCCACGTCCGACACGCGCAAAATATTGCCCTGGACAGCGTGCCAGAGGGCAGGGGTGGCGTTCGGCAGGCGGTCGGCGACCGTGTCCCAGGGCAGGATGTGGAGGATGCGCTGGCTGAGGCTGGCGAGATCGTCGGAATCGAAACGGGCCGGGGCGCGGCCGAAATCTCCGAGGTCGAAGCTCTCGACCAGCGCGTCGAGGCTGGCGACCGGCTCGACTGGCCGCGAGGTGCCGAGGCGGGCGAGCAGCGCGGCGACGGCCAGGGGCTCGATGCCGTCCGCCTGCCAGTCGCCGACGCCGGCCGAGCCGATCCGCTTCGACAGCGCCGCGTCGGCGCCGGTGAGCAGCGCCAGATGGGCGAGGCGCGGTGGCGCAGCGCCCAGTGCTGCGAACATCTGCAACTGCACCGCCGAATTGGTGACATGATCCTCGCCGCGGACGATGTCGGTAACGCCCATGTCCCGGTCGTCGATGACCGAGGGCAGCATATAAAGCCAGCTGCCATCGGCGCGGCGGATGACCGGATCCGACAATTGGGCCGGATCGAAACGACAGGGGCCGCGGACGCCGTCCTTCCATTCGATCGGGCTCTGATGATCGAGCCGGAACCGCCAGTGCGGGGCGCGGCCCTCGGCGGCGAATTGCTCATGGTCCGCCTCGGTCAACGCCAGCGCGGCGCGGTCATACAGCGGCGGCAGGCCGCGCGCCTGCTGGACCCGGCGCTTGAGTTCGAGCTCCTCGGGCGTCTCATAGGCGCGGTAGGCGCGGCCCTCGGCGGCAAGGCCGGCAAGCACGGCCTCGTAGCGGTCGAACCGGTCCGACTGGCGGGCCTCGCCGTCCGGGACCAGCCCGAGCCAGGCAAGATCGTCCCGGATCGCCCCGGCAGCGGCCTCGCTGGAACGGGCAATGTCGGTGTCGTCGAGCCGCAACAGGAATCGGCCGCCCGCCTTCCTGGCCAGCAGCCAGTTGACCAGCGCGGTGCGGACATTGCCGGCATGGAGCCGGCCGGTCGGGCTGGGGGCAAACCTGGTGACGATCATCGGCCGGGCTTAGCCGGGATGGGCGCGGGGGAGAAGGGGGCCGTCTGACAGGCCCGCGACAGGTTCAGGCGCGATGGTCCCGAGAGCGGCGAATTTTCGCCGACGCGGGCCTGCAGCCATCCGGCAGGATATAAAGGCTCCGGTTGATGCAACCGATGAAGCAATTGCGGCTCTGGCATGTGGTAACCGCCGTGCTGGCGACGGCGACTTACCTGACCGACGACCTCGAACCAATCCATCAGCTGCTCGGCTATACTGTGGTGGCGCTGATCGTCGTGCGGCTGCTGATGGCGCTGCTGGGCGCGCGACCGCTTGGACTGCAGCGCTATTATCCGCAGTTCCGCGACCTGAAGCTGGGGACGATCGCAACCCATCCGGCGATCAGCCGCGTGCTGCTGCTGGGCATCGGGCTGTGCCTGGTTGGCGTGGCGACGACGGGCGTGCTGATGGACGGGGGCACGACGTTGCAGGCGGTGCCGGCGGCGGTGTCGGGGCTTGCGGTGCCTGTCACCGGCGGGGACGCGGCTGTTATTGCCGGGGCCGGTGGGCGACACCGCGACGGCGACCGGCACGGCGAGGACGAGGAGGGGCTGGTGGGCGAG
>NZ_JBIMKZ010000007.1:0-58227 GCF_051860865.1 Polymorphobacter sp. | reverse complement strand
GACGCGGATGTGCGGGCGAAATGAGGCTCAGGCGGTGGGGATGGTGCCGCCGTCGATGACATGTTCGGTACCGGTGATGGCGGCGGCGCGGTCCGAGGCGAGGAAGGCGATCAGGCTGGCGACTTCGTCCGGGCGGGCAGGGCGGCCGATCGGGATGCCGCCGAGCGATTCCATGATCATCTGCTTGCCGCCCTCGATGTCGGTGCCGTGTTCGGTGGCCAGTCTTTTGGCGAGGTCGATGGAGGCTTCGGTCTCGATCCAGCCGGGCGATACGCGCACGACGCGGACGCCGCTGGGCGCGAGCTGCTTCGACAGGGCCTTGCTGTAGGTGGACAGCGCGGCCTTGGCGGCGGCGTAGGCGGTGGTGGCGTCCGGCAGCGGCAGGGTGCGCTGGATGGAGGTGACGTGGATGACGACGCCGTGGCCGCGCGCCTCCATCTCCGGGACGAGCGCGCGGTCGAGGCGGACGGCGGGCATCAGGTTGAGATCGAGCTCATTGGCCCATTCCTCGTCGGTCAGTGCCGCGTAGCCGCCGGCAGGGGCCGAGGAACCGCCCAGCATGTGGACGATGATGTCCACGCCGCCCAGCCGCTGGCGGACGGCGTCGGCCAGCGCCGCGCAGCCTTGGGGGCGGGTGAGGTCGGCGGCGACGAAATCATCGTCGGCGAGGGCGTCCGGCTTCGTCCGGGCCGTGGTCAGGACCCGGGCGCCGAGCTGGCGGAACAGGGCGACGGTGGCGGCGCCGGCGCCGCGGGTGCCGGAGGTGACCAGCGCGGTCTTGCCTTCGAGGGTGAGGAAGGGGGGCGGGAGGGTCATGGCTTGATCTCCAGGGCGGCGATGTGGTCGTCCTGCAGGGTGAACAGGTAGCGCAGGTCGACCGGGCTGCCGGGGAAGTTGCCGACGAGGTGGCTGGTGACGACGGTCTGGCCGCGTTGGGTGGCGAGGGCGAAGGGCTCTACCGCATAAGTGTATTGGTTGGAGGCTTCGGCCTTCCAGTGGGCGATGGCGGGTCGGCCTGTGTGGGTGTGGCCTTCGTCGGTGACGACGGCGGAATCGGTGAAGCAGGCGGAAACGGCCTCGGCGTCGCGGCCTTTGTCGGCCGTGAAATAGGCATGGATGATATTGGGAAGTTGGATGGGCATGCTGTGTCTCCGTCGTGGTTCGGGGGAGAGTTTAGGGCTGGACTTGTCAGGTGATAATCGGGACAAAATGGGACGTGTTGTTTCGGTTGACAGGATAATCATGCGCGATGGCCTGATCGAGCTGGATGCGGTGCTGGCGATTGCGCGGCGGGGGTCGTTCCGGGCGGCGGCGCTCGAGTTGGGGCTGTCGACGACGGGGCTGAGCAATGCGATCGGCAAGCTGGAGCGGCAGCTCGGGGTGCGGCTGTTCAACCGTACGACCCGCAGCGTGTCGTTGACCGATGCGGGACGGGCCTTTGTGGCGCAGGTGGGGCCGGCGCTGCGGGATATTCATGAGGCGATGGACGCGGCGCGGTCGCAGCAGGAGACGGTTTCGGGGACGCTGCGGATCAATGCCTTTGCGAGCGCGGCGCGGGAGATTCTGGCACCGCTCGTGCTGCGGTTCCTGGAGCGGCACCCGGCCGTGCATGTCGACCTCGTGACCGAGGGGCGACTGGTCGATATCGTCGGGGAGGGGTTCGATCTGGGTGTTCGCAGCGCCGATCTGGTGCCCAGCGACATGATCGCCGTGCCGCTGGGGCCGTCGCGGCGGCATGTGGTGGCGGCGTCGCAGGGGTATTTTGCGGCGCACGGCCGGCCGCGCGTGCCGCCGGACCTGCTTGCCCATGCCTGCATCCGCGTGCGGCTGCCGAACGGGGCGCTGTTTCGCTGGCCGTTCGAGAAGGACGGGCAATCGCTGCAGGTGGATGTGGGCGGGCGCATCACGCTCGATGAGGCGAGCCTGGCACGGACAGCGGCGTTGGCGGCGATGGGGATCGGCTTCTTCATGGAAGCCGATGTGCGGGCGGATATCGCGGCGGGGCGCCTCGAGGCGGTGCTGACAGACTGGATGCCGGCGCTGGCGCCGCTGTGTCTTTATTATCCGGGCCGGCGGCATCCGTCGGCCGCCTTCAAGGCCTTTGTCGGGCTGGCGCGGGAGGGTGCGAAGGCGGCGGCGTGGGGGTGATTGGCGGCGGCCAAATCCCGGCTATGATGGCGGGCGGCGGCCGGCGAGACTCGCGTCCGCGAAGAGGGAGAATGACCATGCCCTATGTTGCCACGTCCGACGGTGCGGAGATCTTTTTCAAGGACTGGGGGCCGAAGGACGCCCAGCCGATCATGTTCCATCACGGCTGGCCGCTGTCCTCCGATGACTGGGACGTGCAGATGCTGTTCTTCCTGAATCAGGGCTACCGGGTCGTCGCGCATGACCGGCGCGGCCATGGGCGCTCGTCGCAGATCGATAGCGGCCATGACATGGACCATTATGCGGCGGATGCGTCGGCCGTGGTCGAGTATCTCGACCTGCACGATACGGTCCATATCGGCCACTCGACCGGGGGTGGCGAAGTCGCCCGCTATGTCGCGAAGTTCGGTCAGCCTCAGGGGCGCGTCGCCAAGGCCGTGCTGGTTAGCGCCGTGCCGCCTATCATGCTCAAGGGCGCGCAAAACCCGGCCGGCACGCCGATCGAGGTGTTCGACGGCTTTCGGGCCGCGCTTGCGGCCAACCGCGCGCAATTCTTCCTCGATATCGCCTCGGGCCCCTTCTACGGGTTCAACCGGCCGGGCGAGACAGCGTCTGAAGGGGTGGTCCGCAACTGGTGGCGGCAGGGCATGATGGGCAGCGCGCTGGCGCATTACCACGGCATCAAGGCATTTTCGGAAACCGACCAGACCGATGACCTGAAGGCGATCACCGTGCCGACGCTGGCGATGCACGGCGACGACGACCAGGTCGTGCCCTATGCCGGCGGCGCGGTGCTGCAAGCCGAGCTGCTCGGCAATGGCACGCTCAAGATCTATCCGGGTTTTTCGCACGGCATGCTGACGGTCAATGCCGATGTCGTCAATTCGGACCTGCTGGCGTTCATCCGGGGCTAGGCCGTATCGACATTCTTAAGAAACTTGCCTCCGGCGGCTGGGGCCGCAGGCCCCAGACCCCAAATCATCTGATCGATCCCGCAGGACCTTCTGTCGTCGCCTTGCGGAGGCCTGATTATCGGGGTCTGGGGCCTACGGCCCCAGCCGCCGGAGGCATATCGTTCTCGCTGAAGGCATATAATTCCTAGGAAGGCGCACTTCGGCTGAATGTCGATACCACCTAGGCCGCGAGGGCTCTGACTCCCGCTCCCATCCAATTTCAACAAGGAGAATCTGACGACCCCGCAAAAGGCCGGCTCATTATTTGACGGGTGGCCTGCCGATGATCGGTCTTCAAGTTGCAACCTGGTTCAGGCAAGATCTCGGCCATAGGGGGAGGGTGCAATGAAGCTCGCTGTCTACAATGTCGAAAATCTGTTTGACCGCGCCAAGGCGATGAACCTCGACAGCTGGGAGAAGGGCCGCCCGGTTCTGGAGAAGTTCGCGGCGCTGAACGCGCTCCTTGGCCAGATTGCTTACAGCGATGCCGACAAGTCGCAAATGGCGGACCTGATGGTCGAGCTTGGGCTGGAGAAGTCAGACACAGGCCCCTTCGTTCTCCTGCGCCGGAACCGGGGTGGCCTGCTGCGCCGGCCGAAGACCGGCGGCATCGTGATCGACGCCGACGGCCGCGCCGATTGGGTGGGCTCGCTGGAACTGCGCGACGAGCCGATCAACGAGCACGCGATGCGGAACACCGCACGCGTGATGATCGACCTCGATGCCGATGTTCTGGGCGTGGTCGAGGCCGAAAGCCGCCCGGTGCTTGCGGCGTTCAACGGCGAGATCGTCCGCGCGCTGGGCGGCAACCCCTATCGCCATGTCATGCTGATCGACGGTAACGACGAGCGCGGCATCGATGTCGGACTGATGAGCCGCGAGGGCTATCCGATCGGGGCGCTGCGCAGCCATGTCGACGATCGTCTCCCGAACGGCCAGCCCGTGTTTTCGCGCGATTGCCCGCAGTTCGAAGTCACCACACCCGGCGGCACGCGGCTGCTGGTGCTGGTCAATCATCTCAAGAGCAAGGGCTATGGCGGCAAGGCCGCATCCGACGCGAGGCGCAAGGCTCAGGCCGCGCGTATCGCCGAAATCTACAAGGGCCTGGTGGACAATGGCGCGGAGCATGTCGCGATCATTGGCGATTTCAACGACACGCCCGGCAGCGAGCCGCTGGCGCCGCTGCTTCAGGGTACCAATCTCAGGGACATCTTCGATCATCCGTCATTTGACGATGGTGGCTATCCAGGCACGTACGGCTTGTGCAACGCCGTAAACAAGATCGATTATCTGCTGTTGTCACCAGCGTTGTTCGACCGTGTTCAGACCGGCGGTGTTTTCCGCAAGGGCATGTGGCCGGGATCGCGACCGAAGCGCTGGGATGCCTATGCAGAGGTCGGCCGCCCGGCAGATGCGGGCTCCGATCATGCGGCCGTTTGGGCAGAGATCGACATTTGAGGAAACCCGGGCAGCGGAAAAGTGCCTGAACAGGATCATGCGCGCAAAATCACTGGCATCGATGCCGGCGATTCATCATCGTGCTTTATGGGTTCGCGCTGATGACGCGACATCGGCCGCGGTGAAGCGCAACCCGTTTCAAGAGGACTGCATGGCGGACGAAGTCGAATTGAAGCTCGAACTGACGCCGCAAGCGGCGGATGCGCTCGAAGCGTCCCTGTTGTTGCCGGCCGATCCGGACATTGCCCAGCAACGGTCGCTTTACTTCGATACGCCCGATCACGCCTTGTCCAGGGCGGGGCTTTCGCTTCGTATCCGTCGGTCGGGCCGGAAACGCACCCAAACCGTCAAGGCGGAGGGTGCCGGCGCCGCCGGCCTGTTCGTCCGCCCTGAATGGGAACGCCCGATCCGGAACGATATACCGGTCCTCGATGATGCAACGCCGATCCGGGCGCTGCTTGGCGAGGCAATCAATGACCTGAGCGCCGCCTTCGAGGTGCGGATCGAGCGCCGCAGCTGGCTCATCAGCGAGGGCGGCGCGGTGATCGAGTTGGTGCTGGATCGCGGCAAGGCGGTGGCCGACGAGCGGCATGCCCCGATCTGCGAAATCGAGCTCGAACTGAAAAGGGGTGAACCGGCGGCGCTGTTTGCGTTCGCCCGCCGCCTCGATGCCGTTGCGCCCGTGCGCCTCGGCGTGCAGAGCAAGGCCGAGCGGGGCTATCGGCTCGCCGGGCCCGCTGTGACAATGGTCAAGGCCGAGGCCGTGACGCTCGGCGGCGGGATGACAGCGATCGACGCGTTCCGCCATATCGTCAACAACTGCCTGCGACAGTTTCGGCTGAACGAAGCGCTGCTGACAATTGGCCGCGACGCCGACGCCCTGCACCAGGCGCGCGTGGCGCTGCGTCGGCTGCGCTCCGCCTTCTCCATCTTCAAGCCGATGATCGGCGGTGACGCCAATACGGCGCTGCGCGAGGACCTGCGCTGGCTGGCCGGCGAGTTGGGTGACGCCCGCAACCTCGACGTGCTGCTTGAACGTGCCAAGCCCGGTACGCTGCGCGATCGCATCCTCGCAGCACGCGAGGCAGCCTATGATCGGGTGGGGGACGTGCTGGGATCGTCACGGGTACGGTTACTGATGCTCGATCTGATGGAATGGATCTCCATGGCCGAGCGGCCGGAGGCGCCCGGCGGTATCGGGCATGCCCGTCAGCCCGCGCGCGACTTCGCCGCGACCGCGCTTGACCGATATCGCCGCAAGGTAAAGCGGGGTGGACGCGACCTGACCGATGCGGACGACGAGGCGCGCCACGAACTGCGCAAGGATGCCAAGAAGCTGCGCTATGCATCGGAGTTCTTCGTCAGCCTGTTCGAGCGCAAGCGCGAACGGCGACGGTACAAGAAGTTCACCGCCGCGCTAGAGGGGCTTCAGGATCAGCTTGGCGCGCTCAACGACCTCGCGACCGCACCCCAGGTACTGGAGAAACTCGGCCTTGCCGATGATCCGGATGCCGGGCGGCTGCTGGCCGGCGGCAAGCGCAAGCCGTTGCTGGATGCCGCCGCCGGCGCTCATGAGGATCTGATCGACATGAAGCGGTTCTGGTGCTGAGCCGGCGAGGGCAGGCGCCGGCAGAAAGATTTTCGCTTCCTTGGCTACCATTTGCGTGGCCGGGCGTTCCTGTCCCGTACAGCTTCTGCTCGGGAGACCTTTCTTGCTCAACGCCTTCACCTTGTGGATCCGCATGATGGACGCCACGCTTGAGATGTCTCGCACAGGACAAAGAGTGTCGGAGACGCTGGGCGCGTCGCACGACGTCATCGATGCGCGCTCGGGGATGATCCGGACCGCGCTGGCGTCACCGCTCGAGGCGGACCATGTCGAACTGGCGCGCATGGTCCCGGAGAAGATCGCGGCGTTTTCCCAAGCCGGAACGGCCATCGCAACACAATGGTGGGCGATTCAGGCGGACCTGCTGACGCAGGCTCACCAACTGGGGACGATGGCGCTGAAGGGGCGGCCGCCCACGGCGTCCGAACTGAAAGCGATGACGGCGCGGAATATTGCACATGGCACCCGGGCAATCGAACGCAGTGTGGCGCTTGGCGCTGGTGCCGTGAAGCCGGTCCATGCCCGCGCGACATCAAATGCACGTCGGCTGAAACGCGCGAAGAAACGCTAGATCTTCAATGCCATTTTCGGGCCAGGCAGCAACCCCTGTCCTCGGGCGGACCGGGCAGGGGCGGCCTAAATCATTCCCACTCGATGGTGCCGGGGGGTTTGGAGGTATAGTCGTAGACGACGCGGTTGATGCCCTTGACCTCGTTGACGATGCGCGTAGCGACGCGGCCAAGGAAGGCGCTTTCGAACGGGTAGACATCCGCGGTCATGCCGTCGACGCTGGTCACGGCGCGGAGCGCGCAGACCTTGTCATAGGTGCGGCCGTCGCCCATCACGCCGACCGTGCGAACCGGCAGCAGCACGGCAAAGGCCTGCCAGATCTCGTCATAAAGGCCGGCCTTGCGGATTTCGTCCAGATAGATAGCATCGGCCTGGCGGAGCGTGTCGCAGGCCTCCTTGGTGACCTCGCCGGGGATGCGGATGGCCAGGCCGGGGCCGGGGAAGGGGTGGCGGCCGACAAAGGCCGGCGGCAGGCCGAGCTCGACGCCGAGGCGGCGGACCTCGTCCTTGAAGAGCTCGCGCAGCGGTTCGACCAGCGCCATGTTCATCCGTGCTGGCAGGCCGCCGACATTGTGGTGGCTCTTGATGGTGACGGAGGGGCCGCCAGTGAACGAAACGCTTTCGATGACGTCCGGATAGAGCGTGCCCTGGGCGAGGAAGCGGGCGCCGCCGATCTTCTTCGCCTCCGCCTCGAACACGTCGATGAAGGCGCCGCCGATGAACTTGCGCTTCTTCTCGGGATCGGTGACCCCGGCGAGGCCGGCGAGGAAGGTGTCCCCGGCGTCGACATGGATCAGGCGGATGCCGTAATGCTCGCGGAACAGGCTGACCACCTGCTCGGCCTCGCCGGCGCGCAGCAGGCCATGATCGACGAACACGCAAGTCAGCTGGTCGCCGATCGCTTCGTGGATGAGGACGGCGGCGACGGCGGAATCGACGCCGCCCGACAGGCCGCAGAGCACCTGCTCGGTGCCGACCTGGGCGCGGATCTCGGCGATCTTGGCGGTGCGGAAGCCGGCCATGCTCCAGCCCGGCACCAGCCCGGCGACATCGCAGACGAAGCGCTTGAGCAGCGCCGCGCCATCCGGCGTGTGAACGACCTCGGGGTGGAACTGGAAGGCGTAGATGCGGCGGGCGACATCGGCGATGGCGGCATAGGGCGCGCCTTCCGAGCGGCCGATGGCGCGGAAGCCGGGGGGCAGCGCCTCGATCCGGTCGCCATGACTCATCCAGACGGTATGGCGCTCGCCGGGCGTCCAGAGCCCGTCGAACAGCGGGCAGGCCTCGATGACCTCCAGCTCGGCGCGGCCGAACTCGCGGTGGCCGGAATTGCCGACCTTGCCGCCGAGTTGCTCGCAGAGCACCTGCTCGCCGTAGCAGATGCCGAGCATCGGCAGGCCGGCGGCGAGGACTTCGTCGGGCACGCGCGGCGAGCCGGCATCGCCGACCGAGGCCGGCGAGCCGGAGAGGATGACGGCCTTGGGCGAAAGACGGGCCAGCGCCTCGGCGCCGTGGCTGAACGGCACGATCTCGCAATAGACGCCGATCTCGCGGACGCGCCGGGCGATCAGCTGCGTCACCTGGCTGCCGAAATCGAGGATGAGGACGGTGTCGCCCGAAGGCACGCTGCTGCTGGTCATCGCTGGCTGCTAGAGCGGGGCGGCGAACGAGTCCAGAGATGTGTCCGCCGCGGGCAGCAATCCCGCCAAGGTGCGCCGCCAGTGATCGGGAACGCGGACCGGGCGGCGGCTGTGGCGATCGACATAGACATGGATGAAATGGCCTTCCGACGCCGGCCCGGCTTCGCCAGCGGTGAACAGGCCGACTTCCCAGCGGATGCTGGAATTGCCGATGCGAACGATGCGCAGTCCGGCCTCGACGATATCGGGGAAGGCGATCGGCCGATGGTAGCGGCAGGAGGTTTCGACGACGAGGCCGATCAGCGGCCCGCCGGCGATATCGAGCAGGCCGCTTTCGATCAGATGGCCGTTCACCACTGTGTCGAACCAGCTGTAGTAGACGACGTTGTTGACGTGACCGTAGACATCATTGTCCATCCAGCGGGTCTGGATCGGGCGGAACTGCGGATAGTCGGCGCGGCTGGTCATGCCTTCAGCCCATGACCGTCCTGCCGCGGGCGACGGCGATCTGACGGTCGGCTTCGGCATCGGTTCTGGTATCGGTCTTTTCGCGAGCGAGCACGGCGTCATCGGACTGCATCCGGGCGATCAGCGCGACCATGAAGCCGAGCATGATGAAGGCCAGCGGGAAGTTGCTTGTCGAGCTGAGCACCGACTTGATGATGAGGAAGTTGAACAGGCCGATCGACAGCGGCGCGATCAGCTCCATCTCGGGGG
Organism: Polymorphobacter sp.; assembly: GCF_051860865.1. Lineage (GTDB taxonomy): Bacteria > Pseudomonadota > Alphaproteobacteria > Sphingomonadales > Sphingomonadaceae > Sandarakinorhabdus. The sequence continues at coordinate 49,132 of NZ_JBIMKZ010000007.1, read as the reverse complement.
TGCGGACGCGCTTGAGCGAGATGAAGCCGTACCAGAGCGGCAGCGAGAACATCATCAGGAAGATGGGCAGCGCGATGATGCCATAATCGAGCATCACCGACAGATAATAGGAATCGATGGTGATCTTGCCATTGGGCGAGCGGAAGCCGAGCACCTCGGCCGAGCGGTCGACGCCGTGGCCGAACGGATTGCGCGCGAGAATGCTCCAGCCGCGATCCCACTGGCCGTCGCGCGCGATCGACGAATTCTGGTGCTGGCCGCCGCCGAGCACCATGACATGGGCGCGGCGCCAGAAGACGACGAGCAGCGCGACGATGCCGACCGTGGCCGGATAGGCCATCAACATTGCCGTGGCGCCGAGCGAGACCGGGTTCTCGGCGCGGCGGCGGACGGCGGCGAAGAGAAGATACAGCATGAGCGTCAGCAGGATGCCGATCACGCCGGAGCGCGCGCCGGTCAGGTACATGGTGGTGATCATCGCCGCCGTGCCGAGCAGCAGCGCCAGCTTGTTGAAAATGTCCTTGGCGCGGTAGGTGTAGTGAACGACCAGCGGGAACACCATGGACAGGCATTCGGCGAAGTAGAGGCTGGCGAACTGGGGGCCGCGAACCCGGTAATCGGTGGTGCCGGCGCGCGCATTGAGCTGGGAAAGCTGGTCGATGATCTCTTCGTCGGCGCGCAGGATCTGGGGCAGATAATCGATCCAGATGACTTTCTGGATGCGGTATTCGTTGATGCCGACGCAGGCGACGAAGATGGACGTGACGACGAGGATCGTGCAGGCACGCTTGATCATGCCCTCGCGCCGCCCGACCAGCGCGGCAAGCGGGAACATCAACGTCCAGAAAATCTGGTTGTTGGCATATTTGTTCATCGACGCCGGCAGATCGGGCGACACCACGAGCGTGACCGTCGTCAATAGCCAGAACGCCCAGAACAGTCGGTTGAGGACGGGCACGGCATTCATGCTGCGGGAGACTTCGTGCCGGGCATGGGATGAGGTGGCGATGTTGAACAGGAAGGTCATCACCAGCAGCGCCATCACCACCCGAAGCGGCGCAATCCACGGCAGGCCCGGCAGATCGAGCGCAACATAGCCGGGCCAGACCATGTTGAAACCGATGAACCACCACATATAGGTTTCGAACCGCTCGTCGTAGAGGCCGCCGACATCGGGCAGCAGCCAGAGGCAGAGGCCGAGAACCAGCAGGATCGGCACCAGCGGGATGACCAGCAGCTGCACTGGCAGGACGGCGGTCATCAGCCCATAGAAGGCTGCCACGAACAGCAACAGCATGGCCAGCAGCACACGCCAGCCAACCCACATGCGCTTGCGCGGCGCATAGGGTCTCATGACAACTGCACTGCTCAATGGCGTCCCTGCTCCATGTGCCGATGCCGGCAGGTCCGCGTGACCGGTCGACTCGCCCGGCTTCATTACGGCGAAGGCGTGCCCGCTTCAAACCCTAACATCGTGTTGACCGGCCATTCGGCTTGACAGCGGGACCGGCCCGCGACGCAATAGGGAGATGGTGACCTTATCCTCCCCGTCCGCCGGCAGCGTGCCCGCGGCTTTTGTCCTCGGGCTCGACATGCCGGCCGGCGCCTATCTGGCGCGGTTGCTGCAGGCACGCGGCCAGCGGGTGAGCGGGACTGCCGCGGCCGGGCCATCGCTGCTGGCGGCGCTCGGCAGCCAGGACGATGTGGCCGAAGTGGCGCCGGAGAATGCGGCGGCGGCGGCGGCACGGGCCGTTAGTGTGTACATTGTTTCAAGTGACCGCGACGGCACAGCAGCGCTGGTCGATGACGTGTTGGGCGCGGCGCCGACGGAGGCGCGGCTGGTCCATGTCGTCGACAAGGGGCTGCTGGTGGCGCATCGTCCGGCGATGCAGCTGGCAAGGGAGATCAGCCGGATTCGCCGCGAAACCGGGCGCTTTGCCGTCAATGCCATTCTTCATGCCCATGATTCGCGGCTGGGCCGGCCCGACGTGCTGCCGGCTCGGCTGAGCCTGGCAGCGTTCCGCGCTGCCAACGGGCGGGCGGCAGTGCCGCTGGCGCTGGCCGACAGCGCCGCCGAGGACTGGGGATGGACGCCCGAATATGTCGATGCGGTGGCGCGGCTGGCGGCGTCGCCGATGGCCACCGACATCGAGGTGGCCAGCGGCGAGGCGATGACGGCGCATCAGATGGCGGACCATGCCGGGCGCTGGTTCCGGCTGGATCCCGAGGCATGGCTGGCGCGGTTGCCGGCTGAGGGACCGGCCGAGCCGCCGCCGCCGCCGCCGGTCGATGTGGCGCGGCTGAAGGCGTTGCTAGGCTGGCGCGCCTACACCACCGGCGGCGACCTGATCGCGGCGCTTTGCGAAGCGGCAGCGGAGCGCGAACCGCGCAAAATGCACGGCCAAGATGGACCCTGATCCGAGTTTGTGCGAGGGCAAACCGCGATGCATTACCCTTTTCCATCAAAGCCGGTTGATGCTCAGGCCGAGGTGGCGATAACCGCCGCCCCCGACCTGGTGGCGATGTTCTGGCAGGCGCTGAAGGCGAGATGGGCGTTGATCGCGTTGGTGATGGCGGGCAGCCTGGTCATGGCCATCGCCTATCTCCGTACGGCAGATTATGTCTATCTGGCCGAAATGCGGGTGGCGGCGGCGCCGGGATCGGAGAACCGGGCGCCGCGGCTCGGGTCGCTGTCGGGGCTGGCAGCGCTCGCCGGGGTCGGGCTCGAGACCGAGGCGACGCCGTTCCGGCTATATCTCGAGGATCTGCACAGTTCGCGCAGTGCCGCCGCACTGGCGCGCGACCGGCCGTTGATGCACCGCATCTTCGAGGACGAATGGACGGGCACCGGCTGGATGCCGCATCCGAGCCTGGCTGATCGGGCCACTGCGGCCATATTGGGCCTTGCAGGCGCCTCGGTTCCGGCCTGGCAGGCCCCCGACGCGGCGCGGCTGCAGACCTGGCTGGCGAGCAATATCGGCATCAACGAAGACCCGCAGAGCCCGGTCGTGACCCTGACGGTGGTGCACCGTGATCCGGCCTTCGCGAAGGCACTGCTCGAGCGGCTGCATCAGGTCGCTGATGATCGGGCGCGGGCGCGGGCGCTGGCTCGGGCGGGTGGCAACATCGCCCATCTTGATGCGCGACTGCAGCAGGTGACGGCGCTCGACCATCGGCAGGCGATGTTTGCAACCCGGGCGGCCGAGGAGCAGCGGCTGATGCTGGCCAGGAACCCGACGCCGTTTGCGACTCAGCGATTCGGCGCGGCTACCGTCACCGCCGATCCGGTCAGCCCGCGCCAGGGCATTATACTGATCGGTGCCCTGGTGCTGGGCCTGGTCGGCGGCTGCATTCTCGCGCTGCTGCTCGGACCGCCGCGCGACCGGACCTTTGTTCAACGATGACGGGGCAGGCGGGGGCGGCGCTCCGGATTTCGGTTGTCACGCTGTCTTTCAACCAGGCCCCTTTTCTGGAGGCGGCGCTGGCCTCGCTGCATGACCAGCATTATCCCGGTCTCGAACATATCGTTGTCGATCCGGGTTCCACCGATGGCAGCCGGGAGATTCTCGAATGTTGGCGGCCGCGGCTGTCGGCGCTGCTGCTCGATCCGGACAAGGGGCCGGCCGACGGGCTGAACAAGGGTTTTGCGGCGGCGACGGGCGATATCCTTGGCTATATCAATGCCGATGACCTGGCGCTGCCCGGCAGTCTGGCGGCAGTTGCCGGCCATTTTGCCGCTCATCCCGGGCTCGGGCAATTGCTCGGCCGGGGCTGGATCATCGACAGGGCCGGGGAGCGCGTTCGTGAAACCGGGTCATCGCAGATGAGCCTGGCCGATTTCGGCCATGGCGCGATGACCTATCTGCAACAGGCGCATTATTTCAGCCGGGCGGCGTTCATGGCCGGCGGCGGCTTCAACCCGGACAACCGGACCAGCTGGGATGCCGAGTTGCTGGTTGACATGGCGCTGGGCGGTGCGACGGCGTTGAACGTCCCCGACCGGCTCGGCGCCTTCCGGCTCTACGGCGACACCATCACTGGCTCGGGCCGACTGGCGCAGCGCATGGCCGAGGATCTCGCTCGCATCCGCTGCAAGGCGCTCGGCCGGAGACCGCGTGGGCTGGACCGGATCGAGGCACCGGCGCGGCTGCTGGCACGGCGGCTGCGCGATCCGGTAGCGACGCTCGGCGGCATCGCGGCCCGCCTGCGCCCCGATCCCGCAGCGGGCTGACCGGCAATGCTGGTTCTGTTCATTATGGCAGCTCTGGTGACATCCACCTGGCTTGCGTTGCAGAATCCGCGCGCTGCATTGCTGCTCGGGTTGTTTCTAGTGAGCTGGACAGGGATAAATGTGGAACTCGGCTTGCGGCTTACGGCCTACCAGCTGGTCATGGCGCCGCTCTGCCTCGTCTCCCTTCTGCGCCTGCGCTATGCGGGCCAGCCGCCGCGCACGCTGCACGTTGGTTGGCCGTTTGCGATCATGGTGCTTTATGCAATCGTCGATTCTGCGTTCCAGATGGCCAGCGTGCCCCAGGTCGCGATCGACAACAGCATTTTGCGCAGTCCCAGCGTTCGCGCCGTGGTCCAGATGTTGATGTATCTTTTCAGCCTATCGCCAGTGATCCTGGTGCCATGGCTGTTCAATAGGCCTGGCGATGCCCTGCTATTGTTTCGTGTCTGGTTGGCTTCGACGATCGTGCTGGCGGCGGGGGGATTTGCACAGCTGATCATCTGGTATGCCACGGGCACGAACCCTATGCCGATCGGTTTCTTCAATGCGCTGCTGGGCGGCGGCGAACAGATGATCAGACAGGGTATTGTCAATTTTGACGGATTGTTCATCTATCGGATGAACTCGTTCGCCGACGAGCCACGCAATGTCGGCACGGCGGTCGGCCTGGGCATGGTGGTCATTCAGGGAATCGCGCTGGCCACGCGTGACGTGCGGGGACGGCAGCTGTTCGGTGTCTGGTTATTGCTGCTGATCGCTATGATATTGACCTACAGCACCTCGGGCACTTTTGCCTTGGTGCCCGCCATGTGGGTCTGCCGGGTGCCGGTGCAACGGTCGGCCCGTTCCATCACGCTGGTAGCGGTGGCCGTGGTGCTGCCCCTGATCATCGCGGTTATCTTCGCCGAGGGCGCGGGCTTCCCGGTCATCGATGTGATCAGCGAGCGAACGGTTGATCGCTTCAATCTGGAGATGGCCCTAGAAGATTTTGACATGGCCATTGCAAAGTGGCTGGCGGTCGATTCGGACAGGCTGTGGTTCGGTGTGGGGATAGGCAATGCGCATCTCTATGCCACGCCGTACCTGTTGCCGGAACAGGCAGCCTATGCCGAAGGCCAGGTCTTCTCTGCCAAGACCCTCGTGCTGCGGTTGATTTCCGAACAGGGCCTGGTCGGCCTGCTGCTGTTTGTGATCTTCATCCTGTCCCGCACGCTGCGCGCAGCCTGGGTGCGCGCCTTGTCGTCTCTCGCGTTGGTGTTGCCCTTGTCCCTGGTCCTGCTGGTGATGGTCATGGCTTCCACCCAGCTGATGAACGAGATGTGGTTCCTTGTCGGGACGCTGATCATGCTCGCGGGTTGTGCGGACAGGTCGACGCTACCGCGTGAGCAGGGCCGGCCGGCCACTGGCCAGCAGCCCGTGCCGGCATGAGCCTGCGGATCGTCCAGAGCGTCGACAGCCTTGCCGAAATGCAGGGCGGCCCATCGCGAACTATTGTGCTGCTGGCGGAGGCCCAGGCGCGGGCCGGGGCGGACGTCCACCTTGTGGCGCGCACCGAGCCCGACGGGGCGCCGCTGCTGCGCTCCGATCCGGCGCTGGCGCCGCTGACGCAGGTGAAGGGGTCGGCCGATCGCCGGCGGGTAACGGCGCGGTTGCTCGATGTGCCTGGCCGCTCGATCCTGCATGACAATGGCGTCTGGCTGTCGGCCAACCGCGCGGCTGCGGCCAGCGCCCGGCGGGTGCGGCGGCCCTTTGTCATCAGCCCGCATGGCATGCTGGAACCCTGGGCACTCGCATGGAACCCGGGCCGCAAGCGGCTGGCGCTGGCGCTGTTCCAGCAGCGGTTGCTTGACACGGCTGCGGGGCTGCTGGCCACGGCCGAGCCGGAGCGGGCCAATCTCCGGCGGCTCGTCAAGCGGACGCCGATCGCGGTGATTGCCAATGGGGTCGAGATGCCGGCGGCGGTGCCGCCGCACAACCCGGCGCCGGACGCGCCGCGGACGATGCTGTTTCTCTCCCGCATTCATCCCAAGAAGAACCTGCCGGCGCTGGTCGATGCCTGGTCGATGCTGATGGACCGGCCGGAATTTGGTCATTGGCGGCTGGTTATTGCCGGGCCCGATGAACGTGGCCATCGCGCCGAGCTGGCATTGCAAATTGCCGGGCTCGGCCTGGCCTCGCGGATCGAATTGCGGGGATCGGTGCCCGATGTCCGCAAATCAGTGCTTTATGCCGGCTCGGACCTGTTCATCCTGCCCTCCAGTTCGGAGAATTTCGGGATCGTTGTGGCGGAGGCACTGGCGCATGGGCGACCTGTGATCACCACGACCGGGACGCCTTGGTCCGACCTGCCGGCCATTGGCGCCGGATGGTGGACAGAGCCGACCGCCGAGGCTCTTGCCGGGGCCATGGCCGAGGCGATGCTGCTGCCGCCGGCAGCGCGTGAAGCGATGGGCGCGCGCGGTGCTGCGCTGGTGGCGGCGCGGCACGGCTGGCCGTTGATCGCCGGGCAGACGCTTGAATTCTATCGCTGGTTGCTGGAGGGCGGACCACGCCCGGAGTTTGTCGATGCTTGAATCTCAGGGCGCCGGATCATGAAGGAATGGCTGCGTTGGGCGCTGCGGCGCCGGGGCTGGGATGTGCATCGCTATCTCCCCACCCTCTCTCCCGATGCGCAGATGAAGGCGCTACTCGGCCGGCTGCGCATCGCCACGGTCCTCGATATTGGGGCTAATACCGGACAATATGGCGAGCTGCTTCGGGCGATCGGCTACCGCGGGCGGATCGTGTCGTTCGAGCCGCAGGCCAGTGCCCATGCGGGGCTGACGGCGACTGCGGCGGCGGACCCGCTCTGGGACGTGGCGCCGCGCACCGCGCTCGGCGACGCACCGGGGACGGCGCATCTCAACATCGCCGGCAACAGTGCAAGTTCGTCCCTCCTGCCAATGCTCGACCGGCACCGGGATGCGGCGCCGGCCTCGGCCTATGTCGGCACCGAGGAGGTGCCGGTAGCGCGGCTCGACACGGCGGCGGCGGCCTGGCGCGACAGTGGACCGCTGCACCTTAAGATCGACACCCAGGGGTTCGAGCGTCAGGTCATTGCCGGGGCGCCCGAGACCATTGCCGCTGCAGCTTCGGTGCAGCTCGAAGTGTCGCTGGTACCGCTGTATGAACGGGCGGTGTCGTTCGAGGTGCTGCTTGCCGAGATGGGCGCGGCCGGCCTTTCCCTGTCGGCGCTTTGGCCGGGATTTGCCGATCCGGCGTCCGGGCAGCTGCTGCAGATCGAAGCGATCTTCGCGCGTGGTCCATAGCTTCAGGCTATGGCAGGATAATTTCATGGCATGATCTTGCATGACCTTGGCGTCTGACCCCAGGATTTGACCAAGTCGGCGACAGAGCTGGCAGGGAGGCCGTCCACGGCCGGGGCTGATGAACAAGGGGAAATGCAATGGGTATCCGTGTATCTGGAACGATCCGCCTGGGCATGGCGGCGTTGCTGGCGAGCAGTGCGGCCGTAGCGATCGCGCAGGAGGTGGTCGCCAACGACGACGAGGGCATCATCGTCACCGGGTCGCGCATCCTCCGGTCTGACGCGGCGTCGGTGGGGCCGATCACCACGCTGACGCAAGACGATATCCTGTTCACCGCCCCGACGTCCGTCGGCGACCTGATCCAGAACCTGCCGGGCGTCGGCGTCAGCCTCAACAACAACGGCACCCAGGGCACGGCCTTCGGCGTCAGCTCGGTCAATTTGCGCTATCTCGGCAGCGCCGAGGGCAGCGGCAACCGCACGCTGGTGCTGGTCGATGGCAAGCGCTGGATCAATGCCGTCGGCGGCCGGGGCTTCCGCGATTTCGTCGACCTAAATACGATCCCGATGGGGATCGTCGACAATATCGAGGTGCTGAAGGACGGTGCCTCGGCGATCTATGGTGCCGACGCCATCGCCGGCGTGGTCAACATCAAGACCAAGCGCAAGATCGACGGGCTGGAGGCCAATGCCCGCTTCGGCATGACCGACCGCGGCGACAACGAGAATATCTCCGGCCATGTCAACTGGGGCAAGGTCGGCAGCCGAGCTTCGGTGCTGGTGTCCTTTACATACAGCAACACCAAGCCCGTCTTCACCGCCGACCGGGCGCTGACCGAAGTGGCGCTGACGCCGGTGACGGCGCCGCCGACCAGCCCGCGCGGGCTGTTCCTGCTGCCGGGCCTTGCCAACAATGCCTATTTCGGCACGCCGGCCAATTTCGGCCAGAATGCGGCCAATGCCATCACCCGGCTGCCGGGCGTCGGCAATACCGGTTTCGGCAGCGCCGCCGACAATGGCTTCCGCGTCGCCAGGCTGCCTGATGATTTCTACAATACCCAGGCGCAGGGCATCTATTCGATCGGCCCGTCCGAGCGCTACGGCGCCTTCGGGCGCGTCACCGCCGATATTGGCGACAGTGTCGAGTTCAAGCTCGAGGGGCTGTACAATTATCGCTCGTCGTCGCAGCTGTTCTCGCCGTTCCTGCTCGATGTGCGCGGCTCGAACGGCTTCCGGATCTCGGCCGACCAGGCGTTCAATCCGTTCGGCACCGCCAATGGCGTACCGCAGGCCAATGCATTGGCTTTCACCCAGAATGCGTTTCGCGCCCAGCGGGTGGCGGTCGAGGTCGGCAACCGCGACAACCAGCAGGAAGTGAAGACCTATCGCATCGCCGGCGGCTTCGAGGGCGGCTTCGAGCTCGCCGGACGCTGGAACTTCGATGTGTTCGCTTCGTGGAACCGCAACGATGCGACCTTCACGGCGCAGAACCAGATCAATCTCGAAAATGTCTACCGGGCATTGCATTCTCCGGCGCTGTGCGCGGCGTCGGCAGGGTGCACGCCGCTCAACATCTTCGGGGAAATCACGCCGCAGATGGCGGACTATATCCGCTACAATGGCTTCGACGAGCAGCGCGCGGAGATGTGGAACATCTCGGCCAATGTCTCCCGCACGCTGTTCAACCTGCCGGGCGGCGAGGTCGGCTTTGCCGCCGGCTATGAGTATCGCAACGAAAAGGCCGTCGACAATCCCGACAGCTTTGCCAACACCTTCTCGACCGTGCTGCCGCTGGTCGGCGGCATGGGGCAGTTGCCGACCACGGCGCAGGCGCGCGAACCGACCCAGGGCCGCTACGACCTGCACGAGGTGTACGGCGAAGTCAGTTTGCCGATCCTTGCCGATGTGCCCGGCTTCTATCGGCTCGAGGTCGATGCGGCGATGCGCTATTCGCATTACTCGACCGTCGGCGGGCGGGCGACCGGCAAGGTCAGCACGGCCTGGCAGCCGGTGCGCGGGGTGATGCTGCGCGGCACCTGGGCCCAGGGCTTCCGGGCACCGTCCATCCTCGAACTCAACCAGGGGCTGCGGCAGACCAATTTCCAGGCGGTCGATCCCTGCAACGGCGGCGGCGGCAACCTGCCGGGCTGCGCCGGCGTGCCGACCAGCTACAACCAGAACCAGTTTGGCTCGGGCGCGCTGGCAGGCGTCACCGCCGGCAACCCCAACCTGTTTGCCGAGACCTCGGACAGCTACAGCCTCGGCGTCGCCATCACGCCACCGAACATGTCCCGCACCTCGCTGACCGTCGACTGGTTCCGGATCAACGTCCGCGATGCCATCACCGCCCAGTCGGCGGCTCAGATCCTGTCGGGCTGCGCAACCACCGGCAATTTCTGCGATCTTGTGCGGCGCGCGCCCTCGGGCGAGATCCTCGAGCTGCGGCAGGCGGTGGTCAATCTGTCTCGCATCGAGGTGGAGGGCGTCGACGCCACGCTGCGCGTCGGCTTCCCGCTTGGCAGCGGCAATATCGATACGATGATCGACGTGGCGTATCTTCAGCGGTTCCGCACCTTCACGCCGCAGCCTAACGGCGATGTCATCGTCGATGACCGGGCCGGGCTGTCCGACCAGCCGCGCTCGACCTTCCCGCGCTGGAAGGGCCAGGGCTCACTGCGCTGGAGCAACGACGTCTTTGGCATCGGCTGGCGCGGGCGTTATATCGGCAGCTCGGCCGATGTGCCGAACAACACGCTCAACGGCGGACGGATCAAGGCCATCATCTACAATGACCTCCAGGCCAGCGTGAACGTGCCCGGCACCGGCGTGCGCTTCGCTGTTGGCGTCGACAATGTGCTCGACCAGCAGCCGCCGGCCTCGCGCGCCAACAACCCGATCAACTTCGATATCTACACCTATGATATCCGGGGGCGGTATCTCTACACGACGATCGGCCTGACCTTCTGACCGGGCGATGACAGCCTCGCCTTTCCAGCCGCCGGGCAGCGGGCGCTGGCTCGACCGGGTGGAGCGGCTGGGCAATGCGCTGCCCGATCCGGTGTTCATCTTCCTGGCGCTGATCGGCGCGCTGGTGCTGGCTTCGGCGATCGCGGCCGGGCTGGGGTGGAGCGCGCTCAACCCGCAGACCGGCGCGCCGATGCTGGCTGAGAGCCTGCTCTCCGAGGCCAATCTCGGCCGGTTGCTGGTGGAGATGCCGCAGACGCTGACCGGCTTTCCGCCGCTCGGGCTGGTGCTGACAGTGATGCTGGGGGCGGCGGTGGCCGAGCGCTCAGGGCTGTTTAGCGCGCTCATCGGGAATGCCATGCGCTCGGTGTCGCGGCGCTGGCTGACGCCGTCGGTGTTCGTCATCGGCGTGCTGTCCCACCATGCCTCGGATGCCGCCTATGTGGTGCTGATCCCGCTGGCGGCGTTTCTGTATGCCGAGGCCGGGCGGCATCCGCTGGCCGGGATCGCGGTGGCTTATGCCGGCATTTCCGGGGCCTTTGCAGGCAATTTCGTGCCTGGCCAGTTCGATGTGCTGATGCTCGGCATCACGGCGCCGGCGGCGCGGCTGATCGATCCGGGCTGGGTGCTCAATCCGCTTGGCAACTGGTGGTTCACCGCCGCCATCGGGCTGGTGTTCACGCCGATCGCCTGGTTCGTCACCGACCGGATCGTCGAGCCGCGGCTCGGGCGCTGGAATGCCGAGGGCGAGGCGGCGGCGCTGATCGAGACGCCGGGGCCGCTGGCGCCCGAACAGCGCCGGGGGCTGCGCCAGGCGGGGCTGGTGGCGCTGCTGCTGGTCGGTGCCATGGCGGCGCTGGCGCTGTGGCCGGACTACACGCCGCTGGTGGATGAGGGCGCCGCCGGGCCGGCACGCTATACGCCCTTCTACCGGGCGCTGATTGCCGGCTTCCTGCTGCTGTTTCTTGGCTGCGGCTGGGCCTATGGCCGGGTGGCGGGCACCATCGGCTCACACCGGGACGTGGTGCGGATGATGAACGAGGGGATGCGGACGGTCGCGCCCTATCTGGTGATCGTGTTCTTCGCGGCGCATTTCGTGGCGATGTTCGGCTGGTCGAACATGGGCCCGATCATCGCGGTGAAGGGCGCAGGGGTGCTCGCCGGGCTCGACGTGCCGGTGGGGCTGCTGCTGGTGATGCTGCTGCTGCTGTCAGCGGTGTTCGATCTGTTCATCGGCTCGGCGTCGGCGAAATGGGCGGCGATGGCGCCGATCGTGGTGCCGCTGATGATGATGCTCGGGGTGACGCCGGACATGACGACGGCGGCCTATCGGATGGGCGATTCGATCTTCAACATCGTTACCCCGGTGGCCTCCAACTTCCCGCTGGTGCTGGTGATGTGCCAGCGCTGGGCCTCGGGGTTCGGGGTGGGCTCGGTGATAGCGCTGATGCTGCCCTATTCTTTGTGCTTCGGGGCCATCGGGCTGCTGCTGGTCGCAAGCTGGGCCTCGCTCGGCCTGCCGGTCGGCCCGGCGGCGCCGTCGCGGATGGCCGTTCCTGTCGTGGTTCAGCCGTGAACGAGGTGATGGTCGCCATGCGCGACGGTGTGCGGCTTGCCACCGATCTGCATTTTCCGGTTGGCCAGGGGCCATGGCCGGTGCTGCTCGAGCGCATCCCCTATGGCAAGCGCAAGACCAATCGCGGCGACCGCAGCCTTGCTGAACCTGAGCCGGTGGCCAAGCCGGCGATCGCCCGGCGCTTTGCCGAGGCCGACTATGTCTATGTGCTCCAGGATTGCCGGGGGCGCTATGCCTCTGAAGGCAGCTTCACCAAATATCTGAACGAAGGCCCGGACGGGGTCGACACTATCGCCTGGCTGCGCGCCCAGTCCTGGTGCGATGGCAGGGTGGCGACGCTCGGCCTGTCCTATGGCGCGCATGTGCAGACGGCGCTGGCGGCCGATGCGCCGCCCGGGCTGGCGGCGATGTTCCTCGATTCGGGTGGCTTCTCCAGCGCCTTTCATAGCGGCATTCGCCAGGGCGGCACCTTCGAGCTGAAGCAGCTGACCTGGGCGCTGAAGCACGCGCGGCTGTCGCCGGAGACGCTGGCCGATCCCGTGCGGCGGCAGGCGCTCGATGACCTCGACATCCGCGACTGGGTCGGCGCCGTGCCGTGGCAGGCCGGCCACAGCCCGCTGGCGGCGGCGCCCGACTATGAGGGCTATGTGCTGGCGCTGTGGGCGCAGCAATGCTTCACCGATTTCTGGCGCCAGCCGGCCTTGTGGTCGATCGGCCATCATGACCGGTTCCCCGATGTGCCGATGGTGCACATGAGCAGCTGGTATGATCCCTATGCGTTGACGGCGATCGAGAATTTCGCCGGCCTGGCCCCGGCGCGGCCGGGCCGGCTGCGGCTGGTGCTGGGGCCGTGGACGCACGGCCAGCGCTCGCTCGGCCATAGCGGCGACGTCGACTTCGGGCCGGCGGCGCCGCTCGATGGCAATCTTGCCGATGATTATGTGGCGCTGCGCCGGCAGTTCTTCGACCATCATTTGAAGGGCACCGCCCCGGACCCGCTGCCGCATGCGGTAAGCTGGTTCCGGATGGGCGGCGGGCCGGGCACCCGCACGGCCGAGGGGCGGCTGGCGCATGGCGGCAGCTGGCAGCATGCACCGAACTGGCCGCCGCCGGCTGCGCGGCCGGTGCGGCTCTGGCTGGGGCCGGACCGGGCGCTCTCCGCGGCACCCCCGGCCGAGCCGGGCCATGCAGAGTGGACACATGATCCGCTCGATCCGGTGCCGACGATCGGCGGCGCCATCGCTTCGGGCGCGCCGCTGATGGAGGCCGGCGCCTTCGACCAGCGCGAGCGCGCCGGCTGGTTCGGCCATCATGTCCCCGGCCGTGCGCTGGCCGACCGCGCCGATGTGCTGGTGTTCGAGACGGAGCCGCTGGCCCGGCCCGTCGATGTCACCGGCCAGTTCGAGGCGGTGCTGCATGTCGCCTCTTCGGCCGAGGATACCGACGTCATGATCAAGCTCGTCGATGTGTATCCACCAAGCGCCGACTGGCCGGAGGGCTTTGCGATGAACCTGGCGCATGGCGTGCTGCGACTGCGCTTCCGTGACGGCTTCGCGGTGCCGAATCCGCTGGCGGCGGGCGAGGTGGCGGCGGTGCATGTCCGGGCGTTTCCAACCAGCAACCTGTTCCTGCCCGGCCACCGCATCCGCATCGAGATCGCCAGCAGCAATTTCCCGCATTTCGACATCAACGGCGGCCGGCTGGCGCCGGCGACGGACGAGGCCGATCTGGTCCGCGCCCACAACCGGCTGCACTTCTCGCCCGACCATCCATCGCATATCGTGCTGCCGATGATCGGTGACGCCCCCTGGTGAAGGAACGCAGCAACCTGCGCACGCTGCGCGGTTTCCATGCCATCGTGGAGACCGGCTCGGTGACCGGCGCGGCGCGGCAGCTCGGCCTTAGCCAGCCCTCGGTGAGCCGGATGCTCGCCGACCTCGAGGCGGAAATCGGCTTCCAGCTGTTCCACCGTGACCGGGGCCGGCTGATCCTCACCGCCGATGGCATGCTGCTCCACGGCGAGGTCGGCCGGTCGCTGGGCTCGATCGAGCGGGTGTTCTCGCTGGTCCGCGATATCGCCGAGTTCCGCGTCGGCGAACTGCGGCTCGTCGGCCCGCCGAGCCTGTGCGAGAGCGTTGTGCCGGACATCGCCGCACGCTTCCTCAAGCGGCTGCCCGGCGTGCGGCTGTCGATCGATTCGCGCAGCGTCGAGACGGCGCGGCTGATGATCGCCAACCGCATGGTTGATGGCGGTTTCGTCAAGCTGCCGCTTGACCGGACCGACCTCGTCGCCGAGCCGCTGGTACAAAGTGAAGCAGTGTGCGTGATGGCCAGCAGCCACCCGCTGGCTCAGGAGCCGGTGCTCAGCCCGGCGCTGGTCGGCCGGGCACCGCTGATCCTGCTCGGTCAGGGCCGCACCTCGCGCACCCAGATCGAGGCGAGTTTTTCCGACGCCGGGATCAAGCCCAATGTTCGCGTCGAGACCCATACCATCGGCTCGGCCTGCGCGCTGGCAGCCCGTGGCATCGGGCTGACCATCGTCAACGGCCTGCTGGCGCGCTCCTACCTGCGCGAGGGGCTGATCGCGCGGCCGTTCGCGCCAAAGCTGATGCAGGATTATGCCTTCGTCACCACCGCCGAGATCGAACCCAGTCGGCTGGCACAGGAGTTCCTCGCCGACTGCCGTGCCTATTTTGCTGCCGTCGCCGCCTAGGCGGTATCGACATCCAGCCGTGGGCCGCCGGAGGCACTTCCTGTCACCGCCGGAGGCCAGTTCTTATGTCGATACCGCCTGGCGCGACGGTTCCAGCAGCGCCGCCTCCCCGTCTCGCACCAGCGTTTGGCCGAGGCGGGCGGACAGCGCGGTGATACGGTCGAGGATGGCCGTGGCCTCGGCGCCGTGGGCCAGCCGGGGGCGGCCGCGGGTAGCGAGATCATTTGGGCCGGCGGCACCTTGGGCGTCGAGTTGGACCGGTACCAGCCGCGCCGAGACGAAGGCGCCGGCTTCGAACCGGCATTCGGCGATCAGGCTCTGCCAGGCCAGGTGGTCGTAGGCGTCGTCGACCTTCTTGGTCTGGAAGGTGAAGCTGCCGAGATCGTGAAAGATCGGCCGGCCCCGGTGCATCTCGATGCCTTGGAGCAGCGGCGCGCCGTGCGAGAAGAAGGCGCCGGCCCCGGCCTCGATGCACTGGCGGGCGAAGCGGCGTTTCCATGCCGGGGTGACGGCATTGTCCGCCTCCCAGAGATGATCGTGCAGATAGGCGATGACCAGCGTGCCTGGGTTTGCGGTGGCGGCGATGGCGGCGAGCATGCGGGTCACGTCCTCGGGATCGAGTCCGTCCGGCCCGCGCCGCAGTTCGGCGACGCCGGGGCGGGTCGGGGTGGCGGCGCCGCCCTCGCGGATGAAGCCGGCGGCGGCGGCGACCAGCGCCACCGGGCCGCCCGGCGTATCGATGGGCTTTGCACGGCTGGCGTCGGCCAGCGTCATGCCGGTCCCGGCGAACGGCATGCCCCGGTCCCCGAGCGCCTGCATGGTATCGAGGATGCCGCCGGTATTAAGATCGAAGGCGTGGTTGCTGGCGCTATTGACCATGCCGACTCCGAGCGACCGCAGGCAGTCGATGACGTCCGGGCTGGCGGTGTGCAGGGTTTCGGCGCCGCGCGTCGGGGTGCCGGAGCGGGGGCCGCGGATCACCACTTCGAGGTCCGAGATGGTCAGGTCGGCGCTGAGCAGCCGGGCGCTGATCTCGTCCTTCGCCGGCCAGTCCTGGGCGCAGATGTTCTCGCGCATCAGGGCCTGGCCGATCAGGTTGATTCGCAGCGTCGCCGGGCCGGTGGCGGGGCCGTTGGCGGCGGGGCGCGAGGCGCAGCCGGCCAGCAGCATGGTGCCGCCGGCGCCGAGCAGCGTGCGCCGGGTCAATGTGGTGGGCGGAACTAGCGTCATCGACGGACGCTAAGGCGGCGTCGGAAGCGGGGCAAGACCATGCAGCCCGCGTATCGTCCCATGCGGGGAATGGGTAGTATCGTGAAAATGGTGGAGCCTAGCGGGATCGAACCGCTGACCTCTACAATGCCATCGTAGCGCTCTCCCAGCTGAGCTAAGGCCCCATCGTTTTGATCTTCCCACCGGGTTTGGGAAGCTAGGAAGCGCCGCCTAAAACAATCGCGGCGCCGTGGCAAGTGTTCGCAGCAGAAAGTCTCAGCTTTCTTCCTCTTTTTCGCCGGCGACCACGCCGAGGTCGTCGTCGTCGCCGAGATCGACATCGGGCGCTTCGGCATCGTCCTCGGCATCGATGTCCAGATCATCGTCAACGGCGGCGACGCCATCGGCACTGACTTCGGCAACCGGCTTGGCCGCTTCGAACGGGGTGGTCTGCTTGGATTTCAGCACCGGTTCCGGCACCCAGGCATGGCTGCAGTTGATGCAGGTCACCGGCTCCTCGACGCCGAGGTCGTAGAAGCGGGTATTGCACTTCGGGCAGGCACGCTTGGTGCCCCATTCAGCCTTGACCACATGATTCTCCGCACATCACCGGCATCAGAGACTGATGACAGGAAAGGCGGGCGCATTGCCACAGCCACGCCAGCCTGTCAAAGCGCAGCGCCATGACCAGCTCCGCGCCGCATCCTTTCAGCCTAGCCAGCAATGGGCCGCTGGGCGGTACGATCTCGGTGCCGGGCGACAAGTCGATCAGCCACCGGGCGCTGATGCTCGGCGCGCTGGCGGTCGGCGAGACCGCCATTTCCGGACTGCTCGAGGGCGAGGACGTGCTGGCCACGGCCGCCGCCATGCGGGCAATGGGGGCGACGATCGAGCGGTTGGGGCCGGGCGAATGGCGCGTGCACGGCGTCGGCGTCGGTGGCCTGCTGCAGCCGCAGACGGCGCTCGACATGGGAAACAGCGGCACCAGCACGCGGCTGCTGATGGGGCTGGTCGCCAGCCATCCGATCACCGCGACCTTCATCGGCGACGCCTCGCTGTCGAGACGGCCGATGGGCCGGGTCATCGATCCGCTGTCGCTGATGGGGGCGAGCTTCAGCGCAGCGCCCGGTGGCCGGCTGCCGCTGACGATGACCGGGCTCTGCCCGGCGGTGCCGCTCGACTACACGCTGCCGGTGGCCAGCGCGCAGGTGAAGTCGGCGCTGCTGCTCGCCGGGCTCAACACGCCGGGCCATACCGTGATCATCGAGCCGGTGCCGACGCGCGATCATTCCGAGCGGATGCTGGCGGGGTTCGGCGCGTCGCTGACGGTCGAGGAGACGCCGCAGGGCCGGCGGATCACGCTGGCCGGCGAGGCCGAGCTGCGCCCTCAGGTGATCACCGTGCCGGGCGACCCGTCCTCGGCCGCCTTTCCGATGGTGGCGGCGCTGATCGTGCCGGGGTCGGATATCACCATTGCCAATATCGGCATCAACCCGACGCGCGCGGGGCTGATCGAGGTGCTGCGCGCCATGGGCGCCGACATCGGCCTCGACAACCGCCGCACCGTCGGCGGCGAGCCGGTCGCCGATCTGCGTGTCCGTCACAGCGTGCTCACGGGCATCGACGTCCCGCCGGCACTGGCGCCGTCGATGATCGACGAATTCCCGATCCTGTTCATCGCCGCCGCCTGTGCGCGCGGCACGACGCGCGCCACCGGGCTGGAGGAACTCCGCGTCAAGGAATCGGACCGGCTGGCGGTGATGGCGCAGGGCCTCGCCGCCGTCGGCGTCGCGGTCGAGGAATCCGCCGATGGCCTGACCATTTATGGCACCGGCGGCGACCCGCTGCCGGGCGGCGCCACCATTGCCACCCATCTCGATCATCGCATTGCCATGAGCTTTGCCGTGGCCGGCCTAAATGCCCGCGCGCCGATCATTATCGACGACCGCACTCCGATTGCTACCAGCTTCCCCAGCTTTCTTGCGCTCATGCAGGGCCTCGGGGCCGAGACCCGATAGGGTCAGTGGGCGCGCCAGGTGAAGACGCGGACGAGATAGGTCACGACGATCAGGCCGATGACGACATTGGTGACCGGGTTCAGCCAGGCGCTGACCTGTTCATGCTGGCCCTGGAGCAGATAGCCGGCGCCGGCGAGGAACGCCGTCCAGGCCAGGCTGCCCAGCGTCGAGTACAGCAGGAACCATGGCAGCGGCATCCCGAAGATGCCGGCCGGCACCGAGATCAGCGTGCGGATGGCCGGGATCAGCCGGCCGAAGAACACCGCCTTGCCGGCATGGGTATCGAACCAATGGTCGACGCGGTCGACATCGCGGGGCTTCAGCGTCAGCCAGCGGCCATGGCACGCGGCCCAGCGCTTCAGCCGGTAGGCGCCGATCCACTTGCCGACAAAATACCAGAACAGCGCCCCGGCGACCGAACCCATGGTTCCTGACAGGATCACCCCGACAAGGCTGAGCTTGCCCTGGCCGGCACTGAAGCCGGCAGACGGCATGATCAGCTCGGACGGGATCGGCGGGAACAGATTTTCAAGGAACATCAGCGCGGCGATGCCGACATAGCCGGTCTGGTCCAGCAGCGCGATCAGCCGGTCGAACATGGGTCAGGCGCCCGGCCGGACCGGCACAAGGCCAAAGGGCATCTTCATGGCGTGTTTCTGGGCCAGCCGGCACAGGCCTGCAACCCATCCCGGGATTCAGGGGTCGAACCGCGCCATCATCGCCTCGGCCATGCGCTGGCCGGCGTCGCCTTTGCCATAAGGGAGCGCCGGCTTGGCCATTGCCGCCAGGTCGTCACCGGCAACTAGTCGTCGGATGGCTGCAACGATCGCGGCGGTGTCTGTCCCCACCATGCGGGCATTGCCGCTGGCGAGGCCCTCGGGTCGTTCGGTGGCGGCGCGGGTGACCAGCACCGGCAGGCCGAGCGCCGGGGCCTCCTCCTGCACGCCGCCCGAATCGGTTAGCGCGAGCGTTGCCCGGGTCATCAGCCAGACAAAGGCCGGATAGTCGAGCGGCGGCAGCAGGTGGATGCCGGGGCGGTCGGCCAGCGCGGCCTGGATCGGCCCGGCGACGGCCGGATGCGGATGGACGGGCAGGGCGATGTCGACCTGCGGGGCCAGCGCCAGCAGCGCTGCCAGCACGGCGTCGAGCGCCGCGCCATGGTTCTCGCGACGGTGCATCGTCACCAGCAGCAGCGGCCGGTTCCGGTCCAGCGCGGTGAATCGCGCCTGCATGGTGGCTTCCAGGCCCGGTTCGCAGCGCAGGCGGTCGGCCATCCACAGCAGCGAATCGATACCGCTGTTACCGGTGATCACCACCTGCGCTGCCGGCACGCCCTCGGCCGCCAGGGCGGCGGCGGCGGCGCGGGTGGGGGCGAAGTGCAGGTCGGCGAGCTGGCCGATCAGCCGGCGGTGCATTTCCTCGGGGAAGGGGTCACGCTGGCGGGTGCGCAGCCCGGCCTCGACATGGACGAGCGGCACACCGGCATAATGGGCGGCGAGCGCGCCAGCGAGCGCGCTGGTGGTATCGCCCTGCACCACTACAGCCGCAGGCCGTGCCGCCGCGATATGCTCGGCCAGCACCGGCACCAGCCGGCCGAGCATCGCGGCCGGGCCGGGGTCGCAAGGCATCGGCATTTCGAGCCGGGCGTCGGCGGCGAGGCCGAACGCGGCCAGCGTTTCGTCGAACAGCAGCGGATGCTGGCCGGTCGTGATCAGTGTTGTCGCCGCCTGCCGGGCCTTCATCGCCAGGATCAGCGGGGCGAGCTTGACCGCCTCGGGGCGCGTCCCGCCCACGAACAGATAGCCTTGCGGTCGCCCCTGATGCCACGCCCCCGTCGCCATCGGGCCACGCTAGGCCACGCCCTTGGGCCCCGCAAGCCTGGCCTTTCCTCTTCGCCGTGCGCAGGCTATCGCCGCGCTGTGACGATTCCGCCTCCCGAAACCGACTTGGTCATTGCCGTTGATGGGCCTGCCGCCAGCGGCAAGGGCACCATCGCCCGGGCGCTGGCGCGCCATTACGGGCTGCCGCATCTCGATACCGGCAAGCTGTACCGCGCCACCGGGCTGATGATGCGCCTGGCCGGCCAGCCTCCCGAGGATACGGCGGCGGCGACCCAAGCGGCCGAGCATCTCGATCCGGCGCTGCTCGATGCGCCCGACCTGATGTCGAGCGAGAACGCCCGCTATGCCAG
Source organism: Polymorphobacter sp. (assembly GCF_051860865.1). GTDB lineage: Bacteria > Pseudomonadota > Alphaproteobacteria > Sphingomonadales > Sphingomonadaceae > Sandarakinorhabdus. Next base: position 28,923 of record NZ_JBIMKZ010000007.1, on the reverse strand, counting down.
CATCGTCTCGGCGCACCCCGGTGTGCGTGCGGCGCTGCTGGCGCGGCAGCAGCGTTTTGCCGGACAGCCCGGCGGCGCGGTCCTCGACGGGCGGGATATCGGCACGATCATCTGCCCGGGCGCCGCGGCCAAGCTGTTCGTCACGGCGCGGCCGGAGGTCAGGGCCGGGCGGCGGCACCGCGAGCTGGCCGGCAACGGCGATTCCCGCAGCCTCGCCGAGGTATTGGCCGACATCGAGGCGCGGGATGCGCGCGACAGCCAGCGCGCGGCGGCGCCGCTGCTGCGCGCCCCAGACGCCGCCTTGCTCGATACCAGCGATCTGGGTATAGACGCGGCCGTCGGCCAAGCGATTCGCCTCGTTGAGGAAGCGCTTGCCCGCCGTGGCCAGCACAGCGCCTGAAGCACCCGGCATCCGCTGCAAGTGCTCCTTTTCTTTGCCGGTCATCATTGGGAGCGGACGGCATGGTGCCGCCGCGACGACGTGGAAGTGCCGGGCGCGGTGTCCGGCACGAGGCTTCGCAGGCCCTGCCTGTGCCGGCTTCGATGAGACAAGGTTGATCTGACTTTATGGCAAGTGCCGCCCAGCCGACGCGCGACGATTTCGCAGCAATGCTCGAGTCCTCGCTCGGCAAGAACCAGAGTTTTGAAGGCCGCGTCGTTCGCGGCATCGTCACCGGACTCGAGAATGATCTCGTCGTCATCGACGTCGGCCTGAAGTCCGAAGGCCGGGTGCCGCTGCGCGAATTCGCCGGCCCTGACGGCAAGGCCGAAGTCAACATCGGCGACGAGGTCGAGGTTTATGTCGACCGTGTCGAGAACGCCAATGGCGAAGCGATGCTCAGCCGTGACCGCGCCCGCCGCGAGGCCAGCTGGGATGCGCTGGAATCGCAGTTCGCCGCCGGCGAGCGGGTCGAGGGTATCATCTTCGGCCGCGTCAAGGGCGGCTTCACCGTCGACCTGAACGGCGCCGTCGCCTTCCTGCCGGGCAGCCAGGTCGATATCCGCCCCGTGCGCGACGTCACCCCACTGATGAATCTGCCGCAGCCGTTCCAGATCCTGAAGATGGACCGCAAGCGCGGCAACATCGTCGTGTCGCGCCGCTCGATCCTCGAAGAATCGCGCGCCGAACAGCGTTCGGGCCTGATCCTGTCGCTCGCCGAAGGCCAGATCGTCGATGGCACGGTCAAGAACATCACCGATTACGGTGCGTTCGTCGATCTCGGCGGTATCGATGGCCTGCTGCATGTCACCGACATGAGCTACAAGCGCGTCAACCACCCGTCCGAAGTGCTCAACATCGGCGACGTGCTGCGCGTCCAGATCGTCCGCATCAACCGCGAGACCCAGCGCATCAGCCTCGGCATGAAGCAGCTCGAGGCCGATCCGTGGACCACGGCGGCTGCCACCTATGCCGTCGACACGCGCCACAAGGGCCGCGTCACCAACATCACCGAATATGGCGCCTTCGTCGAGCTGGAAGCCGGCATCGAAGGTCTGGTCCATGTTTCCGAAATGTCGTGGGTCAAGAAGAACGTCCATCCGGGCAAGATCGTCTCGACCTCGCAGGAAGTCGAAGTCGTCGTGCTCGAGGTCGACGAGGAAAAGCGCCGGATTTCGCTCGGCCTCAAGCAGGCCCAGCGCAATCCTTGGGAAGTGTTCGCCGAGACCCATCCGGTCGGCACCCAGGTCGAGGGCGAAGTCAAGAACGCCACCGAATTCGGCCTGTTCATCGGGCTCGACGGCGAAGTCGATGGCATGGTGCACATGTCCGACATCGCCTGGGGTATCACCGGCGAAGCGGCGCTTGGCCGTCATCACAAGGGTGAGCGCGTCAAGGCCGTGGTCCTTGAGGTCGATATCGAGAAGGAGCGCATCAGCCTCGGCATCAAGCAGCTTGAGTCGGCTGGCGCACCGCGCACCGAAGTCACTGGCGTTGGCACCGACCTGAAGAAGGGTGACATCATCACCGTCACGGTGGTCGTGGCGCGCGATGGCGGCCTCGAGGTCCAGGTCGGCGAAGAGGGTGCCACGGCCTTTATTAAGCGTGGCGACCTGAGCCGCGATCGCGACGAGCAGCGCGCCGAGCGTTTCCAGCCCGGCCAGAAGGTTGACGCGATCGTCACCGGCTTCGAGAAGGGCCGCAAGCCGATGCTCAGCATCAAGGCGCTGCAGATTTCCGAAGAAAAGGAAGCCGTTGCGCAGTACGGCACCTCGGATTCGGGTGCGACGCTGGGCAACATCCTGGGCGCTGCCTTCAACAAGGCTCGCGAGGACGCCGACAAGAACTGACCGTTTTTCACCAATCAAGCCAGGCGGCGGCGGGTCTCTGACCCGCCGCCGTTTTGCGTTGGGTCTGACATGGTTCCAATTACGCTTGACCATCGGAGAAAGCGGAATAGCATATTTCGCGGCAGGGGGCGGGGGCGCGTGGATTCGTTTGCCATTTGCGGCACATGCAGGCACGATGGGTCGCGGAACCGTCTTCCCGAAACGGGGGCAAAATAGGATCGGGGTTGATCAGTGATCAGGTCGGAACTCGTGGCGAAGATCGCCGAAGAAAATCCCCATCTGACGCTTCGCGATGTCGAGGCGATCGTCTCGACCATTTTCGACGAGATCACCGCAGCACTGGCCTCTGGCCGCCGGGTCGAGCTGCGCGGCTTCGGCGCCTTTTCCACCCGCGCCCGCGAGGCGCGGACCGGGCGCAACCCGCGTACCGGCGCCTCGGTGAAGGTCGATGCCAAGCGCGTGCCCTATTTCAAGCCCGGCAAGGAATTGCGCGAGCGGCTGAACGCCGACGAGGAATAATCGCTGGCCGTGCCGGGGGCGCTTTGCCTGCCGCGCGATTGCCGTTACACCCATCTGGCGCGCGGACGTGGCGAAACTGGTCATACGCAGCAGACTTAAAATCTGCTTTCCTCAGGGAAGTGCGGGTTCGAGTCCCGCCGTCCGCACCAGCAGCTCGAGTGTTCGATGGTCTATATCTGGCTCAATCTCGGCCCCATTCTCGCCGCCACGGCGCTCGGGCTGGTCATTGCGGTATTGTGGCACCGGTTGCCCGGCGCACCGCCGCTGGCGCTCGGCCGACCGGCGCTAGTCATCGCCACCAGCCTGGCGGAGTTCTGGCTGGCCTCGATTCTCGCCGGGGCGCTGATCCTCGCGCCGAAGGACCAGGCGGGTCCATGGGTGATGGCGATTGGATCGGGCGTGGTGATCTGGGCTGGCTTCGTGCTGCCGACGCTGCTCGTCAGCCAGCTTTATCGCGGCACGCCGGGCGGGCACATGGTGCGGGATCTCGGCTATTGGCTGGTGGTAATGGTGGCGCAGGCGGCGCTGCTACAGGCCTGGGGGCTGGTACCGCCGCCGGCCTGATCGGCGCCACTTGTCAGCCCGACATTAACAACCGATATTGATGTCTAGGTACCATCGTCGTCAAAGTGGCCATTGTCGCATCAATGGCATGGAGGTGGCCTTGGTTGGGCCCTGCTGCTATGCAGGGTTTTGAAGAGAAGGATCGGCATGTCTGAAGGGAGTAACTGGGTCGAGATTGTGTTGCTGGCGATGCTGGCCGCATTTATTGGCCTGCGCCTCGTCAGTGTGCTTGGCAAGCGGACCGGCCATGAGCCTGTCGTCACCGACAAGTTCCGTCCCGGTGCCGCCGAGGTCAATGCCGCGCCGCTTCGGCCGCTCGAAGCTACCCCGCGCGCACCGATCAAACTGCCTGAGGGCACCAACCACGCGCTGATGCCGGCGTTGACCGCGCTGGCCGAGGTCGACCCGAATTTCGAGCCCCAGCGCTTCGTCGCCGCCGCCACCAGCGCTTATCAGATGATTCTCGAAGCCTTTTGGACCGGCAGCACCAGCGCCATGGATGGGCTGGTGTCTGACGAGGTGCAGGACAATTTTGCCGCCGCCATAGAGGCACGCGAGGGTGCGCGCCTGTCGAACCGCATTGTCGGCATCGATGCGGTGACCATTACCGGCGTCGAGATGGCCGGGCAGATGGCCGAGATCACGGTGCGATTCGTCTCCCGCATTGCCTCGCAGGGCGAGGAAACCCCTGCTGAGACAGCCGATATCTGGACATTCAGCCGGCACATCACTTCGCCGGACCCCGCCTGGCTGTTGATCGCTACAGACGCCGAGGCCTGATCGCGCCGACCATGATGATGCGTCCGGCGTTGGCCCTGTTTTCGATGCTGGTATTGGCCGGCTGCGCTGCCCAGCAGCCGCCAGCGCCGGCGGCGCCCGGTGCGCCCCCCCCCTCCGCCGCTGCGGCGCCGGCACGGGCGATCGACCTGCCGCGTCGCAAGATCGATATCGCCATTCCCGCCGCTGATGCCGAGGCGGCGTTGCGGGCGTTTCGGGCCTCCTGCCCGCGCATAACCTGGCGGCAGGACAGGAGCGGGCTGACCCTGCCGTCCGATTGGCAGGCCGTCTGCCGCGACGCCGAGACCGCGACTGACGCCGTCCGCTTCTTTGCCGAGGGTTTTGAGGGTGTGGTGCTGGGCGACGATGGCGCCGGCTTCGCCACCGGCTATTTTGAACCCGAGATCGCGGCGTCGCGCGTCCGTTCCCCCGGCTATGGCGTGCCGCTGTATCGCCGGCCGCCCGACCTTGTGGAGGTCGATCTCGGGACCTTCCGGCCGGAATGGCAGGGGCGGACGCTGCGCGGCCGCCTCGATGGCCGTCGCGTGGTGCCCTATTATGGCCGCGCGCCGATCGATGAAGGCGTTCTCGCCGGCAAGGATCTCGAACTGGCCTGGGCCGCTGACCCCAATGACGCGTTCTTCCTCGAGATCCAGGGCTCGGGCCGCCTGCGCCTGCCAAACGGCGAGATCATGCGAATCGGCTATGACAGCCAGAACGGCCGCGATTATGTCGCTATTGGCCGGGTACTCGTCGATATGGGCGAACTGCCGAAGGACGGGGTGAGCATGGCGAGCATCATGGCCTGGCTGCGCGCCAACCCGGACCGCGCCGAGCAGGTGCGGCAGGCCAACCCCAGTGTCGTCTTCTTCCGCGAACTGCTCGGCCTTGCCGATGACGACGGCCCGCGCGGGGCGCTCAACATCCCGGTGCGGCCGCAGATTTCGGTCGCCATCGATCCGGCGTTCATTCCCTATGGCACGCCGCTGGTGGCCCAGCTCGACGGTGCCGCGCCGCATCTGCATGTCGCCATGGACACCGGCGGGGCGATCAAGGGCCCGGGCCGGCTCGATATCTTCCAAGGATCGGGTACAGTCGCCGGGGCGAAGGCCGGGGCGCTGGCGTCGAAGGCCCGTGTCGTGCTGCTGCTGCCCCGCCGCGCCACTGCCCGGCTGTGAGGCTGGCCAAATGAGGCGCGTCGCATGAGCCGGGGCCTGAGCGCCCAGGAGCGTGCGCTCTGGGCCCGGGTCGCTGCCTCGGTGCGGCCGCTCGCCGGCCGGCCCCGTCCGCCGGCGGCGCTGCCAGCAATCCCGGCTCCGGTGCTGCCGCCCGCCTTGGGCGCGGCTCCGATCCAGACCCGCCAGCCGCAGCCGCCGGCGTGGCCCCCTTCACGACCCTCACCGCCGGTGCTGGCGGCCACGCTGGACGGCGGCTGGGACCGTCGCCTGTCCCGCGGCGCCGTGCGGCCGGACCGGGTGATCGACCTACACGACCACAGCCTTGCCCATGCCCATCAGGCGCTGGCGATGGCGGTCGAGGATGCCTCCCATCAGGGCGCACGGCTGCTGCTGGTAATTACCGGCAAGGGCCGCGCCGACCGGCCGGGGCGGATCAGAGGCGAGCTGTCGCACTGGCTTGAGCAGGCGTCGATCCGCCGCCATGTCGCGGCGCTGCGGCCGGCGAGCCTTCGCCATGGCGGCAGCGGCGCCTTCTATCTGGTGCTGAAGCGCACATGAGCCGGATCGGCCTGCCCCGCCGCCTGGATGCCTATCGCTGGCATGTCGAGCTGCAGACGCGCTTCGCCGACATGGATCTGCAGGCGCACCTCAACAATATCGCCATCGCCCGGCTGTTCGAGGAGACGCGCATCCGTTTCAACCATTTCCTCGGCGCGACGGTGGGCGAAACCATGCCGGTGCGCTTCCTGCTGGCGCATATCCGCATCGATTATCTGGCCGAGGTCAGCTACCCGCAGGTCGTGCAGGTGGCGCAGACGGTCGTCAGTCTTGGCGAGTCGAGCTATCGGATCGGCTCAGCCATGTTTCAGGAGGGCGCATGCGTGGCGCTGTGCGAGGCAGTGCTGGTGACGCGGCAGGATGGCGGCCCGGTGCCGGTGCCCACGGCCTTGCGCGCGCGGCTCAAGGCGGTCATGGACGACGCCGACAACATAGGAGACAACAAGTGAGTGAAGAATTTACCCAGCTGGTGCTGACGCTCGAAGGCGGTGACGTCACCATCAAGCTACGCCCGGACCTGGCGCCGGGCCATGTCGCGCGGCTGTCCGAGCTGGCCAATGCCGGCTTTTACAACGGCGTACCGTTCCACCGCGTTATCGATGGTTTCATGGCGCAGACCGGCTGCCCCAAGGGCAATGGCACCGGCGGCAGCGACAAGCCGGACCTCAAGGCCGAGTTCAACGACCAGCCGCATGTCCGCGGCACCTGCTCGATGGCGCGCACCAGCGCCCCGCACAGCGCCAATTCGCAGTTCTTCATCTGCTTCAAGGACGCCAGCTTCCTCGACCGTCAATATACGGTCTGGGGCGAGGTGACGTCAGGGATGGAGCTGATCGACGCGCTGCCCAAGGGCGAGCCGCCGCGTAGCCCGGGCAAGATCCTGTCCGCCCGGGCCAGCTGACATCAGGCCTTAGGGGCGACCGCGGAACTGCCGCCGGTCGCCCTGGGGCCGCGCTGCGCCTGGACCGCCATTGGCGCCGGCCGGACGACCCTGCTGGGGACGACCGCCGGGCGCACCCTGCGGGCGAACCCGCGCGGTGCCCGGACTGGCGTTCGCACCGGCATAGCCGCGGGCGACGCCGCCCTGATTGTAATTGGCATTGCCGCTACCATGCGGACGCCGCGGCTGGTCGCGGCGCTGGTCACGCACTTCCTCGCGCGGCGCCGGCGGCGCATTGCGGTCGCGCTGCTTGGCCTCGTCGACGGCGGTGCGGAAATTGGCCGGCAGCGCCAGGGTCGGGATTTTCTGGCGGGTCGTCCGCTCGATATCGCGCAACAGGCTCCGCTCGTCATCGGCGCAGAAGGCGATCGCCTGGCCATCGCGGCCGGCGCGCGCGGTGCGGCCGATGCGGTGGACATATTGCTCGGGCACATTTGGCAGCTCATAGTTGATAACATGGCTGACGCCCGGGATATCGAGCCCGCGCGCGGCGATGTCGGTAGCGACCAGGATGCGGATCGCGCCGGCGCGGAAGGCGGCAAGCGCTCGCTCGCGCTGCGGTTGACTCTTGTTGCCATGGATGGCTTCAGCGCGCATCCCGGCGAGGCCGAGCTGGCGGACGATGCGGTCGGCCCCATGCTTGGTGCGCGAGAACACAAGCGCGCGGTCGACACTGTCGGCGCCGAGCACGAGCTGGAGCAGCGCCGGCTTTTCGGATGCGCTGACATGGATCACCGCCTGGTCGACGCGCTCTGCAGTGGTCGAGGACGGCTTGACCGCGACCTGCACCGGGTTCTTGAGGTAGCGGCTGGCCAGCTCCTCGATCGCCTTGGGCATGGTGGCCGAGAAGAACAGCGTCTGGCGGGCATGCGGCAGCAGGCCGACGATGCGCTTCAGGTCATGGATGAAGCCGAGATCGAGCATCTGGTCGGCCTCGTCGAGCACCAGCGTCTCGACGCGGGCGAGATCGAGGCTGCCACGGTTGATCAGGTCGATCAGACGGCCCGGCGTGGCGACAACGATGTCGACGCCCGGGTTGAGCATGCGCTCCTGGCGCGGGATCGGCACGCCGCCGAACACCGTGCAGACGCTGAGTCGCATATCGCGGCCATAGGCCTGGAAGGAAGCGGCGATCTGGCTGACCAGCTCACGGGTCGGGGCCAGCACCAGCACACGGGTGGCGAGCTTGAAGCGGGCGCGCGGCTGTTCGGCCAGCTTGTGAAGGATCGGCAGCGCGAAGGCTGCAGTCTTGCCGGTGCCGGTCTGGGCGATTCCGAGCAGATCATGGCCGGCCATCACCGGCGGAATCGCCTGTGCCTGGATCGGGGTGGGGAGCGTATAGCCCTTGGTGGCGAGCGCCGTGGCGATCGGGGCAGCGAAACCGAATTGGGCGAATTCGGTAATAGGAAGGGTGGTGGGAACTGTCATGGGGTAACCTCAACAAATGGCGCAGCAAAGCGCCAGAACGGGCCGCACCGAACATCGGCACGGACCTCGCGGGATGAACTACCCGCGTGATGAGGGTGGCCCTTGGGCTGGCTTCGGGTCTCGCGCCGCCGGAGATTCCGGGGCCTTCGATCGTCCGGGTCTGGAGCCATGCGTGGCAGCGGGATAATCCCACGACGCTGACTCGATCACGCACCCGGTGCTGGTGTTCTGGCGGAAATCTGGCCCCCGCCATAGGTGAAGCCGAATTCACATTCGCAGCATAAGCCTCGAAAGTCAAGCATCGGCAATGCCGGATTGGCGCCGCGCGTTGCGTGGCGGCAGGGATGTCGTCATGCTGTGGCAGGATTCTGTCATCGAACTGTCATCTGGCGTGTCTAGGGCAAGGAGCCCCGATCGCGTACAGCAGGCGGGTAGCGAAATTCGCAGGAACGGGGATAGGCACAGCGTGATACGGCGAGGCCGACAATGATCGGCAGCTTCACCCGGACTGACCAGTTCCGTGCCTGGCGCGACGCGCAGCGCTGGCCGGCGGTGGCGCTCGTGCTGGTCGAAGCGGCGCTGGTCTGCTTGGCGGCGCTCGGCATCGTGCGGCTAGCGTTCGCGCTGGTGGTGGCGCCGGGGCCGGTAGGCGCCTGGCAGACGGTACCGGCGGCCGGCGCTATTGACCGCACCGTGCTGGCGCGGTTCGACCCGTTCTTTCGCCGTCGTGCCATGGCCGGCGGCGAGATGGCGCTGTCCGACCTCGAGCTGGTGCTGATGGGCACCCGTGTCGACCAGGCCAGCGGCCGCGGCAGCGCCATCCTGGCGCTTTCCGAAGACCGCCAGGAGAGTTTTGGGGTCGGCGACGAGATACTGCCCGGCGTCCGGCTGGTCGATGTGGGGTTTGATTCGGTGACGCTCGACAATGGCGGCAAGCGCGAGCAGCTGTTCCTCGATCAGTCGGCGCCGGTGTCGGACGAGGCGCGCGACGCGGGCGCCATGCCGGTGCCATCGCCTGCTCCCGCTGTCGTGGCGCGTTTGCAGGCTGACCTGTCGGCGGTGCCGCGCCTGAGCGGCACGATGATCACTGGCTGGGTGTTGACCCCGCGCGGATCGGGCGCGGCCTTTGCTGCCGCTGGGCTGCGCAGTGGAGACGTGTTGCTGCGCGTTGACGGGCAGGAGGTAGCGGCACTCGGCGACCCGGCAGCGGTGATCCGGCGGCTCGATGCCGGTGGCGTGATGCTGGAGATCGAGCGCGGCGGGCAGCCGGTGCGGCTGCGGCTCGGGCCGGGCGGGGTGGCGGCATGAGGCGGCGGCTGATTCCGGTGGCGATGCTGGTAATGGCGCTGGCCGGGCCGGTGCTGGCGCAGCAGACGGTCAACCTGCGCGATGCCGATGTCCGCGCCTATATCCAGGATGTCGCCCGCGCCACCGGCCGGACCTTCATCATCGACCCACGCGTCCAGGGCAAGGTCAGCGTCGTCAGCGAACGGCCTCTGGGCCGCGAAGCCTATTTCGAGCTGTTCCTGTCGACATTGCGCGCCAATGGGCTGGTCGTCAGCCCGGCCTCGGGCGGTGCCTATCGGGTGGCCCCGGCCGAGAACGCCGCTTCGCAGCCGGCGCTGCGCGGCGGCGCCGACAGCTTCGTCACCGAGGCAATCCGGCTCGAATCGATCGATGCGGCATCGGCCGTCGAATCGCTGCGCCCGCTTGTCAGCCGCGAGGGGCAGCTGACCGCCAACCGCGCCGGCAACAGCGTGATTATCGCCGACTATGCCGACAATGTCCGCCGCGTCCGCGGCATGCTGCGCGCCATCGACCGGGCGCGGCTGATGACGCAGGTTGTGCCCCTGAAGCATGCCGGTGCCCGCGAGATTGCTGCGGCGCTGCGCGACCTGACCCAGGCGGCGCGCGGCGCCGATGCCGCCGCCGCGGTCGGCATCGTGCCGATCGACAGCTCGAACAGCGTGGCCTTGCGCGGCGAACCGTCGATGGTCGCCGAGATGGCGCGCACGGTCAGCCAGCTCGATGGCGATGCCGCCAATGGCAGTGACGTCCGCGTGGTGTTCCTCAAGCACGCCGATGCCCAGATGCTGCTGCCAGTGCTTCAGCAGCTCGTCGGCCAGGCAGTGACGACGGCGGCCACCAGCGCACCGCTGCCGGCAAGCAACATGGCCGGCAGCAGCAGTGGCACTGGCAGCAACACCGCGTCAGGCACCAACCAGAACCAGTCGCCGATCCCGCCGGCGATTTCCGGGGCTGCGGCCACCGGCCCGGTGCCCGGCGCCACCATCGGCGCCGGGCGCGCGGTAATCTCCCGGTTCGAGGGCGCCAACGCCATCGTCATCGCCGCGCCTGCCGAAGTGCAGCGCCAGCTCGGCGAGGTCATCCGCCAGCTTGACGTGCGCCGCGAGCAGGTGCTGGTCGAGGCGATCATCGTAGAGATTTCCGATCTTGCGGCGCAGCGCCTTGGCGTGCAGTTCCTGCTGTCGGGCACCGGCGGCTCGAACATCCCGTTCGCCGCCACCAACTACAGCAATGCCGCGCCGAATCTGCTGAGCATTACCGGCGCGGTGGTGGCCGAGCGCGAGCTGGGCAGCGACAACCCCACCACACAGGCGCTGCGCGAATCCGCGCTGGCCTCTATTCTTGGCGCCAATGGTGGCACCTTCGGCTTCGGCGGCAACCTCACCTCCAATTCGATCTTCGGCGTCGTGCTCAACGCGGTAAAAGCCGACACCGCGTCGAACGTGCTGTCGACGCCGTCGATCATGACGCTCGACAACCAGCAGGCGCGGATCCTCGTCGGCCAGGATATCCCGATCACCACCGGCGAAGCGCTTTCCAACAATTTCGACAATGCCTTCCGCACCATCCAGCGCCAGAATGTCGGCGTGCAGCTCGATGTGCGGCCACAGATCAATGCCGGCGGCACCATCACCATGGTGCTGCGCCAGGAGGTCAGCTCGATCGCCGGGCCGGTCAGCAACACCTCGAGCGAACTGATCCTCAACAAACGCGAGATCAGCACCACCGTCTCTGTCGATGACGGCGAGATCATCGCGCTGGGCGGGCTGATCGACGAGAATGAGCGGCGCACGCTGGAGAAGATCCCGTTCCTCGGCGACATCCCGCTGCTCGGCAATTTCTTCCGCTCGCGCTCGAACAATTCGACCAAGACCAATCTGATGGTCTTCATCCGCCCGACCATCGTCAAGACCACCGCCGATGCGGCGCGGATCGCCGGCGAGCGTTACGAATACATGAACGCCGCCGAAGCGGCGGCGAGTGCGGCGCGCGGCGAAAAGGGCGGCGATTCCGCCCTCGATGCGCTGGTTCGCGACTATCTTCGCGCCGCGCCGCCGACCAGCGGCACGCTGCCCCCGCCCGTTCCCCCTGTTCCCGGGCCCGTTCCCTCCCCATGACCGACCTGCGCCTCCCCTATGGCTTCGCCCGCCGCTACGGCGTCGTGGTGACAGGGGCGGTCGCGGGCGGGCTGGGCGTCGCGCTGCGTGAAGGCGAGCCGCCGGTCGCCGCGCTGGCCGAGGTCCGTCGGATCGCCGGCCGGCCGCTGCATGTCGAGCGCGTCGCGGCCGCGCGGTTCGACCGGATGCTCGCCGATCATTATGCCGGGGATGGCGTCGCGGCGGCGGCGGCGATGGGCGAGGCCGACGGGCTTGGATCGCTGGTCGATGGCATCCCCACCGCCGAGGACCTGCTCGATTCGGCCGACGAGGCGCCGGTGATCCGCTTGATCAACGGCCTTATCGCCGAAGCGGCGCGCGAGGGCGTATCGGACATCCATATCGAGCCCTATGAGACGGCGCTGGTGGTGCGGATGCGCGTCGACGGCCAGCTCCGCGAGCGGCACCGGCTGCCGGCCAGCGTGGCGGCGACGGTGGTCAGCCGCGTCAAGGTGATGGCGCGGCTCGATATCGCCGAACGTCGCCTGCCGCAGGACGGCCGGATCGGGCTGGCGCTGGCCGGTAAGTCGCTCGATGTCCGCGTCTCCACCCTGCCGTCGCGCGCCGGCGAGCGGGTGGTGCTGCGGTTGCTCGATAAGGACAATGCCGGGATCGGGCTGGAGGCGCTCGGCATGCCGCCGGCGATCGAGGCCGATCTCCGCGCCGCGCTGGCCGAGCCGAACGGCATGGTGCTGGTCACCGGGCCGACCGGATCGGGCAAGACGACGTCGCTTTATGCCGGGCTGCGGCTGCTCAACGACGGCAGCCGCAACATCCTGACCGTCGAGGACCCGGTCGAATATGCGGTCGACGGCGTCGGCCAGACTCAGGTCAATGCCCGCGTCGGCCTCAGCTTCGCCGCCGGGCTGCGCGCCATCCTGCGCCAGGACCCGGATGTGGTGATGGTCGGCGAAATCCGCGACAGCGAGACCGCCGAGATCGCCGTCCAGGCGGCGCTGACAGGCCATCTGGTACTGTCCTCGGTCCATACCAACGATGCCGCCGGCGCCATCACCCGGCTGCGTGATTTCGGCGTCGAGCCGTTCCTGATCGCCTCGGTGCTGCGCGCCGTGGTGGCGCAGCGGCTGGTGCGGCGGCTGTGCGACGACTGCGCCGAATGGCATCCGCTCGATGCGGCGCGCGCGGCGATGGTCGGGCTGCCGGAGGGCACGCGGGCGCGGCGGCCGCGGGGCTGCGATGCCTGCGCCGGCAGCGGCTGGCGCGGGCGGATCGGCGTGTTCGAGGCGGTGCGCGTCGGCGACAGGGTGCGCCGGCTGATCATGGACGGCGGCGACGAGGCGGCGATTGCCGCCATCGCCTTCCGCAAGAACCCCGATCTCGCCGCTGCGGCGCGGACGATGGTGCGGGACGGCATCACCACTGCCGAGGAAGCAGCGCGAGTAATGCGCGCCGGCGAAGGCCCGGCCGATGGCTGAGTACCGCTACGCCGCGCTCGATCCCGAGGGTCGCGAGCAGCGCGGGCGGATCGCCGCCGACAGCGGCGAGGCGGCGCGCGCCGCGCTGATGGCCCGCAGGCTGTTCGCGCTGAAGGTCGAGCCGATCGAGGCCGGCAGCGCCGCGCCGCGGGAGGCCACCGCCAGCGGCAAGCGCCTGAAGCCGGCGACGCTGATGCTGATGACCCGCCAGCTGGCAACGCTGGCCAGCGTCGTCCCGCTGGAGGAAGCGCTCCGCACCATCGCCCGTCAGACCGAGGCCGAGGCACCCCGCGCCATCCTGTCCCGCGTCCATGCCGGCGTCGCCGAGGGGCGGCGGCTGGCGGATGCGATGGCACTGGAGCCGCGTAGCTTCTCGGCATTGTATCGCGCCATGGTCGCGGCGGGCGAGGCCTCCGGCAGCCTGCCCGAGGCGCTCGAGCGGGTAGCGGCGCTGCTGGAACGGCAGGCTCAGGTGCGCGGCAAACTGATTTCGGCGCTGGCCTATCCGGCGGCGCTCCTGGTGGTGGCGGTGCTGGTGCTGGCATCGCTGATGATCTTCGTGGTGCCGCAGGTCGTCGAGCAGTTCGAGGATATCGGCCAGACGCTGCCGCTGCTGACGCGGATCGTCATCTTCATCTCGGATGTGCTCGCCGCCGGCTGGTGGCTGATCCTGCTGCTGCTCGTCGGCGGCGGCCTCGCTTTCGCCCGCGCCATGGCCGATCCGGTGCTGCGGCTGCGCTTCGACGGCTGGCTGCTGCGCCTGCCGGTGATCGGCCGGCTGCTGCGCAGCCTCGAAGCGGCGCGGCTGGCGCGCACGCTGTCGACGATGGTGGCCAGCGGGCTGCCGCTGATCGAGGGCCTGGCGCTGACGGCACCGACCATCGGCAACCGGGTGATGCGTGCCGCGACGACGGAGATGGTCGTCGCCATCCGCGAGGGCGCCAGCCTGTCGGTGGCGATGCGGCGGACCGGCGCCTTTCCGCCGCTGCTCGTCGCCATGGCCGCCGGCGGCGAGGGCAGCGGCCGGCTCGACCTGATGCTGGCACGCGGCGCCGATTATCTGGAGCGCGAGTTCGACAGCTTCACGTCCACGGCGCTGGCGCTGCTCGAGCCTGGCGTCATCCTGCTGATGGGTGGCATGGTGGCGGCGATCGTGCTGGCCATCCTGCTGCCGCTGCTGCAACTCGATACGCTTGCTGCCGCATGAGGAGAATGACCGTGACCAGACGCCCGGGCGAACAGGGCTTCACGCTGCTCGAACTGATGGTGGTGATCGTCATCATCGGGCTGCTGGCGACCGTCGTCGTCGTCAATGTGCTGCCGTCCCGCGACCGGGCGATGGTCGAGAAGGCGCGGGCCGATATCTCGCTGATCGAGCAGGGGCTGGAAATGTACCGGCTCGACAATTTCAGCTACCCTCAGACGCAGGATGGGCTCGCGGCGCTGGTGCAGCCGCCGGCCAGTCTGTCGGACCCGAGCCGCTATCGGCGCGGCGGCTATCTGAAGCGGCTGCCCGATGACCCCTGGGGCCGGCCCTATCAATATGCATTCCCGGGCACGCGCGGCGACATGGACGTGTTTTCGTTCGGCGCTGATGGCGTGCCGGGCGGCGAAGACGACAATGCAGACATCGGCAACTGGAAATAGGCCCCCCGCCAATGGCTTCACGCTCATCGAGCTGATGATCGTGATCGCCATCATCGGCATGGCCTCGGCCGCGGTGATCCTCACCGGCTTCGGCGGGACGCCGCCGGCGCGCGCGGCCGCCGAGGCGCTGGCGGCGCGCGTGGTGATGACGCGCGACTTGGCGATCGCCAGCGGCGACGATACCGCGCTGGTGATCGAGGACGGCGGCTATCGTTTCGAGCAGCGGGCGCCGGACGGCGCGGGTTGGCAGACGCTGGGCGGCGGCGCCCGCTGGCCGGACGGCATGGCCGTGGCCGCCGAGATCGAGGGCGGCGGCCGGATGCGCTTCGATGCGACCGGGCTGGTGACGCCGGGGCAGGTCCAGCTCGGTACGGCCGGGGCCGGCGCGCGGGTCAGCGTCGGCCCGGCTGGCGAGGTGCGCATCGATGCGCGCTGAGGCGGCCGAGCGCGGCTTCACGCTGCTGGAAGTGCTGGTGGCGCTGGCCGTATTCAGCCTGGCGGCGCTGGCGCTATTACGGCTGCAGGGGGCCAGCCTGTCGACGGTGGCGCGGCTCGATGACAAGTTGCTGGCGGCGATCGTCGTGCAGAATCTCGCCGTCGAGACACAGCTGATGCGCCCGGCCCCGGCCTTCGGGCGCAGCGACGGCGAGGCGGTCAACGCCGGCCGGCGCTGGCTTTGGCAGCGCGAGGTGATGCGCACGCCCGACCCGGGCTTGCAGAGGATCGAGCTGCGGGTCTCCGGCACCGACGGGTCGCGGCTCGCCGAGGCGACGCTGGTGCGCCGGGCCTCATGAACGAGCGCGGCTTCACCCTGGCCGAGCTGCTGGTCGCGCTGGCGCTGTTCGGGCTGATCGCCGGGGCCGGGGTCGCGCTGCTGGCGATGGGGATCAACAGCCGCGCCGCCAGCGGCGAGCGGATCGCCGGCCAGTCGGCGCTGGTGCGGACCCGGGCGCTGCTCGGCGCCGATCTCGGCCAGGCGGCGCCGCGCCGCTGGCGGGACGGCAATGGCGCGCCCTGGCCGGCCTTTGCCAGCGAAGCCGGCAGCGGGTTGCTGCTGCGGCTGGTCCGGCGCGGCTGGACGAACGACGATGGTGCGCCGCGCGCCAGCCTGCAGCGCGTCGAATGGCGGCTGAGCGGCGGCCGGCTGGAGCGGCGGGCAGCGCCGATGGTCGACGGGGCAATGGTAGGTCCACCGGCGCTGATGATGGACGGGGTGCGCGCGGCGCGGCTGCGCTTCTTCGCCAATGGCGGCTGGGCGGCGAGCTGGCCGGCACCCGGACAGGCGGCCTTGCCCGGCGCGCTGCCGGAGGCGGTCGAGATCGTTCTCGATACCGCCACCAGCGGCGAGCTGCGCCAGCTGTTCCTGCTGCCGCCCGGCGAGCTGCCATGAAGGTGCCGGCGCATGAACGCGGCGCGGCGCTGCTTGCAGTGCTGATGCTCGTCGGCGTGATGGCTGCCATCGCCGCGACCATGCTCGAACGCAGCCGGATGGCGACGCAGCTGGCCAGCAATGCGCTGGTGCGGGAGCGCGGCGCGGCGATGGTCCAGCTGGCCGAGATCCTGGCGGTCAGCCGGCTCGATACGCTGGTGCGCGGCGAAGGCCGCCGGCAGGGCTCGGCCTGGCAGGGCCAGCCGGTGGTGCTGCCGCTGCCCGGCGGCAGCGCCAGCGTGACGCCGAGGGATGGCGCCAACTGCTTCAATCTCAACAGCCTCGTCGTCCGGGCCGGGCCCGAGGCGCTGGTGACGCGGCCGGTCGGCGTGGCGCAGTTCTTTGCGTTGATGCGGATGATCGACGTCACCGAGCCGCAGGCGCGGCAGGTGGCGTCGGCGGCGGCCGACTGGATTGACAGCGACCAGACCCCCGCCGCGCTCGGCGCCGAGGATGCCCGCTATGCGGGTCTCGGCTACCGGACCGGCGGCACGCTGATGGCCGAGCCGAGCGAGCTGCGCGCCGTCGCCGGGGTCGATGCCGGCCTTTATGCGCGGCTGCAGCCCTGGCTCTGCGCACTGCCGCTGGCGACGCTGTCGCCGCTCAACGTCAACACGCTCGTCCCGGCGCAGGCGCCGCTGCTGGCGATGCTGATGCCCGAGACCATGGGGCCGCCGCCGATGCGGCTGCGGCTGGCCCGGCAGATCCTCGGCGAGCGACCGCGCGCCGGCTGGGGCGCGGTTGGTGAGTTCGTTGATGCGCCGCTGCTCCGCGATACGCCGCTACCGTCCGATGTCCAGCAGCAGCTGGGCGTCCGCACCGAATGGTTCGCGCTGGCGCTGGCGATCGACAGCGGCGGCCGGCCGATGCAGGCGAGCCTGCTTGTCGACAGCCGCCGCACGCCGGCCCGGGTGGCGCTGCGGCAATGGACGGGTGAGCGCTGATGCTGCTGTTGTTCCTCGAAACACAGGAGCCGGATCGCTGGCGCCGGATCGATGGGTCGGGCGCCATCGTGTCCGAAGGGCAGGGGCTGGCGGGCCTCGCCCCGTCGCCCGGCGAGGCGGTGGTCGCCGTGGCGCCGCCGGCCCATGTCAGCCTGCACCGGGTGATGCTGCCGGCACTGGCCCCGGCGCAAGCCGCCGCCGCCGCCCGGGCGATGGCCGGGGAGCTTAGCGCGGCGCCGGCCGAGACGCTGCACGTCGCGCTCGGTGCGGCCCAGGTCAATGGCGGCCGATGGCTGGCGATCGCCGATGCCGATGATGTGGCGGCGTGGCTGGCGCGGCTGGAAGCGGCCGGGCTGACGCCGTCGCGGCTGGTGCCGGCGCCGTTGCTGCTGCCCGATGGCAGTGCGGCGGAGCGCGACGGGCTGTGGCTCGTGCGGCAGGGCGAAACGGCCTTTGCCGCCGAGCCGGCGCTGGCAGCGATGATGCTCGATGTGCTGCCGCCGCCCGTCGAGCCTGCGGCCTTTGCCGCCGGCCTCTCCACCCGGCTGGTGCAGGCGCCTAATCTACGCCACGGGCGTTTCGCCCTGGTCCAGCCATGGCGGCCGGTGCCGGGCCAATGGCGGCGGCTGGCCTTGCCGGCGGCGGCGGCGGTGCTCGCGCTGGTGCTGGCGGAGGGCGCAGGCTGGTGGCGCGCGGCCCGCGCGGCCGATACCGCCGAGGCGGCGCTCGCGGCGCAGGCGACAGAGCTGCTGCCGCCGGGCACCCTGGTCAACGATCCGCGCGCCCAGGTGACGGCGCGGCTCCGGGCGCTCGGCGGCAGCGGTGGCCTTGCTGCATTGGCCGCGCCGCTGCTGGCGGCAATCGAACCGCGCCCCGGTGTGTCGATCGCCAGCCTCGAACATGCGCCCGGCACCGGGCTGGTGGTGATTCTGGAAGGCGCTTCGCCCGGGGAAGCGGCAGCAATTGTCGCGACGCTGCGCGACGCCGGCCTCGAGGCCGCGCTCGGGCTGCCGAGACAGGTCGGCGGCGTGGCGCAGGCCGAGCTCAGGGTGCAGGCACGATGACGGCAGGGCTGACGATCTGGTGGCAGCGGCTCAGCCGGCGCGAGCGGCGGCTGGTGCTGGCGATGCTGGCGGTAGCGTTGCCGGTGCTGCTGTGGCTGGCCGTGCTGCGCCCGCTCGGCGCGGCGCGGGAGGCAGCGTTGCTGCGGTTGGAAACCGCCAGCCGCGCCCAGGCCGACGTCACGGCCGCCGGTGCAGCCATTCGCGCTGCCGAGGCCCGGGCCGGCCAGGGCGGCGGCGAAGCGGCGTTGACCGAGCGGGTCCGGCAGGCCGTGGCCGCCGCCGGGCTGGCCAGCGAGAGCCTCGAGCAGGATGGCAATGGCCAGGTGACACTTCGGATCGCGGCGGCCCGGGCGCCGGTGCTGCTCGGGCTGGCGGCAACGCTGGAGGCCGGCGGCATGATCGTGCAGACCCTGTCGATCAGCCGCAACGACGATACCACGGTCAGCGCCCGGCTGACGGTGTCGGAGGGCGGGCGATGAGCATCCGGCCGCGGGCGCTGCTGTTTGTACTGGCGCTGATCATTCTGTCTGTCTGGCTGCTGCCGCTGCGGCTGGTGCTGGGAGACGGGCTGGCCGCCGCCTCGGTATCGGGGCGCGTCTGGGACGGCCGGGTGGCGGCGGCGCAGTGGCGCGGCCTCGGGCTGGGCGACCTCGCCGTGGCGGTCGCGTCGCTGTCCGTGTTCGCCGGGGCACCGCGCGTTACACTGGACGGCCCGCAGTTGCGCGGCACCGCCGGGCCGGGCTGGGTCCAGGATCTGTCGGGCAGCGTCATCGCGCCGGGACTGGGCCCTGTCCGGCTTGAAGCCGTGTCGCTCCGCTTCGAGGATGAGGGCTGCCGCGAAGCCTCGGGACGGTTGCTGGCCACGGTCGCCGGCGAGCCGCTGGCCGGCGCGCTCGGCTGCGACGGCCCGGCGGCGCGCGCCGCGATGGCGCGGGCGGACGGCGTCGTCGTCGCCACGCTGCGGCTGAACAGCGACGGCGCACTGCAGGTGACGGCGCCATGATGGCGCTGCTGTTGCTGGCAGCCGGGCTTCAGGAACTGCCGCCGCAGCGGCTGGGGCGCGGCGACTGCGCGCTGGTGCTGTGGGAGCAGGCGACGCGCCAGCGGGTGGCGATGGTCGCCCGGTCCGGCGCCGAGGCCCCCACCATGCGCCTGAAAATCGACGGCACCGAAACGCGTTTACCGGTGCAATCAGGCACGACAGCCGGCGAGCCGGTCATGGGCTTCACCCCGACGGCCGGCTTCGCCGGCGGCGCCGTCCAGGCCAGCCACGATATCGTGATCGATGTCGGTCCCGGCGGACGCACGGCGGCGGTACGCAGCGGCGTGCTGACCGTACGGCTGGCGGACGGCACCGACCTGGTGATGCCGGTGGCCGGGCTGATCGGCTGTGGCTGACCGGCAGACGACGCCGCGCGAATGGGCGCTCGCGGCTGGCGGCGGGCTGGCGCTGGCGGCGGCGATGATCTGGTGGTGGCGCGGGCCTGCGGCGCCCGATGCGCCGGCCGTTGTGCTGACTATGCCGCCGCCAGCCCCTCTGCCGCCCGGGCCCGTCGAGCCGCCGCCTGCACCCTCTGCCGACATGTCCGGCCTCGTCCTGCGCGGCGTGCTGCTGCGCGGCGACGGCGGCTCGGCGATCATCGAGAGCGCCGATGGCCGCCAGCGGCTGGTCCGACGCGGGGCGATGGTGGTGCCAGGCGTGCGGCTGGAGGCGCTGTCGGCCGGGTCGGTGCGGCTGGTCTCGGGCGATGCCGAGCGCCAACTGCTGCTGGTGCCGGGCCAAGGCGATGACGATGGGGCCGCATCTGGCGCGCAGCGCCAGGCAACGCCGCAATCGCTGGTGGCGACCGTGTCCGAATATCGCCTGGCGCTGACAGCCCGGCGGGACCAGGGCAAAATCACCGGCTGGCTGGTGCGCGATGCCAGCCGGGTGCCGCTGCTGCGGCTGGCCGGTCTTCAGCCGGGCGATGTCCTGCTGTCGGTCAACGACCAGCCGCTGTTCAGCGAGGAAAAAATCATGGACCTGCCCGGGGAAGTGGCCGGCGCCTACAGCATATCGCTCGATTTCGAGCGCGAAGGGCAGCCCCGGTCGGCGCAGATCGACCTTAAGCGCTGACTTCAAACTGTCATCAATCGGCAAACTCCCCGTCATGAATCATCGCTAGGGACTCGACACGCGAACAGGGGTTCCGGAGCCGATTGCGCGCTTCTGCGCCGTTCATTGCTCGCACGAGGTTCAACCGGGGCAATTCTGGCCCAGATGCCGGACGCAAAGCGGCGATTTCCAGGGGATAACGACATGATTCACTACCGGACACTCCTGCTTCTGGGCTCGGCCGTTGCGCTGGCCGCATGTGATGGTGCCAGCGACATCGCCTCGCCCGGCGAAGGCGTGATCGTGGTGCCCGCCCCGACGCCGACGCCGACCCCCACGCCTACCCCGACCCCGACCCCCACGCCGGCTCCCGGCACCCCGGCCACCAATTGCCCGGGCACGCTGACCCCGGCCGGCACCATTGCCGGGCGTCTGATCTGCCAGCTCTCCGGCACCTACACCGGCTCGCTCCGCCTGCAGAATCTGCGCGGCGTCATCTATTCGTTGAGCGGCCAGGTGAACATCGGTCAGGATCTGGGTGCCAATCCCGACGCTCCGGTCGCCGGCGCCGCGTCTGGCACGCTGACCATCGACCCGGGCGTCAAGATCTTCGGCAACTCCGGCGCCGACTCGCTGGTGATCAACCGCGGTTCGCAGATCTTCGCCGAAGGCACGGCGAACAACCCGATCATCATGTCCGCGCGCGCGAACTTTGAAGCCAATGCCGCCGGTACATCGAGCACCACCAACGCCAACTCGATCAGCCTTTGGGGCGGTCTCGTCATCCTCGGCCGTGCCCCGATCCATCAGTGCATCGGAACGGCCACGCCGGGCACCGTCGATTGCCAGAATCGCATCGAGGGCCTGAGCAACACCTTCTACGGCGGCGCTCGCGCCATCGACAGCAGCGGTCGCCTGCGGTACCTGCAGGTTCGCTATCCGGGCTTTGAAGTGGCGCCGGGCAACGAGCTGAACGGCATCACCTTCGGCGGCGTCGGTTCGGGCACATTCGCCGAGAACATCCAGGTCCACAACAGCTCGGATGACGGCATCGAGTGGTTTGGTGGCCGCATCAACCATCGCTATCTGGTCGTCACCGGCGCCGACGATGATTCGCTCGATACCGATTTCGGCTACCGCGGCTTCCTGCAGTTCGTCGTGGTCGTGCAGCGTTCGGCCGGCGGTGACCGCGTCATCGAAGCCGAAACGGCCGGCTTCGAGCTGCTGACGCCCCGCTCCTTCCCGCGCTTTGTCAACTTCACGTTCGTCGGTCGGCGTTCGCCCGATCCGATCCTGCTGCGCGGTGGCACTGACTATGCCTTCGTCAATGGCCTGATCTCGGCGACCGCCTCGGTCTGCCTTGATATCGACGGCGACCAGACGGTGGCGGCAGCCTCCGGCACCAGCTCCGACCTGGCGCTGCGCGACAATGGCCCGCCGGTCTTCCGCTCGGTGCTGTTCGGCTGCGCTACGGCCGCTCGTGACGAAGCCGATGTGCCGGCCTCGCTGATCACGCCGCTGATCACCGGCAACAACAATGTGCTCAACTATGTGCCGACCCTGACCGACACGATCCTGCCGGGTGCCACCGAAACCGCGGCCGTGGCCACCGACCCCACCTTCCTTGGTGGGCCGCTGACCTTCGCCAACTATGTTGGCGCCTTCCAGAACGCCACGGACCGGTGGTTCGACGGCTGGACCTGCGGCCTCGTCGGCCAGATCGCCTGCGAAGCGATCCCGGCCGACAACGGCAACTGATGATGACGCCGGAACGCTGGCTTTCAGCGTTCCGGCAACCGCCAGGGTCGCCGGTCCGGGGTGCCGGTGACCCTCGCCGCAAGTCGGCGAGCCAGAGCGGGAACAGGATGCAAGCCCCGGGGGACAGCAGATGCGCACTGACATCAACACACTTCGCCCGATCAGCCTGCTGACCGGGCTTTTGCTCGCCTCCACGATGCTGGCGAGCGCGTCGGCGCACGCACAGTCGGCGCCGCCGGCCGCGCCTGCCCAGCCCGCTGATCCTGTCGCGGACGAGGGTGAAGAGGACGTCGACATTTCGGTTCCCGGCGGCGGCGGGATGGGCGAGATCGTCGTCATCGGCACCCGGATCCCCAATACGCTGCGCACCACCCGCGAAGTCGTGTCGGTGCTTTCCCAGGCCGAGATCGAACGCTCGGGCGAAGGCGATATCGCCGGCGCCCTCAAGCGCGTGACCGGCCTGTCGGTCGTCGGCGGCAAATATGTTTATGTGCGCGGGCTCGGCGAACGCTATTCGCTGGCGCTGCTCAACGGGCTGCCCATCCCGTCTCCCGATCCGCTGCGGCGCGTCGTGCCGCTCGATATCTTCCCGACCAGCGTCCTCGCCTCGTCGCTCGTGCAGAAAAGCTATTCGGCCAATTACCCTGGCGAGTTCGGCGGCGGCGTCATCAACCTCACCACCAAGTCGATCCCCGACGAGCCGTTCCTGACCTTTGGCGGGAAGATCGGCGGCAATTCGGTCACGACCGGCGAGCTCGGCTATACCTATCAGGGTGGCAAGCGTGACGTGCTCGGCTTTGATGATGGCACCCGTTCGGTTCCCGGTCCGCTCAAGGCGGCACAGGCCACGGGCCAGGCGCTCAGCCTCGGCAATTTCACGCTCGGCGAGCTGCAGGATGTGGCGCGCAGCTTCAGCAATGCCAGCACCTCGGTGATCCAGCGCAACAACAACATCCCGGCCGACATGGGCCTCAGCGCCAGCGCCGGCACCCGCTTCGATATCGGCGCCGTCAGCTTCGGCATCACCGCCACGGCGGGCTGGGAGAATGAGTGGCAGACCAAGGCCGGCAAGCAGCAGAATTCGCTCGGTATCGGCAATGTCGGTGGCGAGCCGGGCATGCTGATCAACCAGGATTTCGATTTCCTGTCGACCGAGCATCACATCAAGGTCAACGGGCTGCTTGGCCTCGGCGCCGAATTCGACAACCACAAGATCCGCATCACCAATCTTTACGTGAAGGACACCATCAAGGAAGCCCGGCAGCAGATCGGCGTCAATCCCGCCGACTTCGACGGCGCCCTGCTCAATCGCACCGCCACCGCCTTCTTCGAGCGTCAGCTGATCGATACCCAGGGTGTCGCCGAGTTCCGCTTCGGCAATGTCAGTCTCGATGTGCGTGGCACCTATGCCAACTCCAAGCGCCTGTCGCCCTATGAGCGCGAGTTCCGCTACGCCTTCACCGAGCAGGACGGGATCAACGATTTCGTCAACGCCCTGCAGGGCCCGGGGCAGAGCGCCACCATCGCCTTCAGCCGCCTCAACGAAAATGTCTACGGCGCCGCCGTCGACCTCGGCTACAAGTTCGAGACGCTGCCGTTCCCGGTACGGATCGTTGCCGGCTACGCTTATAATGACAACCAGCGTGAATCCGACTTCTTCCAGTATCGGTTCCAGCCCAGCGATGCCCTGCCGATCGGTGTCATCCAGCAGCGGCCGGACTTCCTGCTGTCGGACTTCAACGTCCAGACCTATGGCATCTTCCTGACCCAGACCAACACGCTGCCTGGCGCGGCGCGCTATGAAGCGTCGCTGAAGGTGCACGGCGCCTATGGCCAGGTCGAGCTCGAGCCGGCCGACGGCGTCCAGCTCGTTGCCGGCGTGCGTTACGAAAAGGGCGAGCAGCGGGTCATCCCGGTCGATCTCTACAGCTCGGGCAATGTCGCCATTCCCGAAACGCAGATCGATCGTGAATACTGGCTGCCGGCGGCCACGTTGACATGGAATTTCGCCGAGGACATGCAGGTGCGCCTGTCCGCGTCCAAGACCGTGGCGCGGCCGCAGTTCCGCGAGCTGGCCAACCAGTTCTACTTCGATACCGAAAATGACCGCGGTAGCTTCGGTAACCCGCTGCTCGTCGACAGCCAGCTGACCAATCTCGAAGGCCGCTACGAATGGTATTTCGGCCGCGACGAGCGGATTACCATCGGCGGCTTCTGGAAGAACATCAACAAACCCATCGAGATCATCGCCTTCATCTCGTCGGCGACGATCACCACGACCTTCGGCAACGCACCGCGCGCCAGCCTCTATGGCGCCGAGCTCGATGCGCAGAAGATCTTCAGCCTCGACCGCGTGTCCGATGCGGACTTCTTCCAGGCGCGGCGGGTGATGCTGGGTGTCAACTACACCTACAGCAAGTCGAAGCTGAAGGTGCGGCCAGGCGACCGCACCATCGATCCGACGTTCCAGGAAACCGAAGCCAGCAACCTGTTCCGCGACGGCGCGCGGTTGACCGGCCAGTCCGATCACCTCGTCAACTTCCAGATCAGCCTGCAGAACCAGGATCGGCTCTCGGAACAGACGATCCTGTTCAACTTCGCTTCGGACCGCGTCTCGCAGCGCGGTGCCTCGCTGCTGCCTGACCTGATCGAGCGGCCGGGCGTCCGGCTCGATTTCGTTTGGCGCGAGGGGATCGTCGTCGCCGGCCTCAACTTCGACCTGAAGTTCGAGGCGCGTAACCTGACCAACACCCGCTACCAGGAATTCCAGGCCCTGGGGTCAACCCGCATCGACTATAACACCTATGCGCTCGGCCGGACCTTCCAGCTGGGGGCCTCGCTTAACTTCTAGAAGGTAGGTACCCCCTTTATCGGAAGTGGGCCTCCGGCGGCTGGGGCCTCAGGCCCCAGACCCCGATAATCTGGCCTCCGCAGGTGACGGCGATAGGTCCAAATGGATCAACCCGATAATTCGGGGTTTGGGGCCTGCGGCCCAGCCGCCGGAGGCATTTTTCTCCGATCGCCTAGGCCCAGGCCCACGGCCGTTCGCGAAACCAGGCTGTGATGATGTACTTGGTGCCGGCGCGGACCGGCATGCCTTGGTGCAGCGTCATCGCATTGGGCCAGCCATTGGGCAGCAGATTGTTCCAGGCCAGCAGCTTGCCGGTCTCGGGCTGGAAGGTCTTGTCGAGCTTCTTGAAGCGCGTGCCGCCGCCGGCCTGTGGCTCGTTCAGGTAGATCATGCCCGTCCAGGTCCGCTGGCCGCTGATCGTGCAATGCTCGAGATAGCCGAGCCCGCCCGGATCGAACGTGTCGGAATGGGCCTTGAACTCCTGGCCCTCGCCGTAGCGCTGGCCCTGCAGCGGCTCGCAGTGGCTGATATCGAGCCCGAGATAATCGGCGATGCGAGCGGTCAGCGCCGCCACCCAGGGGTCCTCGCCGTCGAGGTCGCAGGTCTCGGAGGTGCGGAAACGGTCATCGCCATTCGGGTCGGAGATCGTCGACGGGCGGCGGCGACGGTCGATCTCCGCCACCAGCCGCGCGCATTCGGCGGCATCGAGGAAATCGCGCTTCTGATATAGCTCGATCTGCCGGTTCGGCAGTCGCTGGGCGCCCTCAAATCTTGTCATGGCCCACGCTAACCCCGGTCACCGGGCCGCTCAACTGGCAAATTGCAGGAGCGCCAGCGGCCACGCCGCCGCGGCCAGCAACGCTCCCAGGGGCAACGCCGTATCCGCCACCACCGAGCGGCCGCGCAATCGCGCCAGCAGCGCCAGCACCAGCCCGAGCAGGCTGGCGCCGAGCAGCACGAACGGCAGCGGCACCCAGCCCAGCCAGGCGCCGATCGCCGCCAGCAGCTTCGCGTCACCGCCGCCCAGCCCCTCGCGGCCCCGCACCAGACGATAGGCTATGGCGATCAGCGCGAGGCAGGCAAAGCCGGCGACCGTGCCGATCAGTCGCTCGGCCAGCGACGGCGGCATCCACGCCCCCAATCCGAGGCCAGCGGCGATCAGCGGCAATGTCAGCCTGTCCGGCAACCAGAAATGTTCGACATCGAGGATGGCCAAGGTCAGCAGCGCCAGCCCGAAGCCGGCCAGCGCCACCCCCGCCAGCCCGGGCGCGACCAGCAGGGCGAGAAACACCATCGCCGCCGCCGCCAGCTCGATGGCGAGGTGGCGGCGCGGGATCGGGGCATCGCAATGCCGGCAACGGCCCTTGCCGAGCACGAAGCTGAGCACGGGAACCAGTTCGGCCGCGCCGAGCGTCGCGTCGCAGCTGTCGCAACGCGACCGGCCATGGGCAATCGACTCGCCGCGCGGCCAGCGCCAGGTCAGCGCCGCAATGAAGCTGCCGAGGATCATTCCGGCCCCGGCGCCAAGCCATGGCACCCAATTCAGCAAGGGAGCGCTCAGCACAAGGCCGCGTGCGTCGCCGCTGACATCGCTGCGAGGCTGTGCAAGAATAGGACCCCCGTCCTCCCCGCTGTGATGATGCCATGACCCATTGCCTGATCCCTCTCCCCGCGTCCTTGCGTCAGCAAGGCGCAATCATCAATGGCCGGCGATGATTCCCGATGCCGTCGCGCCCGGCCAGGAGAGCGTCTGGGACTATCCCCGCCCGGCGATCATGCGGCCGAGCACCCGTCACCTGCGCATCGTTCATGCCGGCGTCGTCCTCGCCGACACCACGCGCGGGCTGGAGACGCTAGAGACCAGCCACCCGCCGAGCTATTACTTCCCGGTGTCCGATATCGCTGCTGGCGCGCTGCGGCCGCTGGCCCGGCGCAGCCTGTGCGAATGGAAGGGCCAGGCGCGCTATTTCGATGTGCTGGTCAGCAAGGCGCGGCTGCCCGCCATGGCCTGGTGCTATGACCGGCCGACGCCGGAATTTGCCGGTCTCGTCGGCCATGTCGCCTTTTATGCCGCGCCCTTCGATAGCTGCACGGTCGATGGCGAACAGGTGGTGCCGCAGCCCGGTGGTTTCTATGGCGGCTGGATCACCAGCCATGTCGCCGGCCCGTTCAAGGGCATCCCCGGCAGCCAGTTCTGGTAGCGTTTCCTGAAACCAAAGACCCGGCTTGCGCGTATCAGCGCGCTGAGGCAGTTTCGCCTGAAAGGGAGGACCGACCAACGATGGCCAGACTGCAAATGCTGATGATTTCAGCGCTTCTCGGGCTCGCCGCCTGCGGCAGCAGCGAGGAAAAGGCCGTCGATGCCAGCAGCAGCGATACCGAGCGGGCCGGCGCCGTCGCCTCGGCGGTGGCCGGCGCCGCCACCGGCATGGTCAGCACCGCCGACCTGCCGGACTTTGTCGAGATGTACGAGGGCGGCACGCCGGTGATGAACATGAAGACCGCCGATGGCGGCAACAAAGGCGGCCTGTTCAGCTATTCGGTCGACGCGCCGCTGGCCGATGTCGTCGCCTTCCACCGCCAATCGGCCGAAAAAGCCGGCATCGCCATCTCCACCGAGATGGCCGCGCAGGACAGCCTGACCTTCGGCGGCGCCGACAAGGACGAAACCAGGCGCCTGCTCACCACCATCTCCAAGGGCGAGGACGGTGTCACCGTCAGCCTGACCTACAGCTTGCCGGGTTGACGATCAGAACAGCAGCCAGATCGCCAGCGACGCGGCGATGCCGACGATGACGTTCATCGGCACGCCGATCCGGATGAAATCGGCAAAGCGATAGTCGGCGGCACCATAGACCAATGTGTTGGTCTGATAGCCGATCGGCGTGGCGAAGCTCGCCGACGCCCCGAACATCACCGCCACGATCAGCGGCCGCGGGTCGATGCCGAGCTGCTGCGCCAGGCCGATGACGATCGGCGTCAGCAACACGGCGACGGCATTATTGGTGACCACCTCGGTCAGCACCGATGTCAGCCCATAGACCGCGAAGATCAGCACCAGCAGCGGCGCGTGGGTGAGCACGGGGGACACCACCTTGACAATCAGGTCGACGCTGCCAGCCTGCTGGAACCCGGCCCCGATCGCCAGCATCGCATAGATCAGCACCAGCAGGCTGCCATCGATCGACTGCCAGGCCTCCCCCGGGTCGATCGTCCGCGTCACCAGCACCAGCGCCACCGCGATGATCGCCAGCCCCTCGATCGGCATGATCCCCATCGCGGCGCCGATCACCGTGCCGAGCAGCGCCAGCATGGCGATCGGCGCGCGCGAGCGCCGGAAGGGCGTGGCGTCGGCCTGGGTCATGCCGGTGAGATGGACATTGTCCTGCAGCGCGTCCGCCTCGGCCGGCGCGGCGGCGATCAGCAGCGTATCCGACGCCCGTAGCCGCGCCGAGCGCAGGTCCGGCCCGGCAACATGGCGGCCCCGCGACAGCCCGAGGATGCGGATATTGTGCCGCGACAGCATCGGGATCTCGAACAGGCTGCGGCCGATATTGGGGTGCGTCGGCCCGACCACGGCTTCATACAGCGTCACATCGGCCGGCTTTGCCTTGGTCGACAGCTTCACCCCGCCCGCCAGCCCGCGCATGCCGACCTCGAAGTTGGTCCCGGCCGCATAGGCGGCCAGTTCATGCGGCGACGCGGCTATGATCAGCCGGTCGCCGGCGCGCAGCATCATGTCGGCAAGCCCGCTGCGCAGCGTCTCGCGCTCGCGGATCAACCCGAGCAATTTGGCGCGGTCAGATTTCAGCGCGCCGACGTCACCGATCCGGCGGCCGATCATGTCCGATTTCGGGAGCACCAGCAGCTCTGACAGGCACACCCGCTCGCGGTCGTCCTCAGGCCCCGCCGCCGCACGGCTGGGCAGCAGCTTCGGCCCGAGCACGATCAGGGCAAGCGTGCCGGCCAGCGCGGTGGCCAG
>NZ_JBIMKZ010000006.1:0-58753 GCF_051860865.1 Polymorphobacter sp. | reverse complement strand
GATCGAGGTTCGGCTCGGCCATGAGACGCTGGTCGGGCGGTTCGAGGGGCTGGATGCCGAGGGCGCGCTGGTTCTGGGCTTGCCGGACGGCGGCACACGGGCAATTCATGCCGGCGAGGTTTTCGGGCTGGAGGCGGACCATGCTGCTGGCGATTGATGTGGGCAACACCAACATCGTCTTCGCGATCTGCGAAGGCGAAACGATCCGCTGGCGCTGGCGCATTTCCACCGATGGCCAGCGCACTGCGGATGAATATGCGGTCTGGCTGCATCAGCTGATGGCGCTGGAAGGGGTGGAGCGGACCCATATCGGCGCCGCGATCATCGCCACAGTAGTGCCGCCGACCCTGTTCAACCTCCAGCGCCTGTGCCGCAAATATTTCGCCATCGAGGCACTGGTCGTCGATAGCCGCCTTGATTTCGGCATCGAGATTGACCTGCCCAACCCCGCCGAAGTCGGCGCCGACCGGATTGTCAATGCCGTGGCGGCGCGCAGCGGCTGGGACGGGGCGCTGATCATCGTCGATTTCGGCACCGCCACCACCTTCGATGTGGTGCGGGACAACCGCTACATCGGCGGCGTCATCGCCCCGGGTATCAATCTGTCGATGGACGCCCTATATATGGCTGCAGCGAAGCTGCCCCGCATAGCGGTCGAACCGCCCCCCGAGGGGCTGGGGGTGATCGGGCGAGACACCGTGCATGCCATGCAATCGGGTGTGTTCTGGGGCTATGTCGGCCTGATCGAAGGGCTGGTGGCACGGATCACGGGCGAACTTGGTGTGTCGGCAACCGTCATTGCGACGGGCGGCCTTGCCACATTGTTTCACCGCCATAGCCGCGTCATCGACGCCGTTGACGGCGACCTGACCATTCGGGGGCTGATGATGCTCCACCAGCGCAATGCTGGAAACCACGACCTCAACAGAAAAGAGAATGAATGAAACCCGGTAAAGAACTTATCTTCCTGCCCCTGGGCGGAAGCGGTGAGATTGGCATGAACGTCAATCTCTATGGATGCGACGGCAAATGGGTGATGGTCGATCTCGGCATGACCTTCGCCGATCCGAGCTATCCCGGCGTCGATCTGGTACTGCCAGACCTCGCCTTCATCGAGGAGCGTGCCGACGATTTGCTCGGCATCGTCCTCACCCATGGCCATGAAGACCATATCGGCGCGATCCCCTATCTCGCCGCCGACCTCGGCGTGCCGCTCTATGCGACGCCGTTCACCGCCGGCCTGATCCGCAAGAAGCTGGAGGAGGAAGGGCTGACCCGCGAGGTCAAGCTCAACATCGTGCCGCTCGGCGGCAGCCTGCAGCTTGGGCCGTTCGGCTTCCGCTATGTGGCGCTGGCGCATTCGATTCCCGAAGGCAATGCGCTGATCATCGACACCCCCTATGGCCGGGTGTTCCACACCGGCGACTGGAAGCTCGACGACCAGCCGTTGATGGGCACGCCGGCAAGCGCGGCGATGCTGACCGAAATCGGCGATTCGGGCGTGCTGGCGATGGTCGGCGACTCCACCAACGTCTTCAACACCGAGGCCTCGGGCAGCGAAGGCGATGTCCGCGCCGGGCTGCTCCAGGTGGTCAAGAGCCGCAAGCGCGGCCGCGTCGTGGTGACCAGCTTCGCCTCCAATGCGGCGCGCATCGCCACGCTCGGCCATGTCGCCAAGGAGACCGGGCGTCATCTGGTGCTGGCCGGTCGGTCGATGGACCGGATTACCGAAGTCGCCAAGGCCACCGGCTATCTGAAGGACCTTCCGCCTGTCCTGAGTTGGGACCAGGCCAGCGGCATGGCGCCCGAGAAGCTGCTTATCCTGTGCACCGGTGCGCAGGGCGAGCCGGCGGCGGCGCTTTCCCGCATCGCCGATGGCAGTCATCCGGCCCTGAAACTGGAGCCCGGCGATCTCGTCGTCTATTCGTCCAAGCAAATCCCCGGCAACGAGCTGGCGATCGGGCGGGTGCAGAACAAGCTGGCGACGCGCGGCATCGAGGTGGTGACCGAGCGGCAGGCGCATGTCCATGTCTCCGGCCATCCAGGCCGGCCCGAGCTGGAGGCCATGTACGAGTGGATCCGGCCCGAGATCGCCATCCCCGTGCACGGCGAACGCCGGCACATGGAGGAACATGCCCGGATTGCCAAGGCCTGCGGCGTCAAGCGGGCCATGGTGCCGATCAACGGCAGCGCCATCAGGCTGGCACCGAACGGCCCGCACCTGCTCGGCCATGAGAAGGCTGGGCGGCTGCTGCTCGACGGTGATGTCATCTTGCCGGCCGATGGCGCCACCATCGTCGAACGCCGGCGGTTGCTGATGAACGGCGTGATGGCGGTGGCCGTGGTGCTCGACGGGCAGGGTCGGCTGGCGGCGACGCCGGTGGTCAATGCCCAGGGCGTGCCGGTGGAAGCCGACAAGGACGCCTTCCTCGCCGAATGCGCCGAGGCCGCGGCCAAGGCCGTGCGCGGCGCCGGCGCCAATGGCGCGGCCCGGGGCGGCAAGGCCCGCAAGCCCCAGGCCAATGGCGGCGGCGATAAGCTGGAAGATGATGTCCGCGTGGCGGTCCGCCGCGTGGTGCGCGAATGGACCGGCAAGAAGCCGGTCACCGAAGTGCAGATCGTCCGCCTGACCTAGGAGTGTTGCTGCCGTGAAGCCGGTTTCGCTCGCCGCTATCTACCTGCTGTTCTGGACCCTGACCCTGTTCGCGGTGCTGCCCTTCGGGGTTCGTACCAGCCGCGAAGAGGGCCAGGAGCCGGTGCCCGGTGAAGCGGATTCGGCACCGGCCAATCCGCAGCTGGGCAAGAAGCTGCTGTGGACGACATTGATCTCGGCCGTGCTGTTCGGCCTGTTCTGGGCCAATTATGTGTTCGGCTGGCTGGAAGTCGCCGATGTCCCCGGCTGGGGCTGAGCGCCGTCAGGTCGGATCGGGTTGGGCCAGGGCGATGTATAGCTTGCCGGGGTCCGAAGCGAGCAGCGTGGCGGCCAGGGTACGGCCCTGCCGATCCTGCATGACATGGGCGATCAGCGCCTCGAAATCCTCGACATAGCGCGCCGCTTCGGTGCGGAAGGCGCGGTCATGGACGAGATGGCGGCTGATGGCGCGGCCGACGTTGCCAGAGCCATCTTCGCCGATGCCGAGTGCAAGGTGGCGCAAGAAGCGGCTGCGGTCGCCGTCCAGCCAGGCGTCATAGGCCTGGTCCTCGATGTCCAGGGCCAGCAACCGGGCCAGATCGATCGACTGGGATTGCAGGGCGGTGAGCAGGCCGGTGGCGCGCTTGACCAGGTCCATGCGGTCCCGGATGTCCAGCTCGGTCTGGCGCTTGTCGAAATGATGCTCGATGCTGCTGACCGTGCCCGTGAGGCTGAGCAGCCGCTCGCTGACACGTTCGGCTGCGGCCTGGGCGGCAGCGGCTGCCCGCGTCTGCGCCGCCTCCAGCGCCGCCAGCTCGCTGCGGATCGGCATCCCAAAGGCGGTGGCGGCGCGGGTGGTGCCGGCGCGGTCGAGCGCCGCTTCAGCCTCGGCGACGACCCCGGACAGGGTTTCGCGCATCGTCCCGGCCGCCTGGGCAGCAATCTCGCGAACCTGGCCGAAGCTGTCGATCAACTGGGTGGTGGCGGCCAGTGCCTCGTCCTCGGTGGTGCGGGTGATGCCGTTCAGGCTGGCCTCGGCACGGGCGAGATGGTCGGCAAGCTGAGCGGTCGCGGCGTCGAGCGCCGCAGCGGCGATTTCCATCCGGTGCTGCGCCGACGCCAGGGTATCGGCATTCGCTTCGATCGGCGCGGCGAGGGCGGCGGCGTCGTCATGCAGCCGGGCAAGGCGCTGGCCAAGATCATCGAGGCCAGGCTGGGCAGCGGGAAGTTGCTCGTCGAGCCGGCCGAACAACTGGCCGACATGGCTGTCGAGCGTGGCGATACGGTCGGTAATGCCAGCCAGCGCCGTATCATTATGGGCAACCGGGTCAGCGAGGCTGTCGAGCGCGGCGCGGGCATCGGCAAGACCGCCGGTCAGGGCGGTGAGGCTTTCGGTTCCGAGCGTCGTGCTGCCAGCCAGTTGGGTGTCGAACGCCTGGACCCTTTCGGCAAGCTGACCGACGAGATGACCGGCACGCTCCGCCTGACGGTCGAGGCTGGCGGCGAGCGCGGCAAGCGTCTCGGTCAGTTCGGCCAAACGGGCGGCGATGGCGCGGGCCGATTCGCCGCCGATATCGTCGATGCTGACACGGGCTTGATCGACACTGGCCAGCATGGCGCCGGCCTGCGCATTGACCCCGTCACGCGTGGCATCAAGGGCTTCGGCCGTGCGCAGCAACGCCTCGTCGACCCCGTGCCGAAGCGCTGCCAGCGGTGCCCCAAGGGCATTCTGTGCGGCCGTCGTCGCGTCGGTGATCGCCACGATGTGCGTGGCCGCTTCCGAGCCGGCGGCGGCAGCCTGGTTGCGCGCTTCGGCAAGTCGGGCGGCGAGATTAGCCAGCATGGCATCGGCATCGGCGATCTGCCCGGCCAAGGCTTGCCGAGACTGGTCGAGAAGCGCGGTCAGATGTTCGGCGGCATTGGCGGCGGCCGGCGTTTCGCTGCTCAGACGGGCGGTCGCGGCTTCGGTATGGCGGGTGGCGGCGTCGAGGCCGGTGGCGGCGGCTTCCAGACCGGCGATGCTGATCCCAAGCGCCTGGTGCTGCCGCTCCACGGGACGGGCCATGGCAGTCAACTGGCCGGCCAGATCGGCCAGCCTTCTCTCGAGGCTGGCGAGGGCTTCGGCGCCGATGTCGATTCGCTGGGCGGCGAGGCGGCTGTGCTCCTCCAGCAGCGCGGCGCGGGCGCCGCGGCGGGCGCCGGTATCGCGCAGCCGGCTGGCCACCAGCCAGAGAATGGCCAGCGGCGCGACGAAATTGAGCAGAATCCCGGCGCCCAGCGCCAGCGGGTCGAGGATTTCGGGCAGACCTATCGGCAGCAGCGGCGACATCGCGACAAAGGCCAGCACTGCCCACAACAGGCTCGCGACGCCGGCGATGACATAGGGCCAGCGCGGCGGGGTTGTCGGTTCAGGCTCCATTGGTATCAGCGTCCCCCAGATGGACCGTCTAGCATCATCGGCCCGGCCGTGGCGAGGGCGGCTTCGCGGCGGCGGATGCGGACGGCCATGATGATCGCGATCGGGGTGAGGGCGCCCAGTTCCCAATACCAGTAGAGCCGCGGGTCGCCGGCGAGGCATGCCAGGGCAATCAGGATGGTGCGGTTGTTGGCCGACAGAATGCAGAGCTGGCGGACCAGCGGCGCACTCGCCGCGAGATAGGCCGGCAGCAGGGCCGGATCGGCGGCCAGCGCATGGTCGATCTGACGTGGGCCGGCGACCTTGGCCTCGAACCAGTGATAGGGCGCTGCGATCGCCGGGCCGTGTGGCCTTGGGATCGTGACAAAAATGCCAGCCGCGCGACGCTTCCACGCGTCGCGCTCGGCCTCGTAGAATATCGATTGCATGGCGTGAGCCCCGCCGGAGACCAGCGCCAGGCTCAGTACTTCGGGCCAGTTGGGAAAGCTGAGCGCAATCGGCACTAGAACGAGGATGAAAGCGAGATAATCGCAGACCCCGTCAATAACGCGTCCGAGCGGACTGGCCTTGCCGGACGCGCGGGCGAGTTTGCCGTCAAGCCCGTCGAACACATGCCAGGCGACCATCAGCGCAAAGCCGGCGAGCACGAATCCCGGCTCCTGCCAATGCCAATAGCAGAGGCCGGCCAGGGCCCCGCAGCCCATGCCAGCAAAGGAAACCGTGTTGGGATGGATATCCAGCCGCAGTGCCAGGGGCAGTAGCCGCCACGACAGCGGATGCACGAACCACAGGTTGCTGGGATCTTCGATGGCCTCGGGGCGGGCGATATCTATGGCACTTTTATGCACGGTGCTTTTGCTATGCGCTGGCAGGATGATTTGGCAAGCGGCCTTGGCAAGCCGCCGTAACTCGCCATATGAGGCTGCGGCTGTTCGGCCAAGGAGCATAATGCACAAGATTGGCATTCTACTGGCACCGGCGGCTGATGTGGCAGGGTTGGTCGTGGCAGGTCTGTCGCTGGTCGAGCGGCAGGCGCGAACGCTGGTGCGCGCCGGTTGCGCACCTGTGCTGCTGGTCGGCGCCGAGCCGCTGACGCCGATTCCGGATGGGGTCGAAGCGGTGTCGACGCACGCATTGCATGCCCGGCTGGCGCAGGACTCGACGGCGCTGGCCCTGGTCATCGCGCCTGGCCTGGTGATCGATGAGCGCGCCGTCGCCGCCGTCATGGCGGCCGGCGCGCCGGCGATTCTGGTCAGCGATGGCACGCGTGTCACGCCACCGGGCGTCGAGCGGCTCGATGCCCATGACCTTGCCGTGGGCATTATGGCGATTCCGGTGCGGCAGCTGACCGAGGTTGTCGCCACGATCGGCGACTGGGACCTGGGGTCGACGCTGATACGGACGCTGGCCGCCGACACAAATGTGGAGCGGGTCAGGCTGGAATCGATCACGCTCTATGCACGGGATCGCCGCCGCGAAGTGCCCATGCTGTGGATGCGGCCAATGGATAACGCCAGCGCGCGGCAGGCGGGCAATTTCGTGGTTGCGCAGGCGCAGAAGGGCTGCCTCGATTGGCCGGCCCGATTCATCCATCCGTGGGTCGAAGACGCACTTGTGCGCCTGCTGGCGCCGACGCCGATCACGCCGAACATGGTCACTCTGTTCACCGCGATACTGGGGATCGCGGCCGGGGTGGCGCTGGCCACCGGTGCCTTATGGTGGGGGCTGGGGCTGGCGCTATTGTGTGGGCCGCTCGACGGCGTTGACGGCAAGCTGGCGCGGACGCGGCAGGAGTTTTCCCGTTGGGGGGACCTCGAGCATGCGATCGACAAAATTCTCGAATATGGCTGGTATCTGTGCGCAGCCTGGTGGTTCGCGGGCCAGTCGGGCTCGGCGCTGCCCTGGGCGATTGCGGCGCTGATCATCCTGCCGGCGCTGGTAGAGGCGGTTCAGGGCGAATTTTATCGCCGGATGACAGGATCGCAGCTCGATGATGCCGGCCTGTTCGAACGGCGGGCGCGGCTGGTGGCCGGGCGGCGCAACACCTTTCTCTGGACCTGGGCCGGCTTTGCCGCCTTCGGGCTATGGTTTGAAGGCTTTGTTGCGATTGCAGTTTACAGCATCGTGACGACAGGGGTGGCGCAGTGGCGCTTCTACAAGCGGCTCGGGCATTTCGCCCGCGAGGGAGATGCGCGCGTCTCCGCCAATTATGCTGCAACGCGATACGATTTTCTGGTCGTCGCAAGTCGCCCAAGTGAGCGCTTGCCCAAGGCGCGGCTGTAGTATAACCGCAACATTCGCGTCCGCCGGCCAGGCCGCGCGTTGAGGGTCTTGAAAGGATTTTTGGTAGATGTCGCTGATCCCGGTGGCCATCGTCGGCGTTGGCAACTGCGCCTCGTCGCTTGTGCAGGGCCTGTACCATTATGCCAATGGCGGTTCGAATGACGAATTGGGCCTGATGCATTGGGACCTTGGCGGCTATCGCCCCAAGGATATCGGCGTCGTCGCCGCCTGGGACGTCGATGCCCGCAAGGTCGGGCTCGATGTCAGCGATGCGATTTTTGCCAAGCCCAACTGCACCCAGGTATTCTGCGATCACGTCGATCCGACCGGTGCCATCGTCAAGATGGGCAAGGTTCTGGACGGCGTTTCGCCGCACATGGAAAAGCACCCCGAGCATCGCCGCTTCGTCGTCGCCGACGCCCCGCAGCCGACCAAGGCCGACATCGTCGAAGAACTGAAGCGCTCCGGCGCGCAGGTGATGTGCAACTATCTGCCGGTTGGCAGCCAGGAAGCCACTGAATTCTACGCTGACGCCGCGATCACTGCCGGCGTCGCCTTCGTCAACAACATCCCGGTGTTCATCGCCTCCAACCCGGTCTGGGCCGAGCGTTTCCGCGCCGCCGGCGTGCCGATCATCGGTGATGATATCAAGGCCCAGCTCGGCGCCACCATCGTCCACCGTACACTGACGGATCTGTTCGCCAAGCGCGGCGTGACGCTCGACCGGACCTATCAGCTCAATACCGGCGGCAACACCGACTTCCTCAACATGCTTAACCACGAGCGGCTCGCTTCCAAGAAGGAATCGAAGACCGAGGCCGTCCAGTCGGTGGCCCAGCATCGGCTCGACGACGAGAACATCCATGTCGGCCCCAGCGACTATGTCGCTTGGCAGAATGACAACAAGGTCTGCTTTCTGCGCATGGAAGGCCGGATGTTCGGCGGCGTGCCGATGAACCTTGAGATGCGCCTGTCCGTCGAGGACAGCCCGAACTCGGCCGGTGTGGCGATCGACATGATCCGTTGTGCGCGCGTGGCGCTGGACCGCAAGCTGGCCGGCGTCATTCATCCGCCGTCGTCCGCGTTCTGCAAGCATCCGCCGGTGCAGACCACCGACGATGAGGCGCATTCGGCGATGGAAGCCTTCATCACGGGCGACGCCGCGCTGAACTGACCCGCGGGTTCGTATGCAGGCGATCGTTCTGGCGGCCGGCATGGGCACGCGCCTGCGGGCCGTGTCCGACAGCAAGCCGCTGACGCGCGTCGGCGGTCGCCTGCTGCTCCACCGCATTCTCGACAATCTGGCGGCGGCTGGGGTGACCCGGCCCGCCGTGATCACTGGCTATGAGGGCGACCGGGTCGCCGAGGCGGCCCGCGCCTGGGGTGCGGTCGAGATTATCCATAATCCGAACTGGACGGCGCCCAATGGCGTGTCGGTGCGCGCCGCCGGTCCCTGGCTGGACGGCGTCTCGCTCCTGGTGATGGGCGATCATCTGGCGGAGCCGGCGCTCTATGCTGCCGTGGCTCGGGCCTCGCTGGCCGATGCAGGCCTGGTGCTGGGGATCGACCGTCGGCTCGGGCATGGCTGGGTGGATGAGGAAGATGTGACGCGCGTCTCGACGCGGGGCAGGCACATCCTCGCCATCGGCAAACAGATCGCCAGCTATGACTGCTACGACTGCGGGACGTTCCTGGTCACCGCCGAATTGATGGCAGCGCTCGATGGGCTCGACGCCCCGGGGCTGTCGGACGGCGTGCGTGTGCTGGCGGCGCGCGGCCGGGCCCATATCGTCGATGTTTCGGCGCATGAATGGATCGATATCGACGATCCCCGCGCCTTGCGGCTGGCCGAGGCCTGGGTAACGGGCTGACCGTCGGCACCCGGCAGAGATGCCGGAGAATTTATCAAAATCGCTGGCGCAACTGCACTTCGATCGCAGCGCGTGGCGCGCGGCGCCCGGGGGTGCTTGGGCTGTCCGATTGCCAGCGGGTTTCGACACGCACATCGCCGTAGCGGGTTGGCACTTCCGTGCCTGCGGTGAGGATGGCGAATTTTTCGGACGAGGTGGAGACGGGGTTGCTGATCTCCGGGCCCGGCGTTCCATCCGGCCGCGGCAGGATGGCAGCGGGGGGATTGCCCAGGTCGATGGTGTTGAGGTGGACCGAGCGCGCCGAGGCATACCAGCGCCGGTTACGGGTGTCGGTAATGGCGGCGTGAAGCGCGAGATTGCGGCTGTCCCCGGCCGTCCAGTGGCCGATCGGACGCCCGCGATAGGTGAAGCCCGAGGTATACAGGCTGTTGTTGTAGAAGGAGCCCGGATAGCGGGTCTGTCCGCCGGTCAGCCCCTCCAGTGGCGTGCCGTTGAACAGCGACACGGCGAGCGTATCCGAATATTCGAGCGTCGTCGTATAGCTGGCGCCCGTGCCGCCCCAGGGGCCGGCAAGCGTGAAGCCGATCAACCGGCCCCATTGCTCGAGAATGATATTGTCGAAATCCTCTGCCTCGCCCTCGAAATACAGCTTGGCGGCATGGTCGCCGAAGCGATGAGTATAGCTGATGTCGAACCCAGCCAACTGGTTGCCGGCCTGGCGCAGGAAGGCATCCTGATCACCGGGGGTAGGATTATCCAAATTACCGATTCCGATGAACGATTGGGCAATCTGCTTGAGACCGCAAGGCCGGCCCTGCCCGCAGAGCATCTGGGCCCGGTTGAGGCCGATCTCCAGCCCGCGCGCCGGGGTGAAGCCAAGCCGCGTGCCGACCGTGATCGTGTTGCGGAAATCGCGGTCCTCGTTGAGCACGCCGGCGAACAGGTCGAGCCGGACCGGGCCGAGCCAGCGCAGCACCGGGAAATCGATCGGGTCCGGGTTAAGCCGCTTGATGCCGATCTTCGGCATCGGGCGGGCGCTGTTGGAGAACAGCAGGGCGCCGTCGACACCGGGCCCGAACCATTGCTCGGTATTGCCGCCGTACAGTGCCCAATTGCCGAGACGGAGCGTCACCTGGCTTGGCTCCAGATGCCAAGAGCCGCTGTTCTGGTTCGAGCGGTAGCCGGCACCGATAGAGACGCTGAGAACATCGCCATTCGCCTCGGCCCGCAGGCTGGCGTCGCCGCGGCCACGGGCCAGATGGCCGAAATCGCGCGCCACCGACACTTCGTTGGTGGCGGCTATCCGCGCCTCGACAGCCACCGACTGTGCCGCAAAGGCCCCGAGCCGATCAAGCCGATTAACCGCAGCCTGGAGGTGCGCCGGCAATACCCTGCCATTACGGGCGCGGGAAACGCCGGCGTCGATCTGTGCCCAAGGCAGCGGCCAGCTGTCGATCGGCCCGGTGATATAACCGGCGGCGGCAAGCATCGCCACATCCTGCCGAAGCTGGCGGTCACCGACATCGGCAAAGGGCGACGCAACAGCGGAAACCGCCAACCCCAGCGCGATGACGGCGGCAAGCCGTGGAATGAAACGCAATGCCACGGCTGCCTGCCTTCGGCTCAGCGCTGGCCGAACGGCACGTAATCGCGCTGGGCCGGGCCGGTGTAGAGCTGGCGAGGACGACCGATGCGCTGGTCATTGTCCTCCATCATCTCGGTCCACTGAGCAATCCAGCCAGCGGTACGGGCCAGCGCGAACAGCACGGTGAACATCGATGTGGGGAAGCCGATCGCCGACAGGATGATGCCCGAATAGAAATCGACATTCGGATAGAGCTTCTTGTCGACGAAGTACGGGTCGTTGAGCGCGATCTGCTCGAGCTCGCGTGCGACATCAAAGATCGGGTCGTTGATCCCCAGCTTGTCTAGCACGGTCTTGGCCGACGCCTGGAGGACCTTGGCGCGGGGATCGTAATTCTTGTAGACGCGGTGGCCGAAGCCCATCAGCCGGAACGGATCATCCTTGTTCTTGGCGCGGGCGATATATTCGGGGATGCGGTCCGGCGTGCCGATCTCGCGCAGCATGTTGAGCGCCGCCTCGTTGGCGCCGCCATGCGCCGGGCCCCAGAGACATGCAATGCCGGCCGCGATGCAGGCGAACGGATTGGCGCCCGACGAGCCGGCGAGGCGCACGGTCGAGGTGCTGGCGTTCTGCTCATGGTCGGCGTGCAGGATGAAGATCTTGTCGAGCGCGTCCTCGATGACCGGATCGATGACATAGGGCTCGGCCGGCACACCAAAGGTCATCCGCAGGAAGTTGCCGGTGTAGGACAGCGAATTGTCCGGATAAAGGAACGGCTGCCCGACGCTGTACTTATAAGCCATGGCAGCAATCGTCGGCATCTTGGCGATCAGCCGATGCGAGGCGATGACGCGCTGGCGCGGATCATGGATGTCGGTCGAGTCATGGTAGAAGGCCGACAGCGCGCCGACGACGCCGCACATGATCGCCATAGGATGGGCGTCACGGCGGAAGCCGCGATAGAAGGTAGCCAGCTGCTCATGCACCATGGTGTGGCGGGTGATCAGATATTTGAATTCATCGAAATCCGGCTGGGACGGCAGATCGCCGTTGAGCAGCAGATAAGCGACTTCGAGGAAGCTCGACTGGGTGGCCAGCTGGTCGATCGGATAGCCGCGGTGCAGCAGGATGCCTTGG
Organism: Polymorphobacter sp.; assembly: GCF_051860865.1. Lineage (GTDB taxonomy): Bacteria > Pseudomonadota > Alphaproteobacteria > Sphingomonadales > Sphingomonadaceae > Sandarakinorhabdus. The sequence continues at coordinate 46,829 of NZ_JBIMKZ010000006.1, read as the reverse complement.
TCGCCATCGATATAGGTGAGCTTGGATTCACACGCCGCTGTGCTGGTGAAGCCCGGATCATAGGTGAAGCGACCCGTCTGGGCGTAAAGTTTGCGGATATCGACGACTTCCGGGCCTACCGTGCCCGGCACCACCGGATATTCCTTTGTCTCGCCATCCAGCGTGATCTTTGCAGTGTCGCTCATCCCTCAAGCCCTTTCGGTTTTTTCTCAATTGGTTGCAGATGATATGGCGTCGTCGAAGCGGTCCAGACTTTCCTGCCGGCCCAGCGTTTCCATGACTTCAAAAAGACCAGGAGACTGGGCGGCGCCGGTCAATGCGGCGCGCAGCGGCTGGGCAATCTGCCCCAGTTTCAGCGCTTCAGCGTCGGCAAGTCCTCTCGCAGCCTGTTCAAGCCCGGCCGCCTGCCAGGGCGAGACGTCAGCAAGCACCGCGCGCGCCCGGGCAAGCAGGCCCGATGGCGCGGACGCTAGCAGCTTTTTCGCCGCATCGTCCATGGGAATTGGGCGACTGCGAAGGTAGAACAGCGCCGATGAGGCCAAACCATTGAGATCAGAGGCCCGTTTTTTGAGTTCGGGCATGCTGCGATGCAGCAGATCACGATCCTGATCCGTCAGAGGACGCTCAAGCAGGACCTCGATGCGCGGGCCAACGAGGCTGACGAGCCGGGCGTCATCGGTGGCGCGCAGATAATGGCCGTTGACCGATTCAAGCTTCTTCTGATCAAATCGCGACGGCGATCGGCCAACCGCCTCGAGCGTGAACCAGTCGATCGCCTGTTCACGGCTGATGAACTCGTCGTCGCCATGCCCCCAGCCAAGGCGCAGCAGATAATTTTCGAGTGCCTCGGGCAGCACCCCCATCTCGTCGCGATAGGCATCGACCCCAAGCGCGCCGTGACGCTTGGAAAGCTTGGCGCCATCTGCGCCATGGATCAGCGGAATATGCGCATAGACCGGCTCCGGCCAGTTGCCCTCGACCGCGTCCATCGCCCGGATCAGCGCCAGCTGGCGGAACGCATTGTTGAGATGATCGTCGCCGCGGATGACATGGGTCACCCCCATGTCATGGTCATCGACGACCACCGCCAGCATATAGGTCGGCGTGCCGTCCGAGCGCAGCAGCACCATGTCGTCGAGCTCGGCATTGGCGACGGTGACCGGGCCCTGAACCTTGTCGTCGATCGTCACCTCGCCGGTCTGCGGCGCCTTGAGACGGATGACATGGGGCTGGTCGGCCGGGCCGTCGGTACGATCTCGCCAGCGGCCGTCATAGCGCATCGGGCGCTTTTCGGCGCGGGCCTTCTCCCGCATCTCGTCCAGCTCTTCGGCGGTCGCATAGCAGCGATAGGCATGGCCGGCGGCGAGCAGCTGATGCGCCACCTCGGCATGGCGGGCAGCGCGGGCGAACTGGTAGACGATCTCGCCATCGGCATCGAGGCCGAGCCAGGACAGGCCATCGAGAATGGCGGCAATCGCCGGCTCGGTGGAGCGGGCGCGGTCGGTGTCCTCGATGCGGAGCAGGAACTTACCGCCATGATGGCGTGCAAACAGGTAGTTGAACAGCGCCGTCCGGGCGCCACCGATATGCAGGAAACCGGTCGGCGAGGGCGCGAAGCGGGTCACGACCTGGGGGTTACGGGCGGAAGGGGAGCTTGCGCCCATGGGCGGAATGTCCAATGCTGCGATACGGTTGTGGGGCAATTTCTCGACGATGGCAGAGCCGGTCGCCGCGCTGACTAGCAGAAGCCTCGGAGCGGTTCAAACCGCACCGGGCACAGGGGATATGGATCGCCTCGCCCAACGGGTGGCCGGCGTGCTCGACGCCGAGCGCGAGAACCTGCCGCTGTGGTTGCCGGTGGCCCTTGGCGCCGGCATCGCTGCCTGGTTCCTGCTGCCCTGGGAGACACAGCGTCTTGGACTGGCCGTGGCACTTGTCGGTGCCGGCCTTTCGCTCGCCCTGCTCGGGCGGCGCTCGCCGGCCGTGCTGGCGCTGGTGATGGCCGGCGGCATGGCAGCGGCGGAGTGGCGGTCCACTCAGGTCGCGCATGTCGTGTTGCCGGCGCGCACCGTCGCCGGGCTGACGGCACAGGTGGTTGCCGTCGAACCGCGCCAGGCAAGAGACCAGCTTCGCCTGATGCTCGATGTCGAGGCGTGGGATGTGCCCGATCCCCGGCTGCCGTCCCGGGTGCGACTGACGCTGCGCGGGGCTGCCGCCGAGCGGACGACCGAGCAGCCGGGGTTCGGGGTCGGGGCGAGGCTGCAGGCGCGGGCGATGCTGTCGCCGCCGGCCGGTCCGGCAATGCCCGGCGGCCATGACATGGCAAGAGCCCTGTGGTTCGAAGGGGTGGGCGCCACCGGGCTGGTCGCGGGCGACCCGCACCTGCTGGCGCCGGCGCGGGCACCCGAGCGACTGATGGCTTGGCTGGCCGAGGCCCGGTTGGCGCTGTCGGCGCGGATTCGCGCGGCCGTGCCCGGAGACGCGGGCGCGGTGGCGGCGGTATTCGTCACCGGCGAGCGCGGCGCGGTGCCGCTCGATACGGCGGAGGCGGTGCGCAATGCCGGGCTGGCGCATTTGCTGTCGATCTCGGGCCTTCATATCGCGGTGGTCGTCGGCGGCGTGATCCTGCTGGTTCGGCGGCTGCTCGGGCTCTGGCCCTGGCTGGCGCTGCGTCTGCCGGTGCGCACGCTGGCGATGGCCGTCGCCGCGCTGGCCGGCCTCGGCTATACATTGCTGGCCGGCAGCGAGGTGCCAACCGTGCGGTCGATGATCGCCACCCTGATCGTGCTGCTTGGGCTGCTGGCGGGGCGCGAGGCAATATCGCTGCGCCTGCTGGCGGCGGCCGCCTTTGCGATCCTGCTGGTCCGGCCCGAGGTACTGCTGGGGCCGAGCTTCCAGATGAGTTTCGCCGCGGTCGGCGGCATCATCGCACTATATGAATCGGCTTGGGGCAAGCGGTTGCTGGCTCCCCGCGAAAACGGCGGCTGGTTTGTGTCGACATTGCCAACAGGCCTGCTGGCACTGCTCGCGACGGGTCTGGTCGCGGAGATGGTGCTGGCGCCGATCGGACTGTTCCATTTCCAGCAGGCTGGCCTCTATGGCGTTGCCGCCAATCTGCTTGCGATCCCGCTCACCAGCTTCGGCATCTTGCCGGCGCTGGGGCTCGGGATGGTCGGCGACGCGTTGGGGCTGGGCGCGGCCGCCTATGCGCCGGCCGGCTGGCTGGTGAGCCTGCTGCTCAAGCTGGCCGCCGCCGTTGCCAATACCCCGGGGGCCGTCGCCCGATTGCCGATCATGCCGGATCTCGGCTTTGCGGCGCTGGTGGCGGGGGGACTGTGGCTGATGCTCTGGCGCACCCGCTTGCGCCTGCTGGGCGTGCCGCTGATCGTGACGGGCATTGTCATCGCGATCGGCAGCCCGCCGGCCGATGTGCTGGTCAGCCGGGATGGCCGCCATGTCGCGCTGCGGCTCCCCGATGGCGAACTGGCGTTCCTGAGGCCGCGTGCGGGGGTATTCCTGCGCGACAGCTGGGGCGGCGCGCTGGCGGCGAAGGGTGAGGGCCGGTCCTTCGACCAGTTGCCAGGCATGCGGTGCAGCCGAGACGCCTGCTTCGGACCGCTGCAAGGCGCGCGCGGCGGCCAGATGACGCTGCTTGCCACCCGGTCGCGGGACTGGCTCGCCCAGGCCGACATGGCGCCGGCCTGCGCGGCGGCCGATATCGTCGTCAGCGAACGCCAGTTGCCGGACTGGTGCCGGCCGCGCTGGCTCCGCCTGGGTCACGACGAGCTTGAGAGACGCGGCGCCGTGGCGATCTGGCTCGATCGCGGCAAGCTTGTCGGTACCCGCGACAAGGCTGGCGATCGGCCCTGGGGTTGAGCGTCAGTGGTAGCGGCGCAGCAGGCCGGCCAGACGACCCTGAACGCGCACCTGATCGGGCCGATAGCGCTGCGGCTCGTGCGTCGGGTTCGCCGGATCGAGCCGGATCATGCCCTTTTCCCGCCGCAGATATTTCAGCGTCGCCTCGCTGTCATCGATCAGTGCCACGACAATGTCGCCGTCCCGCGCGTCCTCGCAGCGGCGGACCAGCGCATAATCGCCGTCGAAAATGCCGGCATCGATCATCGAATCCCCGGACACTTCCAGCGCATAATGGTCGCCCGGGCCGAGCAAGGCGGCAGGCACCGCCAGGGTGCGGTCCGATTCCAGCGCCTCCAACGGCAGGCCGGCGGCAATGCGGCCGTGCAGCGGCACCGAGACACTGTCATTGGCGGGCTCCGGCAAAGCGGGCCGCGGCTTTACAGCCATCGCCGGCGCCATGGCATCGGGCAGCCGCAACACCTCCAGCGCCCGGGCGCGGTTGGGCAAGCGGCGGATGAAATGCCGCTCTTCGAGCGCATTGATCAGGCGGTGGATACCGGACTTGGACCGCAGGCTGAGCGCGTCCTTCATCTCTTCGAAGCTGGGGGAAACACCGTCAGCCTTCAGCCGATTGTCGATGAAGCTGAGAAGCTCCTGCTGCTTGCGCGTCAACATGGCGATCCCCATGAAATGGAACACATGTGGAACGATTAGGCAACATCGGAGAACATGTCAAGCAGGATGCAGCGCACTGTTTCGCCCGGTGCCGCCGCTTCCGATAGCGCATCGCGCACGATCAGCGCATCGGCCTCGGCAAGCCGGGACAGCTGGGCGCTGTCCTGGGTGGTCAGCGGCTCAACGGCGCCATCCGCCCGCAGCCTGGCGCGGACATAATGGCGCCGGGGGCCGGTGGCCAGCATTGGTACCGCGAGCCGGCGATTGACCTCGGCGATGGCGGGATCGCGGCCGCCGAGCTGGCGCAGCAGCGGTGCCGCGAACAGCAGCGTGCAGACATAGGCCGAGACCGGATTGCCCGGCAGCCCGATGATGCGGGTGGCGCCCAGCCGCCCGGCAATAAGCGGCTTGCCCGGCCGTAGCGCGATTTTCCAGAAATCCAGCGTCGCGCCGAGATCCGAGAGCGCCGGAATGATCAGATCATGATCCCCCACCGAGGCACCGCCGATGGTGATCAGCAGGTCGGTCTGGGGCGCCGCGGCGGCGATGGCGTCGGCGATCGCCTGCCGGTCGTCGCGCAGGATGCCGAGATCGGTGACCTCGGCGCCGCTTGCGGCCAGCAAGGCGGAAAGCATCACGCCGTTCGAGCTGACGATCTGGCCGGGGCCGGGCAGCGTGCCGGGCGGCACCAACTCGTCCCCGGTGGCCAGCAGCGTCACGCGTGGCCGCGGATACACCTCGGCGGCGCCATGGCCGGCAGCGGCGGCCAGGCCCAGGTGGCGCGCGTCGAGCCGCGTGCCGGCGGGGATCAGCGTGGCGCCTTCGCCAAAATCCTGCCCACGCGGCCGAATATGGGCGCCCCGCCGCGGCGGTCCTTCGCCTCGCAGCGTCGCATGGGTCTCGGTGGCGCTGATCTCTTCCTGAACGATCACCGTATCGGCACCGTCGGGCAGCGGCGCGCCGGTAAAGATGCGGACCGTCTCGCCGCGTGCCAGCGTGCCGGCAAAGCCATGGCCGGCCGACGCCGCGCCGATGATGCGAAACGGCCCCGGCATGTCGGCCCAGCGCACCGCCCAGCCATCCATGGCACTGGCAGCAAACGGCGGCTGGGTCAGGCGCGCGAGCATCGGGGCGGCAAGCACCCGGCCTGCGGCGGCGGCCAGGGCAATGGTTTCCGCCGGTCCAGGCGCGGCGCCCGCGAGCAGGCGGTCGCGCGCAGTGTCCGGATGCAGCAGCGTCATGGCAGACGCACGTCGCCCGATCGGCCGCCGGTCTTCTCGCGCAATCTGATGTCCGAGATGATCATGCCTTTGTCGATCGCCTTTGCCATGTCGTAGAGCGTCAGCAACGCCGCCGACACCGCCGTCAACGCTTCCATCTCCACGCCGGTTCCATGGGTGGTGATGACGGTCGCCCGGGCGAGCAGCCCGCTGGCCTCGAATTCGAGATCAAGGCTGATCGCGTCGAGCGGCAGCGGATGGCAGAGCGGGATGATCTGGGCGGTCTGCTTGGCCGCCATGATGCCGGCGATCCGCGCGGTGGCGAGCGCGTCTCCCTTGGCGAGGCTCTGGCTGCGGATTGCCTCAAGCGCCTCCGCCTTCATGGTGATCCGGCCCTCGGCAACGGCACGGCGCTTTGTTGCCGCCTTGTCCGAAATATCGACCATATGCGCCGCACCCGAGGCATCGAGATGCGTCAGTTGGCTCACGCCAGCAGCGCCCGTGTGGCGGCGGTGATGTCCGGCTGCCGCATCAGCGATTCCCCGACGAGGAAGGTCCGGATGCCGGCCGCGCGCAGCGCTGCCAGCTCGGCCGGGCCGGACAGCCCCGATTCAGCCACCAGCGTCCGCGCCGCGCCGGCCGGCATGGTGGCGGCGAGATCGAAACTGGTCTGGAGATCGACAGCGAGCGTCTTCAGATTGCGATTGTTGATGCCGAGCAGCGGCGTCTTCAGCGCAAGCGCTCGGTCGCGCTCACCAGCGTCATGAACCTCCACAAGCACATCGAGCCCGAGATCATGGGCATAGGCCTCAAGATCAATCGCCTCGGCGTCAGACAGCGCGGCCATGATCAGCAGGATGCAGTCGGCGCCGATGGCCCGCGCATTGGCGATCTGCCAGCGGGTGACGAAGAAATCCTTGGCCAGCACCGGCAGCGCGCAGGCCGCCCGCGCCTCGACCAGATAGGCGTCGCCGCCCTGGAACCAGCGCTCCTCGGTAAGCACCGAAAGGCAGGTCGCGCCGCCGGCCGCATAGGCGCGGGCGATGTCGGCCGGCACGAAGTCGGCGCGGATCAGCCCCTTGGACGGGCTGGCCTTCTTGACCTCGGCAATCAGCCCGACACGGTCCTGCGCATGGGCAGCATGGAGCGCGGAAATGAACCCCCGCGCCGGCGGCGCCGCATGCGCCGCGGCCTCCCGCTCGACCAGGCTGTGCGCGGCGCTCAGCGCGGCGACGCGGCTGCGCTTGTGGTCGCAGATCAGGGCAAGGGTATCGGTCATCGAAAGGCTTTCCAGCGGGCGAGCGTATCGGCAGCGGCGCTGCTGTCCAGCGCCTCGGCAGCGTGTCGCGAGGCCTCGGCCAGCGTCTGTCCGGGCCGGGCGACGGCCAGCGCCGCCGCGGCGTTGAGCACGACAATATCTCGATAGGCATCCTGCTGCCCGCCGAGCAGCGCCACCAGCCGCGCCGCATTATAGGCTGGATCCCCCCCGACCAGCGCGCTCGCCTGGTGTCGGCCAAGGCCGGCATCTTCGGGCCGGATCGTTCCCGGCGTCAACGCCCCATCGGCTACCAGAATTGTCTCGCTGTCATCGCTCACCGCCAGCTCGTCGAAGCCATCGCCATGGATCACCAGCGCCCGGACACTGCCGAGCGCCGCCAGCGCCCCGGCCATCAGCGGCAGCGCCTGCGGGGCGAACACCCCGACCAGCTGGCGCTCGACACCCGCCGGATTGGCCAGCGGCCCCAGCATGTTGAAGATCGTACGGCGCCCGAGCGCGCGGCGCACGGGAGCCACTCGCGCCATCGCCGGATGGTGGCGCGCCGCATGGAGAAAGGTGATGCCGACTGCATCGAGGCAAGGCCCGAGCCGGTCGACCGGCAGCTCGGGCACCCCCAGCGCGCCAAGTACGTCGGCAGCCCCGCTTGCCGAGGAGGCGGCACGATTGCCATGCTTGGCCACCGGCACGCCGCAGGCGGCAACGACAAGGCTGACCGCGGTACTGACATTGAGGCTGTGCTGGCCGTCGCCGCCGGTGCCGCAGACATCGATGGCCTGCGGCGCCTGCGGGGCATAGCTCTGCCGGGCGCGCAATGCCCGGGCGGCGGCGGTGACCTCGGCAACCGTCTCGCCACGATCGGCCAGTGTTGTCAGGAAAGCCGCCAGCGGCGCATCCTCGACCAACCCGTCAAGGATATGGGCGAAGGCGGCCTCCGCCTCGTCCGGTGCCAGCGGCCGCCGGGCATCGGGCAGCGCCCGGCTCATGCCGGGATCCGATGGGCGATGCCGGCGAGTGCGAGAAAATTGCCGAGCAGCGCATGGCCATGCTCCGTGGCGATGCTCTCGGGATGGAACTGCACGCCGTGCAGCGGCAACGTGGCATGGTGCATGCCCATGATCAGCCCCTCGGGGCTGGTGGCATTGACGACCAGCGTCCCGGGCAGGCTTTCCGCCTCGACGATCAGGCTGTGGTAGCGGGTCGCGAGATAGGGGTTGGGCAGCCCGGCAAAGACGCCGGTGCTGGTGTGGCTGATCGCGCTGGTCTTGCCATGCATCACGGCCGGAGCCCGTATGACACGGCCGCCGAGCGCCTGGCCGAGTGCCTGGTGGCCGAGGCAGACGCCCAACAGCGGCAGCCGCGCCTCGGCGGCGGCGGCGATCAGGTCGAGGCATATCCCCGCCTCATTCGGCGTACAGGGACCGGGCGACAGCAGCAGCGCCTGGGGCCGCATCGCCATCGCGTCGTCGACGCTCAGCGCATCGTTGCGCACGACATGCGTCTCGGCGCCCATCTCCTCGAGATAATGGACGAGATTGAACGTAAAGCTGTCGTAATTGTCGATAACGAGGATCATGGCGACCTATTTGCTGACCGTCACGCCCTTCCAGAAGGCAATCCGGTCCTTGATTTCGGCGGCTTTCGGCTTGGGATCGGCATAATACCAGGCGGCATCGAGGTTCTCGGCGCCGTTGACGGACAGGCTGTGGTAATTGGCCGTGCCCTTCCAGCCGCAATGGGTGGTGCTGCTGCTCGGCCGCAGATAGGCGGCGTTGACGCTGTCACGCGGGAAATAATGATTGCCCTCGACAATCACCGTATCGTCGCTCTGCGCGATAATCACGCCATTCCATTCTGCCGTGGCCATGTTCAGTCTCCTGCTGTTGTCGAGGCGTAGCCGGGTTCGGCTGCGGCTGCCAGTCTCGCCGTTTCGAGCGCATCGCGCGCGGCGGCGATCAACGCCCCGGCCTTCGCCTCGCATTCCCGCTGTTCATAGGCCGGGACGCTGTCGGCGACGATGCCGGCGCCGGCCTGGACGTGCATGACCCCGTCCTTGACGACACCCGTGCGCAGCACGATGCAGCTGTCCATATTGCCGTCCGGGCTGAAATAGCCGACGCCGCCGGCATAGGGTCCGCGCGCCTCGCCCTCCAGCGCCGCGATCAGCTGCATCGCCCGCACCTTGGGCGCGCCCGACACCGTGCCGGCCGGAAAGCCGGCAAGGAAGGCGTCGACCACATCGATGCCCGGCGCCAGCCGGCCCTGGACGTTGGAAACGATGTGCATGACATGGCTGTAGAATTCGACCTGCGCCCGGTCGGTGACGCTCACCGTGCCGGGCACCGAGACGCGCGCCGTGTCATGCCGGCCGAGATCGAGCAGCATCAGATGTTCGGCCTGTTCCTTGGCGTCGGCGAGCAGGCTGGCGCGGTTCTCGGCATCCTCGGCGGCATCCTTGCCACGCGGCCGGGTGCCGGCGATCGGCCGGATGGTGACATCGCCGTCGCGGACGCGAACGAGGATCTCGGGCGACGAGCCGACCAGCGAGAACCCCGGCAGGTCGAGGAAATACAGAAAGGGCGAGGGGTTGATCCGCCGCAGCGCCCGATAGAGTTCGAACGCCGGCAGCGGAAAATCGAGGCTGAAGCGCTGCGCCAGCACAATCTGGAAGATGTCCCCGGCGAGGATATAGTCGCGCGCCGTCTCGACCATCTCGGCATAGCGATCGGGCGCAACATGCGCGGTGACAGTGTCCGAAGCCGGCAGGGACGGGGCAGGGGGCGGCACCGGCAGCGCCTGTCCGAGCCGCTGGACCGCCGCCTCGATCCGGTCCACCGCCGCAGCATGCCGCGCCTCGGGCGTGCCCGGCTGGTCCGGGAACAGCGGCGCCACGACGAACAGCTCATCGGCCAGCCGGTCGAACACCAGCAGCAGCGTCGGCCGGACGAACACCATGTCCGGCAGCCCGAGCGGGGAGGGGGCCGGCGCCGGCACGGCGGGCTCGACGAGCCGCACCGCCTCATAGCCCATATAGCCGACAAGGCAGGCCAGCGCCCGGGGCAGCCACTCGGGCACCTCGGCGCGCGCCTCGCCGACCAGCTGGCGCAGCGCCGCCAGCGGCTCGGCGTCCATGGCTTCGAAAGCGGTGCGGTCCTGCTGCCAGCGGCGGTTGATCCGGCAGTCGGCGCCGCGCGCTTCCCAGACCAGGTCAGGATCGAGCCCGATCAGCGAATGGCGGCCGCGCACCTGCCCGCCTTCGACCGATTCGAGCAGGAAAGCGCCTGATCCGGTGGCGCCAAGCTTGAGCATCGCCGACACCGGGGTCTCGGTGTCGGCGAGGATGCGCGTGTATACCAGCTGGGCCCGTCCTGCCGCGAGCGCCGCGCAGACGTCGGCCGCGGCCGGCGCGATCCGGCCCCTTGGTGCCGCCGTTCCGGCCGCCATCTCAGTCGCCGTCGGCGTCGGCCGGCGGGCTGCCCAGACGGCGCGTTAGGGCCTCGATGGTCTTGTCGTTGCGCTCGACTTTGAGGGCGCGCTGCGACGCGGCGGCGACGGCGGCGGCAAATTCGGTCGGCAGCTGCGCGGCGACTTCGCGGCGCATCGCGTCGACAATGCCCGGCACCTGTGCCAGATCGCCGGCAACGACGCTGTCGACATGGATCAGCGCCCAGCCTTCGAGCCCGGCCAGCACCCGCGTCTTGCCGGCTGCAGTTGTCAGAAACGCCTGGATAATCGGCGGCACCGCCTCCATCTGCATCGCATCGACCCGGCGGCCGGACAGCGGCTGCGGCGCCGGCAGCCCTGCGTCGGTGACGGCCTTGGTGAAGTCTGTGCCCTTGGAGACGGCGGCGACGATCGCATCGGCCTTGGCCCGCGCCGCCTGCACGGCCTTGTCCCGCGCCGCCAGCGCCGCGACCAGCGGCTTGATCTCGGCCAGCGGCCGTATGCTGGACGGGACCACCTGCGTGGTTTCGAGCACGATCACCGCGCCGTCCTCGAGCGTCTGCACGGTAATGCCATCGTCGGGCAGCTGCTGGAAAGCACGCGGCGCCAGCGTCGCCGGCCGGCCGGTCAGCGGCCCGGCGTCGAGCTGGGCGCCGTCGCTGGCGACCGGCGTCTGGCTGTTGATCGTCAGGCCCTCGGCGGCGGCGATATCGGCAAAGCTCTTGCCATCTTCGGCCGAGTCCTCGATCCGGGCCACGAGATCGGACAGCGCATCGGCCGAGGCGCGTTCGGCAAGGTCGGCAATGATCGCCGGACGCGCCTGGTCGAGCGTCTTCGCCGGCGCGCCCATCGCTTCCAGCGACAGCACATGCCAGCCGAAATCGGATTTGACCGGCGCCGAAACGGCGCCCGGCGCCGGCAGTGCAAAGGCCGCGCGGGCGACAGCGGCGCTGGTTTCGCGGGCCAGATCGGCCTCGCTCTTCTCGCCGATGGCAATGTCGGCGGCGCCGAAGCCCGCGAGCCGCTGGGCCGCCTTGGCAAAGCCCTCCCTGGGCGCCGCCGCGGTGATCGCCCGCGCCGTCGCCTCCTCAGGCACCACCACCTGCAACAGTTTACGCGTCCCCGCCGCGCCGTAGCGCGCTGGGTTCTTGGCATAAGCATCGGCGATCGCCGCATCGTTCACCTTGGCCGCTTCTGCCAGCTTGGCGCGGTCGATCTCCGCCCAGCGGAAGGCGCGCCGCTCGGGCACGCTGAACCGGTTGCGGTTGGCCTCGTAGAATCGGGTGACTTCCGCCTCGCTGGCCGGCGTTTCGGCACCCGGCGGCACCAGCGCGACACGGCCGCGATGAATGTCGACCAGCTGCTGTGCCAGCGGCGTCGCCATGCCGGCGGGCACGCCGAGCGAGGCGGTCAGCGGGGTCAGCAACTGCTTGCGCAGGATGTCACCGGCGATTTCCTCGCGCAGCTGCTTGTCCGACAGCCGTTGTTCGGAAAGCAGCCGGTCATAGGTCGCCTGGTCGAACTTGCCGCCGATCTGGAAGGCCGGGATGCCGGCGATGACGGCACCGATGGCGCGGTCGCTGGCGCCAAGCCCCAATGTGCTGGCATATTCCTCGATCGCGGCCTGGCCGATCAGCTGGTCGGCAACCAGCGGCACCGCGCCGTCGCGGGCGATGTCGCCGAGCGTGGCGCTCGGGTTCTGTTCACGAGCATTCTGCAGCACCCGGTCGAGCGCGCGCTGGAGATCGGCCTCCACCAGCGTCCTGTCGCCGACCACGGCCACCGTGCCCTGCCGGCCGGCGCTGCCGGCAAAAGGATCGCCGACGCCGGTGATAATGAAGGCGATGATCACCAGCCCCAGCACGCCGAGTGCGATCGGGCTGGCCATGGCCTTGCGGAAAAATTGCAACATCGGAACGCCCGCATCATTGAGGAATGCCGCGGCTTGTAACCATGCGACGGGGTTGCCACAAGCGCAGCCAACCAATCTCAATTCGGCCGGAGCACAAGACATGAAGCTGATCGTGGGCAACTGGAAGATGAACGGCCGCCGTGCCGCGCTGGCGGAGGTCGAAGCCGTGGCGGCTGCAGCGGATACCGCCGGTGCCCGGCTCTGGCTGGCGCCCCCGGCGACACTGGTGATGGCGGCGGCCGACTCTGCTGGCGACCGTATCGCCATCGGCGGCCAGGATTGCCACCATGCCGAGGACGGCGCCCATACCGGCTGCATTTCCGCCGCCCAGCTCGTCGATGCCGGGGCCCGCTTCGTCATCCTCGGCCATAGCGAGCGCCGCGCCAACCAGGACGAGAGCGACGCGCTGATCAGCGCCAAGGCCAATGCCGCCCGCGCCGCCGGGCTCGACGTCATCGTCTGCGTCGGCGAGACCGAGGCCGAACGCGATGGTGGCCAGGCAGAAGCCGTCGTCGGCGGCCAGCTACAGGGTTCGTTGCCTAGCGGCGCCGACGGGCTGATCGTCGCCTATGAACCTGTATGGGCGATCGGCACCGGTCGGGTGCCGGCGGAGGCCGATGTGGCGGCGATGCACGGCTTCATCCGTGCCCGCCTCGTCGCCCGCTACGGCCCAGCCGGCGGTGAGGTGATCATTCTCTATGGCGGCTCGGTGAAGCCGGACAATGCCGCGACGCTGATGGCGGTGCCCGAGGTCGGCGGTGCGCTGGTCGGCGGCGCCAGCCTGAAGGCCGACAGCCTGCTGGCCATTGCGGCCGCCTCGGCCTGATCGGCTTGCCGCGCGGCCGTCAAGCCGCTAGGAGGCGCGTTCATCCCCAAACGCGCGGATATTGATGTGACCACCTTCCTGCTTGTCGTACATGCCCTGATTGCGCTGGCGCTCGTCGTTGTGATCCTGTTGCAGCGCTCGGAGGGCGGTGGCCTCGGCATCGGCGGCGGCACCGGTGGCGGCATGGTCTCGGTGCGCGGTGCGGCCAATCTGCTGACCCGCTCGACAACGGTGCTGGCGGTGCTGTTCATCAGCACCTCGATCCTGCTGGCGGTTCTCGCCGCCGGCACCAGCAAGCCGCGCACGGTCGATACCAGCCTGGTGCCGGTCGCCGGAACCGCACCTGCCGCGCCCCCGGCCGGCGATACTGTCCCCGGCCAGCCACCGCTGCTGCCGGCGACGCCCGCAGCCCCGACAAACGGCGGCGTGCCGCTGGCCCGCTGATCGCCGCACATGGCGCCGGTTGCCCCATCGCGCGGCCGGCAGATCTTCGGCGGCGCCGCCGGCAATCTCATCGAATGGTATGACTGGTACGCCTATTCGGCGTTCGCGCTCTATTTCGCACCGCGCTTTTTCCCGGACGGCGACGCCCTTGCCCAGCTGCTGAACACCGCCGGCATCTTCGCCATCGGCTTCCTGATGCGCCCGGTCGGCGGCTGGCTGCTCGGCGTCTATGCCGACAGGCACGGCCGCAAGGCGGCGCTGACACTGTCGGTGACGCTGATGTGCTTCGGGTCGCTGATAATCGCCGTCGCTCCGACGCACGACCAGGTCGGGCTGGCGGCGCCGGTGATCCTGCTGGTCGCCAGGCTGGTGCAGGGGCTGAGCGTCGGCGGCGAATATGGCGCCTCCGCCACCTTCATGGCCGAAATTTCCGATGTCCGGCGGAGAGGCTTTTTCGCTAGCTTTCAGTACGTTACATTGATCGCCGGCCAGCTGCTGGCACTCGGTCTGTTGGTGGTGATGCAGTCGACGCTGGACGATGCGGCGCTGGCCGACTGGGGCTGGCGGGTGCCTTTTGTCATCGGCGCCCTGGGGGCGGTTGGCGTCTTCTGGCTGCGCCGCGGCCTTGTCGAGACCGAGGCCTTCAAGGCCGTGCAGAACGATGCCCATATCGGCCCGACGCGGCGGCTGCTTGCCCACCCCCGCGCCCTGCTGACGGTGCTGGCATTGACGGCCGGCGGCAGCCTCACTTTCTACACTTTCACCACCTATATGCAGAAGTATCTGGTCCTCTCCGCCGGCTGGACCAAGCCGCAGGCGACGGGCACCAGCGCCGTTGCCCTGCTCCTCTACATGGCGATGCAACCGCTGTTCGGGGCGCTCTCGGACCGGATCGGCCGCCGCCCGCTGCTGATCGGCTTCGGCGTGCTCGGCATGCTGCTCAGCGTGCCGGCGCTCACCGCCATCGGCACCGCGAGCTATCCGGTCGAGGGCTTCCTGCTGATGCTGGCGGCACTGACCGTGCTCAGCGGCTATTCGTCGATCACCGGACTGGTCAAGGCCGAGATGTTCCCCGCCAATGTCCGGGCGCTCGGTGTCGGCCTGCCCTATGCGGTCGGAGTGGCGGTGTTCGGCGGGTCGGCTGAATATGTGGCGCTCGCCTTCAAGAGCGCCGGGTTTGAATCAGGCTATTTCTGGTATGTCGCGGCGATGTGCGGGGTGGCGCTGGTCGCCGCGATCAGCCTGCCCGATACCCGCCGCCATTCGCTGATCGAGACCGACTGAGCATTAATCCACAGCCAAATTTCTTTGCCCTCTGGCGCTCTGGCGCGGCTTCGGTCTAAGGCTCTTCTCCCATGACGCGGTTTATCTTCATCACCGGCGGCGTGGTCTCATCGCTTGGCAAGGGCTTGATGGCGGCCAGTCTCGCTGCCCTTCTGCAGGCGCGTGGCTACAGCGTCCGCATCCGGAAGTTCGATCCCTATCTGAACGTCGATCCGGGCACGATGAGCCCCTATCAGCATGGCGAAGTGTTCGTCACCGACGATGGCGCCGAGACCGATCTCGACCTCGGCCATTACGAACGCTTCACCGGCGTACCCTCTCGGCAGACCGACAACATAACGTCGGGCCGGGTCTATTCGGATATCATCGCCAAGGAGCGGCGCGGCGATTTCCTCGGCGCCACGGTCCAGGTCATCCCGCACGTCACCGATGCGATCAAGGCCTTCGCCCGTGCCGACACCCAGGGCCTCGATTTCGTGCTCTGCGAGATCGGCGGCACGGTGGGCGACATCGAGGGGCTGCCGTTCCTCGAGGCGATCCGCCAGCTTTCGATCGATGTCGGCAAGGCCAATGCCGTCTATATCCACTGCACATTGGTGCCCTATCTGGCCGCCGCGGGCGAACTGAAGACCAAGCCGACCCAGCACAGCGTTGCCGAGCTGCGTGGCATCGGCATCCAGCCCGATGTGCTGGTCTGCCGTTCCGAGCATCCGCTTCCGGCGAGCGACCGCGCCAAGATCGCGCTGTTCTGCAATGTCGAGACCAGCGCCGTGATCGCCGCGCTCGATGCGCCGAGTATCTATGACGTGCCCCTCCAATATCACGCCGAGGGGCTTGATGTGGAAGTGCTGAAGGCCTTCGGCATCGACGATGCGCCGGCGCCCGACCTGTCGCGCTGGCAGGGCATCACCGAAGCGCTGCATAACCCCGAGGGCGAAGTGACGATCGGCGTCGTCGGCAAGTACACGGGCATGAAAGATGCCTATAAGTCGCTGACCGAGGCGCTGGTCCATGGCGGCATCGCCAACCGGGTAAAGGTCAATATCCGCTGGCTCGATGCCGAGGAGTTCGAACGCGAGGATGTCGCCGTCGCCCTCGAGCCGATGCACGCCATCCTCGTTCCCGGCGGCTTCGGCGAGCGCGGAAGCGAAGGCAAGATCGCCAGCGTCCGCTTTGCCCGGGAGCGCGGCGTACCGTTCTTCGGCATCTGCCTCGGCATGCAGCTCGCCTGTATCGAGGCGGCGCGCCACCAGGCCGGCGTGACTGGTGCCTCCACCACCGAATTCGGGCCGACCGCCGAGCCGATCGTCGGGCTGATCAACGAATGGATGAGCGCCGAGGGCCGCCAGGTCCGCGAGGCCGGCGGCGACATGGGCGGCACGATGCGCCTGGGCGCCTATCCAGCCCGCCTGTCCGGGAACAGCCTCGCCGCGGCGATTTATGGCGCCCCCCTCATCGAGGAGCGGCACCGGCATCGGTACGAGGTCAATGTCCATTATCGGGAGCGGCTGGAGGCACAGGGGTTGGTGTTCAGCGGCATGTCGCCGGACGGCCTGTTGCCCGAGATTGTCGAGCGGCCGGACCATCCGTGGTTCGTCGGCGTGCAGTTTCACCCGGAGCTGAAGTCCAAGCCGTTCGAGCCCCATCCGCTGTTTGCGGATTTCATTGGCGCGGCCGTGCGCAAGAGCCGGCTGGTCTGAATATTCGTTTTTAAAGCGGCAGTTGAAGGCTGATCGCGACGAATTGACACGTATGTCATTCGCGGTAAAATGACGCACGCACGGAATCGCGTCGGAGCGGCTTTTTGGCTCTGGTTTGCTCGATGGCCTTCGCGCTTGATGGCAGATGAGATGAGGTGCGGCAGCAGATGATCATCGGTCGGTGATTTATCTGCTCATGTCGGGCGTTCGCTCGGACATGGTCGCAAATGCTGTTCTTGAAGGGGATTGTAATGGCTGAAGACAGTGATCGGATTTATCCGACGGGGCTGACCGCCAAGGAGGCGGAAGAAATCAATGAGGGCCTGAAGTGGGGCACGCGCATCTTCGCTGCGATTGCCGTCTTCGCGCATATCCTGGCGTACATGCTGACGCCTTGGCTCTGATTGGGAGATCGTACCATGAATGAAGGTCGTATTTTTCTTTACGTGAGCCCGACCATCCTGATCCCGCTCATGTTCGTGGCCCTCGTGCTGGCAGCGTTGCTGGTGCATGCGGCGATCCTCACCAACACCACCTGGTTTGCCGGCTACTGGCAGGGTGCTGCGGCCGTTGAAGCGCCCGCAGCCGCGCCGGCTGCGCCTGCCGCTGAAGCTGCGGCCATGGAAGCGCCTGCCGCGGAAGCGCCTGCCGCTCCGATGGAAGAAGCCGCCCCGGCCCAATAAGCCGCTCGGCATGAGCCATTGATGGGCCGGGGCCGAAAGGCTCCGGCCCTTCTTTTTGCGTTTACTGCAGCAGGGTCGCGGACAGGTCCCTTCTGCGCAACAGCGGCGCCATGGCCGCGAGCGTAACCAAAAGAAGCAATATTTCGAGCGCGTAGACGGTGACATAGCCGTTGGCCACTTCAGGCCATGGCCCATCGAGCGACAGCGTGCCGACGATGTCGCGCAGTGCGCCGCCGGATGCCGCGCCCAACCCGGCTGCCGTCGCCTGCACCGCGCCCCAGGCGCCGAGCGCCATGCCGATCTGGTTTGCCGGCGCGTTCTGCATCGTCGCTGTCAGCGTACCATGGCCGAACAGCCCGGCCCCCAATCCCATGATCAGCACACCGACGCTGAACATCTGCGGCGCCTGCATCGAGGCCGAGGCGATGATCATGGCAAGGGCCGGCAGGCCGATCAATGCGCCGCTCCCGGCCATCCGGAATGGATCACCGCCGCGGCTGAGGATCTGCGACGCGAGGGTGAAGCCGACCAGGCTGCCGCCCGCAAAAGTTGCCGTCAGCTTGGTGGTGGCACCGACGCCAAGCCCCAGCACCTCGCCCCCATAGGGTTCCAGCAGGATGTCGGCCATGGTGAAGGCCAGCGTCCCGGCGCCGATGACGCACAGGCGCCGCAGTGCCTGGTTCTGGACGATGAATGCGTCCCAGCTCTCGCGGAAGGTCGGTTCGGGCGGTGGCGAACTGGCCAGCAGCCGGGCCGGGCGGCGAGCCTCCTGCTTCCAGGTCGCGACGAAATTTAGGACGACCGTGATGACGGCCGACGCCTGGATGACCTGGATCAGCCGTCCGGGGCTGAAATCGCTGAGGAAAGCGCCAAATGCCAGCGCCGAAACGATCGAGCCGACCAGCAGACTGACATACATCAGCCCGACAACATTGGCCTGCTGGTTCTCGGGGGCAAGGTCGGTGGCCAGGGCCAGGCCAACGGTCTGGGTGATATGGATGCCGGCCCCGACCAGCAGAATCGCCACGGCGGCGCTGATCTGCCCGACCCAGGGCGGTGCCAGCGTGGCATTGAGCGCACCCGCCAGCACCAGCAGCGCGAACGGCATCACCGCCAGCCCGCCGAACTGCACCATCGTGCCCCGGTAGATGAATGGCACACGCCGCCACCCCAGCGCCGAGCGGTGCGTATCGGACCGATGGCCGATCAGCGCCCTAAACGGCGCGAAAAGCAGTGGCAAAGCCAGCATGACGCCGACCAGCGTCGACGGCACGGCAAGCTCGACGATCATCACCCGATTGAGCGTGCCGACCAGCAGTGTCAGCGATATTCCCACCGAGACCTGAATCAACGACAGGCGCAGCAGCTTGGACAACGGCAGGTCGTCACTGGCCACATCGGCAAACGGCAGGACACGGGTGCCCCAGCGCATCCAGATGCTCATGATCTTGCGATCGAAGCTTTTCACGCTCGTGGCCCCCCGCGATATTGTATTGGTCGCCTATCGGAACATCGGCCGCGCTGGCAAGCACCGAGTGGCGCGAATGGCCGGCTTGCGCCCGTCGGGACCTGCGTCTATGCGATACCCACGGTCCCGTTGCAGAAATTCCGGGGCAACGGCCATGATGTCGGGGAGTGGCGCAGCCTGGTAGCGCATCTGCTTTGGGAGCAGAGGGTCGCAGGTTCGAATCCTGTCTCCCCGACCATGTAACGAAACATCGGCGAGCAAGAAACATGTTGTGACATCATGTGGATGTTACGCCCGATCATGCAAATTTGTATGCATCGCCGATGATACCTGGCAACCTGTCAAATCCTGTTTGACGGTCGACGAACATATTCGCACGGTCCTTCGTCAATCCCTTATTCTGAAATGAGTCAATGGATGCGGTAAAAGGGATGCTCGTGACAGCGGAAAACCAGCACCGTGAGACGTGTGGATATAAGGATAGCGTAACGACCAAGCTTGCTGCGTTCACTCTTGGCACCACATTCGAAGACATTCCTGCAAATGTCGTCGAGGCCCTGCACATGTTGGCGATCGACGCAGTCGGCGCCACATTGCGGGGCGCTGCCTTGTTCGGAAACGAACTGCACGGCTATGCGAAAGACATCGCAGGTGCGCGCGACGCTTCGCTGATCGGCGGCGCGGGCGTAATGGCGCCGGCCGAGCTGGCCGCCGCCGTCAACGCCCAGCTTTGCCAGCTGTCTGGCTTCGAGAGCACCGGACCGGGCCTGCATCCCGGCCCCCTCGTTGCGATGACAGCGCTTGCTGTCGGGCAAAAGACTGGTGCCAGCGGCCGGGACATCCTGTCAGCCATGGCGGTCGGCTACGAGGCGATGTGCCGCTTTCACTTCAGCTATCTGCGCGAAGCAAACGTCACCCAGAACAACGCCGTGGCCGCCATCATTTCAGCGCGCCTGCTGAAGCTGGACGCGGCGCAGACCGCGAACGCGATCAGCCTGGCGTTCGAGTTTCCGACGCGTGAGATCACCTACCTGCGTCCCAAATTTCCCAAGCGCGTCTCGGCGATCCCAATGGGTTTTCTCTTCTCGGCCCGTGCGGGCGTTCAGGCTGCAATGCTGGCGGCGCGCGGCTTCGCCAGCCTGCACGATGAACTCGACGCCCGTGGCGACACCTATGATCTGGTTGCGCTTGCCGAATGGCCGAAGACATTTGCGATGACGGCGAAGGGGATTGCGCTGAAGCCGTACCCGGCCGGACATGCGTCACACATGGTGCTCCAACTCGCCGGGGAATTGCGCGATGCTCACCAGATCGACCCCGCCGCCATCTCGCGCATACGGGTCGGGGTCGCAGACCTCTATACGGTTCCCCACCAGAGCGACCCGGCACCCGATACCCACCTTCAAGCCGTTGTAAGCGTGCCATGGACGATTGCGATGCAGATGTACGGGGTAGTGCCGGGGCCACTCTGGTCTGATTCCGAAACGCTTGAAGTGCCCGCCTATCGACAGCTCGCGGCGCGGGTCGAACTTGTCGAACATGCGCCGGCCAGCATTGCGCTGAAGGAGATGCGGCTCGACGATGTCGAGGGCTGGGTCGAGATCACGACGCCGGCGGGCGTCGTTGCCGGGCAGAAGCGGATGGCTGAAACCTCGGGCAGCAGTGCCCGGCCCCTCAGCCGCGCGATGCTCTTCGACAAGTTTCGCACGCTTGCCAGCCCGCAACTCGGACCGGATGGCGCCGAGCGCCTGTTCAACGCCCTTCAATCCCTGCCTGGGATGCCTGATGTGCGGGCGCTGGCGCCGCTGCTGTGAAATCGGTCGTCGCGCCCAGCTGCGGCTCGTCCTGTGCCCAGATCTTCAGCACAGTGTCGAGCAGGAGGCTGGAGGCGAGGGGCAGCCGCGTGTCCCGGCGCTTGGTGCAAACGCCGAAGCGCCGGCTGGTAAACTGCGGCAGATCGATCGGTACGATGCGCAGATCAGGAAAGCAGCGGCGGAGCTGCCAGCGTCCGCTGACGTGAACGAATTCGCCGGTTCGCAGCAGCTCGCGCACGACCGGCATCGAATCAGTCAGCACCATGCGCGTCGGCGGCGGTAGATCGGCGGAGAGGCAGGCGTCGATAACGCGCTGTTTTTCGCCGGCAAACCGCGTCGAGAATATCCACGGATGCTTCACCAGGTCGGCAAGTGTCGGCGATGCCAGCTGGGCCACAGGATGGTCCGCCGACACCAGCGGCGCGTCCGAGTCCTCGTAAAGGATATCCTGCGTGATTTCAGGGTGAATATCGAGCATGGCGCCGGGTGTACTCAGGCCGAAATCGATCTCGCCGCGCAACAGCATCTGCACGATCTGGTCAGTCGGCGCCTCGATCGCGCGGACGATGATCCCAGGCCGACTGATCGACAGCGCGACGATCGCCGCCGGTATGATGTGCTGGGCGAAGAACGGCCCGACGCCGACTGCCGCCACGCCCGATTCCCCGGCGTCGAGGGACTGGATCTCGGCGCGGGCCAGGCGCGTCTGGCCCAATATGCGCCGCGCATGCTCGGCCAGCGCCAGCCCGGCGGCGGTCGGGCGAGCACCGAACCGTCCACGCTCGAGCAAAATGGTACCAAGGCTAAGTTCCAGCGCCTTGATGCTGGCGCTCATCCCCTGCTGCGACACGTTGGCGAGTTCGCTGGCACGGCCGAGGCTGCCGCCGTCGACGACCGCCAAAAAATGCTCGAGCTGCCGCAGGTCCACCGATGACCCTCCTGAAACGATGCTGGTCAACGGTTAGGGCAACCATTGCTTGTGACAAGTCCACAATTTCGAGTGGAACTTGCGGGCGCCAGACATGCCACCATCACTGTCATGGAACGGAAGCATATCGAATTCATCCAAAGTCAGAGCCTCTACTGGACGCGTGGCCCGGACGGTATCGAACTCAAGGTCTTGAGCGAGGAAGCCGCAACTGGCGACCGCGCTGCGCTCATCCGCTATCCAGCTGGTTGGCAGGATAATCGCGAGGACAGCTTGTCGGCCGAGGAATTTTTCGTCCTCGACGGCCAGCTGGATATCGGCGGCGAAAGCTTCAGGCGCAATTACTTCGGCTTCCTGCCGGAGCGCACAGGCGAAGCGCGTACGAGCGAGTCCGGCGCGCTAGTCCTCAGCTTTCGTTTCGCCTCCGGTGATCCCGATGGCCGGTCGGAACCGCTCAGGATCGATACTGCGGCGATGCCATGGGATGTCACCGTTCTTGACGGCAAGCTGACGCATCTGCGCCTGGCGAGAAAGATCCTGCGCCTCGGACCAAACGACAGTGGCCGCACCTATCTGCTCGCCGGCCTGCCCCATGGCGTGCCCCAAGTGCCTGACATGCCGCAAGAAACGCATCCTCACGCCGAGGAGATGTTCATGATCCATGGCGAGATGAAATCGCCTCAGGGGATCATGACGACCGGGGCCTATTTCTACCGTCCTGGTGGCATCCTCCACGGCCCGCACGTCAGTGAGTTCGGCTTCCTGATGTTCATGCGCCAGCCTGGATCGAACCGCGTCATCACCGAATGGAGCGAGCGGCGCGCGCCCTTGCCGATAGACGCCGCCTTCGCACCGCGAAGCGCCTTCGAATTGCCGGAAGCCTGGCGGACCCCCCATCCCGTACGGCCCGTCTACTGATGCTGGCTCGGGAGGTCATGAGCACGGGTTCGCCCCGTGATTTTACTTCCCCCATGCCGCTTTCCGCGGATGCGACAGCAAATGCCCCGACCCTTGACCTGAACCAGCTCCGGTCGGTCGTTGCCGTCTCGAACACCAGGCATTACGGCCGTGCCGCCGGCCAACTGGGCGTCTCCAAGCAGGTGCTTAGCCGTCGCATACTGACCGTGGAGAAGGCACTTGGCACAGCCCTGTTCGACAGGTCGCATGCCGGCGTGAGCGAAACCCTCGCCGGCCAGGCGTTCTGCCGATATGCGCGGCGTGTCGTGGGCGACCTGAACGAGGCATCGGGGGCGCTGCACTCGATCGACGATGCCCAGCGCGGTCGACTCAGGGTCGGCGCCGGGCTGTCCAGCAACCAGCTTATCCTGCCCGACGTCATCCGCCAGCTCCATGACGAGGGACATGCCGGCAATCTGAGCTTCTACGCCCGTGATACCAACGAGATGCTTGAAATGCTCCAGCGCCAGGAGCTTGACTGCGTGCTGTCGACCCGTGCGGACTGCATGGACGGATACCCCGATGTGCGCGGCCACAGGATCTTCACCAGCCGCGATCGCGTCGTGCACGCGACCTCGCATCCGTTGAGCAAGCGTGTCGAGGTCACGCTGGCGAACCTGGTGGGCTATCCCTGGATCCTCTACCCGAGTTTCCCCGTCTATCGGCAGATGGTGGTCACGACCTTTCGTCGTCGAGGATTGCCCGAACCCACCGAATTCCTCATGGCCGACGATCCGATGGTCACGAAGTCGCTGCTGTCGCTGGCACCCTATGTGGCCGTCTGGCCCGGCGCCGCACTGATCCGCGAAGTGCGTGAAGGATCGCTCTTTGCTCGAGACATCCCTGATCTTCGAACTGGCCGGGACGTTTATTTGTTCATCAACATAACTTGTCAACAAAGTCATGAATTACAGAACTTTATGAATAAAGTCGCGAATGTTTCAATATTAGCGCAGATTACTCTTAAAAAGTACGGACTTAACTGAAAAAATTTTCATAATTTAAACAGACAATTCAATTTCAGTAAGGGCGCTGAAAGACATTTGATATCAACAGGGGAATTATCATGATCTCAAGGAAATCTTTTCTTCATTGCACGGCGACTTCTGGCTTCGTCGGATTGATGGCCCTTGGCGCTGTCCCGGTCTATGCTCAGACCGGCGATGCCTTGGCCAACAGCGACGAGTCTTCAGCGTCTGTCGGCGAAATCGTCGTCACCGCACGCAAGCGCGGTGAGTCGCTCACCGATGTCCCGCTGGCGATCTCGGCGTTCACCGAAGAGCAGCTCAGCCAGGCCGGCGTTCGCACGATCGAGGAACTGTCGACCAAGACACCGGGCTTCTTCTTCAGCGACCAGGCCGGACAGTCGCCCGGGCGATACAATTCGGCGCTGCGCTTCCGCGGTATGGCCAGCAATATCGAAGTCGCTTCCCAGCAACTGGGGACCGCCTTTCTGGACGGCGTTTACATCTCGGCGGGCGTCTCCAGCCTCGGCATGGACAATATCGAGCGTGTCGAAGTGGTAAAAGGTCCGCAATCGGCGCAATTCGGTCGCAGCACCTTTTCGGGCGCGGTCAATTTCATCACCAGAACGCCGTCCTTTACCCAGCGGACAACCGTCAACGCGTCGATCGAAACCTATGACCGGCGCGAGCTGATCGTCTCAAACGAGGGCGCGCTGATCGGCGACAAGATCGCCTATCGCATCTCGGGGCGCTACTATCACACCGACGGTCAGTATCGCAGCACCGACGGGGGACGCCTCGGCGAGGAAATGACCCGCACCGTCCAGGGTGTCCTGTATGGCGACTTCGGGCCGCTGACCGTCAAGGCCAAGGCGTTTTACTCGCAGGATCGGGACGGGGCTCCCGCCGGCTTCTTCCTCGGCGGCGCCAATTCGCGGCGTGGCGCCGGACCGAACCTCCATAATTGCTATACAGCCCGGCCCGAGGTGCTGGCAGGCGGCTTTTCCAACTTCTTCTGCGGCGCACTTCCCAAGGTCGACGCGAACACCTTCGCCGACATCAATACCACATTGCCGCCCGGCCTCGCCGCCGTGTTCCAGCAGACGTCGGCACGTGATGGCCTGTCGGGCATCCTCCACCAGCGCGCGGTGCCGCTGGCCATCGACGAGGTCGGCTTGAAGCGCAATTCCCTTCGGCTGTCGCTCTCGGCTGATTACACCTTCGAGTCCGGACTACTGGCCGACCACACGCTGACATCGGTCACCGGCTACAACAAGATGGACGCCAACTGGATCCGGGATTTCGACCAGACCGGTGCCACCAATTTCTTCTCGTCCGATCCGCAGGCGCATAGTGACTTTTCGCAGGAGATACGCTTCGCCTCACCCGGCAACCGCCGGGTCCGCTATCTGGTGGGCGCCAGCTATTTCAAGGTCCGCTACCTGCAGGACACCAACGGCGGGTTGAACATCTACAATTGGGACGGCACGGCCGCACCGTATAACGGGATCACGACGCCGATCAATTTCATCAATGCGCTCTCACGCGAGGAAGGCCGCACCCTGGGCGTCTTCGGCTCGCTCGGCATCGACATCCTGGACAATCTTACCCTCGATCTGGAAGGGCGCTACCAGAAGGACACCGTGTCGTCCCAGAATCTTGAGGCGCCGAGCGGAACCGGCTTCTTTACGCAAGATTTCAAAAGCTTCCTGCCGCGTGCCACGCTGTCGTTCAAGCCGGCGCAGCGCATGACCATGTGGATCACCTATTCGGAAGGCAATTTGCCCGGCTTCTTCAACACCCAGCTGGTCGGAAAGTCCGCTGCCGAGCTCGCCCAGGTCGAGTCCATTGTCGGATCGGCCGGCGTCTTCAACACGGAAGAAAAAGTCCGAAACTATGAAGCCGGGATCAAGGGGGAGCTGTTCGACCGCCATGTCAGCTTCTCGCTGAATGGCTATTTCATGCAGTGGCTCAACCAGAAGACCCGGCGGTCGGTGCCGTTGCTGCTCGATAGCGGTCAGACAACGATCCTGACCCTGCAGACCAACAGCGGCAGCTCTGACCTGTGGGGCGTCGAGTTCGAAACCAGCGCCAATATCTCCGATAATCTCTCGGCCGGGGCGACGTTCAATTGGGCCCGCAGCAAGTACAAGCAGTTCTTCTGCGGGTTCGCGCCCTTCTATGCCGTCCCTAACAAGGACTGTTCGGGCAATCGCAATCCTCGCTTCCCCGAGTTCAGCGGCAGCGCCGATGTCACCTGGAATGCGCCGCTCAACGATCGGTGGGATTATTTCATCCGTCTCGATGGCCGCTATTTCGGCAAGGCCTTTACCGACGAGACCAACTACGCTTGGACCTCGCCCTATTTCATCACCAACCTTCGCGCCGGTATCTCGCGGGACGGCTGGCGGCTGACCGCCTATGTCAACAACCTGTTCAACAACGATGACTACATCGCGGCCGCGCGCTTCTCGGATTACTCGACCAATGCGTTGTTGGGCTTTGCGTCGCAACAGGGCGTCGCCGTCACCCCGGCGCGCAAGCGCAGTGTCGGTCTCCAGGCGGTCGTCGAGTTTTGAGCGGCACCGTCCTGCCTGCCGGCGAAACGATCGCCAGCCGTCACCGGCCAGATCGGCCGCGTGACGGCGACGACCATATCGTGAGCCGACGCTACTATATCCTGTTCTGCCTGACCGCGGCCTATTGCCTGAACTTCGTCGATCGTCAGATTTTTTCGGTGCTCGTGCCGCTGATCAAGGCCGAATTCATGCTCTCGGACACGCAGGTCGGGCTACTGTCCGGCTTCGCGTTCGTGGCGCTGTATTCGATACTGGCGGTGCCGATCGCGCGCTTCTCCGACCGGTCGTCACCTCGGGGCGTCATCGTGGCAGCGCTGCTTTGCTGGAGCGCCATGACCATTCTTACCGGCCTGGCGCGCAGCATTCCCGCGCTGGTCCTATGCCGCATCGGCGTGGGCGTGGGAGAAGCCGGGTGCACGCCGCCCGCCCACGCCATCATCGCCCGCACCTTCCCCCAAGGCCAAAGATCAACCGCCATGTCGGTCTATTATTTCGGCGCGACGATCGGCATGGCCTTTGCGTTCCTGGGCGGCGGCTGGCTGGGCGACGCCTATGGCTGGCGTGCCGCCTTCATGATCGTCGGCATCCCCGGGATCGTGCTGGCCGTTCTGATCCGTTTCACCATACCCGCCATGGACCATCCTGTTACGCCCGGCGGCGGATCGACGAGCCTGCCGCTGCATCAAACGGTCCGGCAGTTGTTCGCATGCCCGTCCTATCGCGCTGTCGTTCTGGGGTCATGTTTCACCTGCCTGGCGTTCATCGGGTCGATGCAATGGGCACCGTCCTTCTTCTTGCGGACGTTCGACATGCCGATGGCGCAGATCGGCGTAGGCCTCGCCATCGCGGCGGGCGGCATGGGCGGCCTGGGCTCGCTGGTCGGCGGCGTGCTCGCCGACCGCCTGTCGGCGCGCGACATGCGCTGGCAGCTGTGGATCTGCGCGGCGGCCTGTTTCCTCGCCATCCCGGCAGGGTACGCCACCTATCTGGCGCGCGATGCCATGACCGCGTTCGTCTGCCTTGGTGCCACCACCTTCCTCGTGGCATTGACCACCGGGCCTACCTTCTCTCTGGCGCAGACACTGGCGCCGGTTGGCGGCCGTGCCGTGGCTTCGGCGGTCCTGCTGCTGTCGACAAACATGCTCGGAATGGGCGTGGGACCTCTGCTGATCGGCACGGCCAGCGATCATCTGGAAGCGGCAACGGGCACGGGTAGTCTGCATCATGCGATTTTGATCGTGTTGACCGCAGGCAGCCTGCTCGGGGGCCTCATTTTCCTGAACGGCGGACGCCATCTTCGCGCCGATCTTGCTGCACGACCGTCGGCAGACACCGGACAGTCAAAAGATGTTTGATGCGAACTACATCCTTTTCGCCGGCCGATATTCGGCATCGTAGAAGCCAGCATAGTCATTGCACGGGAGAATAATGATGAGGCAGCAAAAGATCGTCCTGGCGAAGCATCCGGTGAATCTGCCCGTCGCTGACGACTTTTCAGTCATCAACGAAGAGCTTCCCGCCATCGCCGATGGTGAATTCCTGGCGCGCGTTCTTTACCTTGGCATCGAGCCACGGCTGCGCCTTATGCTCAATCCGACCACCGAATGGAACAAGGACATGCGACCCCATGGCGGCATGGCCGGCATCGGCCGCGTCATCCCCGGATCGGCCGTGGCGACCGTCGTCGAATCGCGCAATGACAGATATCCGGTCGGCGCCCTCGTCGAGGGCATGCTCGGCTGGCAGCGCTTTGCCGTAACCACCGGCGCGCCGCATCCGACCAACAATCCCGAAGGCATAGCCGTCTGCGACACGTCCCTCAGTGCCGAACCACGCGATTTTCTGGCCGTGCTCGGTACGCCGGGTCTGACCGCCTATCTGGCGCTGAAGTATGAAGGCAAGTTGCAGCCTGGCGACACCGTGGTCATCACAAGCGCCGCCGGTCTCGTCGGCTCGATTGCCGGCCAGCTCGCCAAGATGCAGGGCGCGCGCGTGATCGGCATCACGAGCACCAGGGACAAGATGGACTATCTGTCGGACACGCTGGGTTTCGATGCCGTCATCAGCTACCGCGACACGCCCGATCTGGGCGCGGCGGTCGCGGCGGTCGCGCCGGACGGTGTCGATTATTATTTCGATAATGTCGGCGGTGACATGGCCGAGCAGATCAAGTCCCATCTGTCGCCGGCCGGTCGCGTCACGCGCTGCGGCATCGTTTCGGCCTATACCAAGCAGGAATGGGCGCAGAGCAAAGCCTTCGCCGGGCAATTCTCGGTCCATAATCACGTTGAAGACTATCCCGAGGCCCGGCGCGAACTCGCGCGATACCTGAAAGAAGGCAAGCTAAGCTACGAAAGCCGGACGTTCGAAAGCCTTGAACACGCGCCAGAGGCGCTGAAGGGCGTGCTGGAAAGCAAGAATATCGGCAAATGGTTCGTCCGAGTCAGCGATCTGTAAGACGGCCGTTGCCACTGCCGCCACCAGATCGGAGAGCCAGTTCACAGCCGGCCGCTTCTGGCTCTCCGGGATCATTGAACACCCCCTCGAACAAGCCCGTCGTGGTGGTATTGTCATCAAAACGTTGCTGAAAGTTCATCACGGTTTCATGGCGGTGACATAGTCCGTCCGTACCCACCCTTTTGCAATTCAACCGCAAAAGGCACGGTGCGATGTCAATTTCTTCAGTTAGAGCAGCGCGTTATGCTCTTATGACCGGGGGGGCTTTGCTGGCGCTGGTCAGCCATGGCGCCGCGCGGGCACAAGCTACCGCTGATGCAGGCGAAGACGCTATCGTCGTCACCGGCTTCCGGGCGCAGAATCGGCTGGCGGTAGAGGCTAAGCGCGATTCCGACATCATCGCCGAATTCCTAAAATCCGACGATATCGGCCAGCAGCCCGACTATAACATCGCCGACAGCTTCCGCCGCCTGCCGGGCGTGCAGACCGTGTTCGACGAGGACGAAGGTCGCTACGTCTCGATCCGCGGCCTTAATCCCAGCTTCACCATCGGCAGTTTCGACGGTGCCACCATGGCGACCGCCGAGCGCGGCAACCGCCAGCTTAACATGGAGGCAATTCCATCTACGGCCGTCGCCAGTCTCGAAGTGCTCAAGTCCCGCACGCCGGACATTGAGGGCAATGCGATCGGCGGGTCCATCAACCTCGTCACCCGCTCGGCCTTCGACAAGCCGGGCACCTTCTTGATCGGCAATGCCTTTCTCGGCATCTCGGATTCGCAGGCCATCCCCGGCACCGGCTTCGGCCGCAGCAGCGACGACGGGCTGAACTTCCGCGCCGACGGCACCTTCTCGACGCGGTTCGGGCCCGACGGCAATTATGGCATTGTGCTGACCGGCTCGTTCAGCCGCAAGCGCCGCGACCAGGAGCGGCTGCTGCCGCAGGCCGTGCCGACGACGACTGGCACCACGCCTGCGCCCGCCGGCGCCAACACCAATCTGCTCTGGTCGACCTACCCCAATTCGGTCGATCGCTACGGCGGCACTGCCAAGTTCGAGGCCCGACCAGCGCCGGGGCTGGAGGCGTCGATCGCCTATACCTATTTCTCCCAGGACGACACCGAGATCCGCCATTCGCAGCAGCTGCTCAACACCGCCGGCGGCAGCTTCGTGCGTTTCAACGATTTCCCGATCCGCAAGCCGCTCCACGTCGGCCAGGGCAAGATCAACTATGACAGCGACAACGGCCATCATTTCGCCCTGCGCGGTTCCTATTCGCAGGCGACGTTCCTCGAGCCGTCCAACCAGGTCCGTTTCAACCTGATCGGCGCGGCGCCGACATTCGATCTCGAACTGGACGGTCCCTATCCGGTGGCGACCAACATCGATCCGCGCTTTGACGATCCGGCCCAATATCGTTTCGCGCTTTACGATCCCTATGAGGACAATTCGACCGACAAGGTAACCGAGGGCCAGTTCGATTACGGATGGAACAACCAGCGCGGCGACGAGGGCTTCGGCATCGGCGCCGGTGCCAAGTACCGCAAGACCGTGCGCGACAACGACCGCACCCAGGACATCTATGCCCCCGCCACCGGGATCGACCTGCGGCTCTCCCAGTTCAACCAAGCCGAAAACTACCAGCCGATTTTTGGCAATTTCAACCACCTTTTCGTCGATTTCCAGGGCTTTCTGGACTATTTCAACGCCAATCCCGGCGTGTTTGTCCGCAATGCTCGCGACAGCGACCGCCAGAACATCGGCGGCGACTGGCGCTTCGAGGAAAAGGTCTCGGCTGGCTACGGCCTGCTGCGCCACAAGGGCGAGCGCCACACCATCATCGTCGGCGCCCGGTACGAGAAGACCGAAGTGGCCGCGACCAGCGTCTCGCGAGCCACGGTCGCTGGCGCCGACGTATTCACGCCGATCACCCGGACCAACAATTATGACGATTTCCTGCCCTCTATCACCGGTCTCTATGACCTGACCGACAATGTCCGGCTGCGGGCCGCCTGGTTCAAGGCGGTGGGGCGCCCCAATCCAAACCAGATATCGGGTCAGGAATTGATCAACGCCGATGACTCGATCAGCCGGCCGAACTTCGCCCTGCAGCCGCGGCGGGGTGACAGCTATGAAGCGAGCTTCGAATATTACATGCCGGAAGGCCTCGGGATCATCGCGCTCGGCGTCTTCCACAAGAAGATCCGCGACGAGATCTACACCTTCTCGACCATTGAGACGATCGATGGCGTGCAGCGCAACGTCAGCCAGCCACGCAATGCCGAGAGCGCCAAGGTCACCGGCTTCGAGGCCAATGTCATCCTCAACCGGCTGGATTTCCTGCCTGGCTTCCTCTCCAATTTCGGCGTTTCCGGCAACATGACCTTCCTCGATGGCCGCATCGTCATCCGCGACCAGACCACGCGCCGCCCGCTTGATCAGCTGCCGGGACAGGCCGAGTTCCTCGCCAATGCGGCCGTCTTCTATGAGCAGGGGCCGGTGCGTGCCCGCGTCAGCTATTCCCATGTCGGGGCCCTGCTGTCTTCGGTCAACGCCAGCAACCCGGCGGCGGACCAGACGGCGGCGGCGTTCGACACCTTCGATGGCCAGATCCGCATCAAGGCCAACAGCGCCATCGAGATCATTGGCGAGGTCCGCAACCTGACCAACGCCGAGCGGCTGACCTTCACCGGCCCGAACCAGGACATCGCCCGCGACATCAACCGTTTCGGCCGCCAGTTCTGGATCGGCGCGGCGTTCACGCTGTGAGCCGCTGGTTGATTCTGGCGCTGCTGGCCGGCAGCGCGGCTTCTGCCCAACCGGCCGATCCGCATCTTTCCGGGCCGGTCGGTGCGGAGCTGTGCATGGCCAGCGACGGCAACCGTTGCGCGATCGCGCCGGGCGTCACCTACCGCCGTATCGTCCGCACCGGCAGCACCCCGCTGGTCATGCATGTCGCCGAGATCGATCTGGCGGCGCCGGGCGTGCGGCTAGCAGTGACGCCGGCGGACCGTTCGGCCGGGCTCGAATATCGCGCCACCACTGCCAGCCGCTATCTCGCCCAGAGCGGGGCGGTGCTGGCGGTGAATGCCAGCTACTTCCTGCCGTTCGTCGGCGGGTCCAGGGGCAGCGACGATTTTGTGCCGCGCGCCGGCCAGGCGGCAGCGGCATCGGGCGCTGTCATCTCGAAGGGCGAGGCGGTGTCGCCGGTCGAGGGGATCGATGCGCGCGTCGACAGCATGATCTGTTTCGCCCCGGGCCGGGCGGTGATCGTCGAGGGTCAGGTCTGCCCGCAGGGCTTCCCCGAAGGCGTGTCGGCGGGTCCGCGCATCCTCAAGTCCGGTGAATTCGTGCCGCGCCGCCGGCTGGGGCGCGACGGCGTGTTTCAGGGTGCCACCGAGCTCTCGCCCGAGGAAGCGGCAAAGCCGGTGCCGGCTTCGACCGGGCCGGGCGGGGGGCCGCGCACGGTCGCCGGCCTCAATGCTGAAGGCACGAAACTGTGGCTGGTGGTGTCCGATGGGCGTCAGCCGGACTGGAGCATGGGGGCGACGAACGACGACATCCTCGCGCTGTTCCGCGACGTCGGCGCCGTTGAGGCGATGAGCATGGATGGCGGCGGCTCGGCGACGATGGTGGCGCGCGGCCCCGGCGGCCCGCTGGTGCTCAGCCGTCCAATCCATACCGGCGTGCCGGGGCGCGAGCGGCCGCTCGGCAACCACATCGGCGTCTTCGTCGATGGCGTGGCGGGACCCGAGCGCGGGCTGGCGGCAATGCTTCCGCCGCTGGAAAAGCGCGAGGTGCCGCGCCTCAAGGCGTTGATGGAGCGTGTCTATGGCGCGCCCGAGGCCAGGCAGGGCGTCGCGGTAGACGCGGCCCATATCTATGCGCTGGTCAACACCGCGATCGGCAAATATGCGCGCGATACCGGTCGGCTGGTGGCGCGCTGGGCGGCACCGCGGGGCGGGCTGATCCGGCATCTCAACAGCTGCACGGTCGTGGCGTCCGACCTGGTTTGCGCCCATTCCAATCACCCCGAGGTGCCGATGGGCAGCTCGGTCGAGATCTTCGATACCGCCACGCTGGCCCACAAGGACAGCCACAGCCTCGGCAACATGGACGAAGGTTCCTTGACCTTTGTCGAGCCGATGGCCGGGGGTTGGCTGCTCGGCTTCGCCCATTATTCGGACGAGACCGGCGTGCCGTTCAAATCGTCCGACTATTCCTCGCTGATCAGCGTCGACAGCGAATGGCGGCGCACCGGCGGCTGGCTGATCCCGCCGGCGATCCGCAAGCGCATGGCGCCGCAGGCGGCATCGGGCGGCGCCATCGGCGCGGACGGGCTTCTCTATCTGTTCGGCCATACGCTGCCCGAGATGTATGTTCTGGCGAAGCCGGCAATGGGAGCGGAGCTGATCCATCTCGCCACCATCGATCTCGATGCCGGCGGCCAAGCCTTCGCCTTCGATCCGCTCGACGCGCGGCGGATCTTCGCCATCGAGCGCAGTCTCGGCGAGGTACGCGCCTTCCGCCTGCCGGAGATCGGCGCGCTGCCGGCTGATGCGCGGCGCTTCGCTCGGCCGGCGGCGGTTACCAAAACCCGGCGCTGACAGCGGGAGTACCGGCCAGGAATTCTTGACTCGAGGAGCCTGCTCATACAGAACAAAATAAGAACATGTATGAGCGATTCGGCCCCCTCCCTTGATGCCCTGCGGCGACATATCTCCCTTATCGAGGGCCGCAGGGATGCGCGCGCCCGGCCGATGGCCAGCACCGGCCTCCTGAATAATGCCGGGGTGCCGCGTGGCAGCCTCAACGAGATTGTCTCTGGCAGCGAGCGGCAATTTGCAGGGGCTGCCGGTTTTACCGCGATGCTGTCGATGGGTCCGGAGCAGGCCGGGAAGACCTGTCTGTGGCTGCGGACGGAACGCGCCGAACGCGGATCGGGCCGGCTCCACGCCCCCGGCCTCGCCGATCTCGGCCTTGATCCCCACCATGTGCTGCTCGGCATCATGCCCGATGACACCGCGCTTCTTCAGGCATCGGCTGAAGCGGCGCGCTGCCCCGCGCTCGGCGTGCTGATCGTCGAATGCTGGGGCAATCCGCGCCGGCTCGACATGACGATGAGCCGACGGCTGTCGCTGGCGGCCGAGGCCTCCGGGGTGACCGTGCTGCTGCTGCGCATTGGCTCCGAAATCATGCCGAGTACGGCGGCCACGCGCTGGCTTGTAGCCAGCGCCCCCTCGGCGGCCTTGCCGCAGCGGGCGCCCGGCCATCCTTCGCTGGCCCTCGATCTGCTGCGCCAGCGCAACGGCCCGTCTGACCGGCGCTGGCGGCTGGAGTGGCGACGCGATGACAGACAATTTCGTGAAACGACGATATCTGGCGCTGGTCTTCCCCAGCCTGTCGGCAGATCGCTGGCTCCGGCAGCAAGCGAAGCGCGCCGGCGCAGCGGCTGAAGGCCCGCTGGTCTTCACCCAAAAGGCGGGCAACCGGGTGACGCTGGCCGCGGTCGATGACGCAGCGTTGCGGCTGGGGCTGCTGCCCGGCCTGTCGCTGGCCGATGCGCGAGCCCGGGTGCCGGTGCTGGCCGAACAGCCGCACGACGCCGCCGCCGACCGTCACTGGCTCGATCAGCTGGCGGCCGGCTGCCTGCGCTACACGCCGTCGCTGTCCTGCGATCCGCCCGATGCGCTGCTGCTCGACATCTTCGGCGTGACCCCGCTGTTCGGCGACGAGGCGGGCCTCGCCGAGGCCATATCCGCCTGGCTGGCCCGGCTCGGCATGAGCCATCGGCACGCTTTTGCCGATGATCCCGATGCGGCACTTGCGCTGGCCCGGATCCATGGCCGGCCGGTGGCTGACGAGGCCGCCGCCGTCCGCCGGCTGCCGGTCGCCGTCCTGCGCCTGCCGCCGGAAAGCGAGCTCGCCCTGCGCCGGGCCGGGCTGAAGACGGTCGGCGAGGTTGCCACCAGGCCGATGGCGGCCATTGCCGCGCGTTTCGGCGCGGCTGCGGTCACCGCGGTGCGCCGGATGATGGGGGAAGCGCCCAGCCCGCGTGCGCCGCTTGTCGAGCCGCGCCGGGTCGAGGCCGAGCGCCGCTTTGCCGAGCCGGTGGCGAGGACGGACTATATGCTCGGCGAGTTGGCGCGGCTGTGTGCCAAAGTCGCTTCCCAGCTGGAGCAGTCCGGTTCGGGCGGCCGGCGGTTCGAGGCGCGGCTGTTCCGCACCGACGGGCTCGTGCAGCCGCTGATCGTCGAAACCAGTCGCCCGAGCCGCGATCCGGCGCTGCTGATGCGGCTTTTCGATGAGCGGATCGAGGCACTGGCCGACCCGCTCGATCCCGGCTTCGGCTATGATCTGCTGCGGCTGTCGGTGCCGGTAATCGAGCCGCTCGACACCGTGCAACAGCCGCTCGATGGCCGGACCCCCGAATCCGAGGCGCTCGCCGAGCTGATCGACCGGCTGTCGGCCCGCCATGGCGCCGGGCGCGTGCGTCGCTTCCTCGCCCATGACAGCCACGTGCCCGAGAAGGCGCAGTCGACGGTGCCGGCGCTCCATGCCGCCGCCATCGAAGGCGCCTGGGCGACGGCACCGCCCGGTGAGCCGCCGCTCCGCCCGTTGCTGCTGTTCGATCCGCCGCAGCGCATCGAGGTGCTGGCCGAGGTGCCTGAAGGGCCGCCGCGGCGGTTCCGGTGGCGGCGCGTGCTTCACAGCGTGGCGCTGGCCGAAGGCCCGGAGCGGATCGCGCCGGAATGGTGGCGCCGCAAGGATGGCCACCTCGCTGGCGGACTGACCCGCGACTATTACCGGGTCGAGGACGCCGAGGGCTGTCGCTTCTGGATCTTCCGCCACGGACTGTACGGCACCGAGAAGAACGTGCCGGAATGGTATCTGCACGGACTGTTCGCATGACCGGCTTTGCCGAGCTGGCGGCGGCCACCAATTACAGCTTTCTGCACGGCGCCTCGCATCCGGGCGACATTGTGGCGCGTGCCCTCGACCTCGGGCTGGCCGGCATCGGCATTGCCGATCGCAACAGCGTGGCCGGCGTCGTCCGCGCCCATGTCGCCCTGCGCGACGCGGCCGGGGGCACCGGCGATTTCCGGCTACTGGTCGGCGCGCGGCTGGTGTTCGCCGATGGCACGCCGGACATTGTCGCCTATCCCGCCAGCCGTGTCGGCTGGGGACGGCTCACCCGCTTGCTGACGCTGGGCAATCTGCGCAGTGAAAAGGGCGGCTGCACGCTGGGGCTAGAAGACCTGCTGGCGCACCAGCAGGACCTGCTGCTGATCGTCATGGCCGATGCTGCCGGCGAGGCCCCGCTGCGCCTGTTGTCCGAGGCCGTGCCGGGCCGGGTCTGGCTCGGCGCGGCGCCGCTGTATCGCGGGTCGGACCGGCGGCGGCTGGCCGGGCTGGCGGCGCTGGCCGGCCACTGCCGCGTGCCGATGATCGCCAGCAACGATCCGCTCTATGCGCGGCCCGAGGACCGGCCGCTGCACGACATCCTGACCTGCATCCGCGAGAAGACCAGCATCGCCGAGGCCGGCCGCCGGCTGCTCGCCAATGCCGAGCGTCACCTGAAATCACCGGCCGAAATGCACCATCTGTTCCGCGACCATCCCGGCGCGCTGAAAGAGACCCGGCATTTCCTGCGCCGGATCGATTTCACCCTCGACGCGCTGCGCTATGAATATCCGCATGAGCCGGTGCCCGAAGGCTGGACGCCGCAGGGCTGGCTCGAGCATCTGGTGCTGGAGGCAGCGCGGGTCCGTCACCCGAAGGGCATTCCCGACACACTGATGCGGCTGGTCCGGAACGAGCTGGGGCTGATCGACCAGCTCGGCTACGCGCCCTATTTCCTCACCGTCCATGATATCGTCGCCTTTGCCCGCGGCCGGGGCATCCTTTGCCAGGGGCGCGGCTCGGCAGCCAATTCGGCGGTCTGTTTCCTGCTCGGCATCACAGCTGTCGATCCGGAGAAGCACGACCTGCTGTTCTCGCGCTTCATCTCCGCAGAGCGCGCCGAGCCGCCGGACATCGATGTCGATTTCGAGCATGAGCGTCGCGAGGAGGTGATGCAGTATATCTATCGACGCTATGGCCGCGACCGGGCCGGCATCGCCGCCACGGTCATCCATTATCGTCCGCGCAGCGCGGTGCGCGAGGTCGGCAAGGCGCTCGGCTTCTCGGAGGATGTCACCGCGCGCCTGACCAGCACCATCTGGGGCAGCTTCTCCCGCGCCATGGACAATGGCCGGATCGAGGAAACCGGCTACAGTCTCGACAATCCCGATATCGCCCGCATGAAGGCGCTGGTCGACCAGATCCTCAACTTTCCGCGCCATCTTTCGCAGCATGTCGGCGGTTTCGTGCTCACCGAGGGCCGGCTGGACGAGATGGTGCCCATCCACAATGCCGCCATGGCCGACCGCACCTTCATCGAATGGGACAAGGACGACATCGATGCACTCGGGCTGATGAAGGTGGATGTGCTGGCGCTGGGCATGCTGACCTGTATCCGCAAGAGCTTCGACCTGCTGCGCGCCCAGGGCCTGGCCGACCTCGCGCTGCACAGCGTCCCGCACGAGGACGCCGAAACCTATGCGATGCTCTGCCGGGGGGACAGCATCGGCGTCTTCCAGGTCGAAAGCCGCGCCCAGATCAACATGCTGCCGCGTCTGAAGCCGCGCGAATTCTACGATCTCGTCATCCAGGTCGCCATCGTCCGCCCCGGCCCCATCGAGGGCGAAATGGTTCACCCCTATCTGCGCCGGCGCAGCGGGCAGGAGGTGATCAAACTTCCGTCGCCAGCGCCGCCGCATGATCCGGACGAGCTTAAGACGGTGCTCGGCAAGACCTTCGGCGTGCCGCTGTTTCAGGAGCAGGCGATGAAGCTCGCCATCGTCGCCGCTGATTTCAGCCCCGAGGACGCCAACCGCCTGCGGCGGGCCATGGCGACGTTCCGCAATGTCGGCACCATTCACCATATGGAGCGCAAGATGATCGAGGGGATGGTGGCGCGCGGCTATCAGCGGGACTTTGCCGAGCGCTGTTTCCGGCAGATCGAGGGCTTCGGCAGCTATGGCTTTCCGGAGAGCCATGCCCTGGCTTTCGCCCGCCTCGTCTATGTCTCCAGCTGGATCAAATGCCACCATCCGGCGGTGTTCGCCTGTGCGCTGCTCAACAGCCAGCCGATGGGCTTTTATGCGCCGGCGCAGCTGGTCCGCGATGCGCGCGAGCATGGCGTGGAAGTGCGGGCCATCGACGTCAACCACAGCGACTGGGACAACAGTCTCGAACGCGGCAATACAGGCCTCGCACTGCGGCTGGGCTTCCGCCAGATCGACGGGTTCCGCGCCCAATGGGCCGAGGCGCTGGTGGCGGCGAGGCGGGCAGGGCCCTTTGACAGCCTCGAGGCGTTGTCCCGCCGGGCCGTGCTGCCGCAGGCGGCGCTGCGCCTGCTGTCCGATGCCGACGGCTTCCGCTCGCTGGGGCTCGACCGGCGCGCCGCGCTGTGGGAGGCGCGGCGCACGCCCTCGGAGCAGCTACCGCTGTTCGCCGCCGCCGAGGCGGCCGAGCTGGGCGCCGAGGCCGATGCGCGCCTGCCCGCCATGTCGGCGTCCGAGCATGTCGCGGCTGATTACCAGACCGTCCGTTTGTCCCTGAAGAATCATCCGATGGCCTTCCTCCGTGCGCTGTTCAGTGCCGAGGGCGTGGCGAGCTGCGCGCAGACCAGCGCCACGCCCGATGGCCGCCGTGTCCGCACCGCCGGCGTGGTGCTGGTCCGCCAGCGGCCGGGCAAGGGCAATGCGGTTTTCATCACGCTCGAGGATGAAACCGGCATCACCAATGTGCTGCTCTGGGCGCGGGATTTCGAGCGCCAGCGCCGGGCGGTGATGGCGGCCCGGCTGATGGTCGTCGAGGGCCGGGTGCAGAAGAGTCCGGAAGGCGTCGTCCATCTGATGGCCAGCCGCGTCATCGACCGCAGCGAGGAACTCGAGCGGCTTTCGGACACCGCCGTCACCGAGCCGGCCTTGTCCCGCGCCGACGAGGTGCTCCATCCCCAGCCACCGCGCCGCCCCGGCCCGTCGGCGCGCCACCCGCGCGATGTCCGCATCCTGCCGGCGTCACGGGACTTCCATTGACGCCCGATTTCTACCAGCGACAAGCCGATCGGGCTTGATC
Source organism: Polymorphobacter sp. (assembly GCF_051860865.1). Taxonomy (GTDB): domain Bacteria; phylum Pseudomonadota; class Alphaproteobacteria; order Sphingomonadales; family Sphingomonadaceae; genus Sandarakinorhabdus. Next base: position 8,155 of record NZ_JBIMKZ010000006.1, on the reverse strand, counting down.
AGGATCAAAACACCATCTCGGGCAGGCTGACACGCTCGGCCCATGATCGACTTCATCTCCGAGCATGAGCTCGCCATTCTCCGCTGGCTCCATATCATTGCGGTCGTCTACTGGCTGGGCGGCGAGTGGGGCGTCTTCCAGACCAGCTTCAAGGTCCTCGATACCAGGCTGTCGATGGCCGAACGCCGCCGGCACATGGACACCGCATACAAGATCGACATCATGGCCCGCACCGGCATCATCTCGCTGCTGCCGCTGGGGCTGCACATGGGCTATCTCTGGGGCGTGCAGCCGCTCGGCGGCGCCTGGCTCTGGGGCATGTGGGCCGTCTGGGCGGCGTGGATGGCCCTCACCTGGAGCGCCTTCTTCGCCCGCGGCACCCCGCGCTTCAAGCCGCTCTCCGACGCCGAGGACTGGACCCGCTACCTGCTGATCCCGACGCTGATCCTGGTCTCCACCGCCAGCCTGTTCGGCGATGGCCCGATCGCCGCCGGGGACGGCGAGCGCTGGTACGCCGCCAAGATGCTGACCTTCGGGCTGGCGCTGATCATCGGCGTGGTGCTGCGGCTCTTCATGCACGAATGGCAGGCGCTCTTCCCCATCCTCGAGGCCGGCCCCGATCCGGCGGCCGAAGCCAAGCTGACACGGTCTTTCGACAATGCCCGCCGGCTGGCCTATCTCTACTGGGTGCTGATCCTGAGCACCGCCTTCTTCGGCGCCGTGAAGCCCTTCTAGGCCGAATAGACCTCATTGCCATCGGTGAAGGTCTTCAAGGTCTTGATGGTAATGATCGATTCCGGATCGACGGTGTGGGGGTCCTTCTCGAGCATGACGAAGTCGGCATATTTGCCCGGAGTGATCGATCCCTTCACCTTGTCCTCGTCGCCGCAATAGGCGCCGTTGAGCGTGTGGATGCGAATCGCCTCGGCCACGCTGACGCGCTGGTTGAGCCCCCAGATCTTGCCGTCCCAGCCCTTGCGGGTGACGATTCCCTGAACGCCCATCAGCGGCGCGAACGGCCCCGGCGCGAAGTCCGAGCCGGCAGCCGCGGGAATGCCCATGTCGAGGAATGCGCGGAAAGGCAGGGCCCGCTTCATGATCTCCTCGCCGTAATAGCCGAACTTGTCGGAATTGTAGAAGGCATAGGTGGTAAAAGTGGCGGGCACCGCGTCCATCGCCTTCATCCGCTTCAGGATATCGGGGTTGACAATGGCACAGTGGGTGATCTTCGGCCGCGCGCCCTTGACCGGATAGGCCTTCAGCGCCTTTTCATAGGCCATCAGCGTCGATTCCACCCCGGCCTCACCATTGGCATGGCAATTGAGGCGGATGCCGGCGCGGTGCACGCGCTCCGCCCAGGCATCGAGCACGTCCTGCGGCTGGGTCATGATGCCATAATAGGGCGGGCTGATGCCGGGATAGGCGACGCCCAGCCGGGCCGTCCGCTCCGAAAACGAGCCATCGACGACATTTTCAGAGGTCGCGCCCAGCCGCACCCAGTCATCGCCGAAGCCCGAGCGGATGCCGTTGGCGATCATCGCTTCCAGCAGATCGCCCGCCACTTCGAAGCTCACCCGGTGCTTGAGCAGGCCCTCGGGCCGGATCTGCTGCAGCGCCTGAAGATCGGCAAACTGGCGCGTGCTCGATTGCACGCTGGTGATGCCGTAGCGGACGAGTTCATTGGAGAAATGCGCAGCCCCCTTGCGCGCACGCTCGGCGTCTTCGGCGGGCGTGAAGCTGGGGTAGGTGCCGCCCTTCTGGATCACCGCATTGGCGCGCTCGGCCACCCGGCCGGACAGGCCGCTGGCATCATGGAAGAACTCGCCGCCCGCCGGATCGGGCGAATCCTTGGTGATGCCAGCCAACTCGAAAGCCTTGCTGTTGTAGAAGCTGGTATGGCCGCCGCGATGCCCGACCCGCACCGGATGTTCGGTGGAGACCTTGTCCAAGTCGAGCCGGGTGATCAGCCGACCATCCTTGACCTTGGTGTCATCGTAGAAATAGCCGCGCACCCACTCGCCCTTGGGCGTCTGGGCGGCGCGCTTGCGCAATTTCTCGATGATGCTGTCGATGGTGACGAACTCGACCTCGAACGGGTTTCCGACCAGCACTTCATAGAGCAAAGTCTGGCCATCCGCATGGATATGCGCGTCGTGAAATCCCGGCACGATGGTGGCGCCGCCCGCGTCGAGCCGGCGTGTCGCCGGCCCGCCATACCCCTTCATCTCGTCGTTCGAGCCGACGGCAACAAAGCGTCCGTTCTTCACCGCAAAGGCCTGGGCCGTCGGCTGGGCATCGTCGACCGTATAGACCTTGGCATTATAAACGATCAGGTCCGGTTGCGCAGACCCGGCCGCCAACGCGGCACCGGACGAGCCCGTCCCGGCAATGCCGGCCAGTCCGAGCCCGGTCATGCTCATGAATTCACGACGATTGGATGATTTCGATGCCATGATGTGCCCCCGCCTGCCCGTCGCCCACCGCAATGGCCTTTGCCTCAGGCACAGCTTGCCCGCCCAGCCATCACAGGGGATAGTATTGACCAGTTTCGTTTCGACGGCAGGTGCTAAAAAGGCTGCATCGGTGCTTCACAAGCACCGAACAAGACACCTAATCGCGGCGTGACGCAGGCGGCGCCAGCGGCGCCAGCACCTCTTCGATCGTCCGCCACAGATGCGTGCGCAGCGCCGGATCGCCGATACCATGGGTCTCGCCCGGATAGGGCATCACCCGGAACGGCCGGCCGGCCTTCTGCAACGCCGCGATCATCCGGGCGCTGTGATCGAAGATAACATTGTCGTCGGCCAACCCGTGCACGATCAGCAGCGGCCGGGCGAGCGCACCCGCATCGGGCGTCACGTCGGACGCGGTGTAGGGCGTCTTGTCGGTCGCCGGATTGCCGAGATAGCGCTCGGTGTAATGGGTGTCGTACAGCGTCCAGTCGGTCACCGGCGCGCCGGCAATGCCCGCGGCGAACGCGTCCGGATATTTGGTCATCAGCCGCAGCACCATATAGCCGCCATAGGACCACCCATAGACCGCCACCCGCCCGGGATCGACAAAGGGCTGGGCCTTCAGCCACGCCAGCCCCGCCATCTGGTCCTCGGGCTCGACCGTGCCCAGCCCCTTGTAGATCGCATCCCGAAAGGCGGTGCCGCGCCCCGGCGTGCCGCGATTGTCGAGCGTGAAGACGATCCAGCCCTGCCGCACCAGCCATTGGTGCATCATTGGCCCCCAGGCGTTGCGCACCTGCTGATGGCCCGGACCGCCATAGACCTCGAAGAATACCGGTGCCCGGGCGCCGCGCTTTAGCCCCTTGGGCACCAGCAGGCTGTAGTACAGGTCGGTCTTCCCATCGGCGGCTTTGAGCGTGCCGAAGCGCGGTACGACATGGTCGGCGGCATAAGACGCATAGGGAATATCGGCCATCGTCGGCGCGGCAATGACGGTGCTGGTGCCGCTGCGCGTGTCGATCAGGTCGATCCGCGGCGGCTGCCCCGGCGCGCTGCTCGTCACCAGCGCCTTGCGGCCGGTCCGGTCTGCCACCGCCTCGGCCCAGTGCCCGGGCAGGGACAGCCGCACCGGCGCCGCGCTGCCATCGAGCGGCACCCGATACAGCGCTTTTTCCAGCGGCGTATCGGCGAAACCGGTGAACAGCAGTTGGCCGTCGCCGATCGCCAGCATCTCGCTGACCGACCAGTCGCCCCGGGTAATCGGCGTTAGCCGCTCGCCCTGCGCCCGATAGAGGTGCCGATGGCCGCTCTCCTCCGAGAGCCAGACCAGGTCGGTCGAGCCCGGGATCGCCGCCAGGCTGTCGTGCAGGTCCACCCAGGTCTTCGATCGGGTCGAGAGGATCAGCCGCGTCGCCCCGGTCTTTACATCGACATCGAGCAGGTCGAGTCGGGACTGGTCGCGCGGTTGGCGCACGACAACCAGCCGGTCAGCTGCCAACCACCTTACCCGCGCCAGATAAATGTCTTCGTCCGGGCCGAGATCGACATTTACCGGCGGCCGCTTGCCTTCGGGATCGAGGATCGCCAGCGATATCCGCACGTTCGCCGTGCCGGCAAAGGGATACCGCTGCTCGGTGACCTTGGTGCTGGTCGCGCCGATGGCAGCACGCACGGCGACCGCCACCCTGGTTTCGTCGATCCGCGCCACGGCGATCCGCGCATCATCGGGCGACCACCAATGGCCACTGCTCCGCCCCATTTCCTCCTGGGCGATGAACTCGGCGAGGCCGTAGCTGACCAGGCCGCCGCCATCCTGCGTCAGCGCGCGCGTGGCACCGGTCGCCAGTTCGAGCACATGGAGGTTCTGGTTGCGGACCATGCTGAGGTAGCGACCCTTGCGGCTGAGCCGCGCCTCGAGCTCGGTTTCGGGCGTGTCGGTCAGCCGCCGGGGCTCGCCCTTGAGCGGCGCCAGCCAGATGTCGCCGTCGAGCGGCACCAGCACCGACTGGCCATCGGGCGCCCATTGATAGTCGACGATGCCGCGGCTGCCGCGCAGCCGGGCCCGCTCGCGCCGCATCAGCTCGGCCTCGGAGAGTTCGGCCGGAGCCGGGGACAGGGCCGTGCTGTCGACCAGCATCCGTTCGGCCCCAGTCGCGGTGTCGCGCAGCCACAGGTCGTAGCGTTGGAGATCGTCGGCGCGCGGCTTCAGCCAAGCCAGGTGGGTACCGTCCGGGGCGATGGTCAGCAGGCGCGGGACGCTGCCGGACAGCGCCGGCGAGGCGAACACCCGTTCGAGGGTCAGCGGCTGGCTTTTCATTGCTTCTGTCTTGGCTTGGGCGACCGGCGCGGTCAACAACAGGGCAAGGGCGATCAGGCAGCGCATCGCCGATTGGTGGCCGATACGCGGCAGCGACGCAACGGGCTGATTTTTTCCTTGCTTTCGCCCGCGCGGCTCGGACTTTAGGCGCGCAACATGGGGAGACACGGATTGGCCAGCGGGGCAGGGGTGGACGGCGGTGTTTCGGCAGGGGTGCCGCTCGATCCCAGGCGTGACCGGCTGGTGATCCTCGCCTCGGCACTGGGCACCGTGTTCGAATGGTATGACTTCTTCATCTACGGCATTCTCGCCTCGCTGCTGGGTAAGCTGTTCTTCACCACCGGCAACCCCACCACCGAACTGCTGTTTTCGCTGGGCGCCTTCGCCATCGGCTTCCTGTTCCGCCCGCTCGGCGCCGTGCTGTTCGGCTATTTCGGGGACCGTGTCGGGCGGAAATACACTTTTCTCGTCACCATCTCGCTGATGGGCGCCGCCACCGCCGCCATCGGCATGCTGCCGACCCAGGCCAGTATCGGCATCGCCGCGCCGCTGCTGCTGCTCGGGCTGCGGACGCTGCAAGGTCTGGCGCTCGGTGGTGAATATGGCGGCGCCGCCATCTATGTCGCCGAGCATGCGCCGCCTAACAAGCGCGGCCAATATACCAGCTGGATCCAGGCCTCGGTGGCCGGCGGCTTCCTGCTGTCGATCACCGTCGTGCTCGGCACAAGGGCGCTGATCAGCGAGGCCGATTTCGCTGCCTGGGGCTGGCGAGTGCCGTTCCTGATCTCGATCCTGCTGCTGGCGATGTCGCTCTATATCCGCCTGAAACTGTCCGAGAGCCCGGTGTTCCAGGCGATGAAGGCGGCCGGCACCACGTCGAAGAACCCCATCGTCGACAGCTTTTCCGACCGCGCCAACATCGGCAACATCTTCGTCGCGCTGTTCGGCGTCGCCGCCGGGCTGACGGTGATCTATTACACCTCGCAGTTCGGCACGCTCTATTTCCTCCAGGGCACCTCGCGCATTCCCGAGACCCAGGCGCTGACCTACATGGCCATCGGCGCCCTGATCGCGGCGCCTTTCTATGTCATATTCGGCTGGGTTTCCGATCATATCGGCCGCAAGAAGCTGCTGCTGATCGGCTATGGGCTGACGCTGATCCTGATCTTCCCGCTGTTCCGGATGATGGGCGATGCCGCCAACCCGGCGCTCGGCGAGGCCACCCGGGCCAGCCCGGTGGTCATCGAGCTGCCGGCCTGCGATTACAGCGTCTTCGGCAAGCCGGCGACCGACTGTGCGCGCGGCCTCGAATATCTGTCCAAGCGCGGCGTCAGCCATGAAAAGCGCGAGTCCGAAACCCTCGCGCTGATCGTCGGCGACAGCCGGATTGAGGGCTTTGACGCCGCCGCCTGGACAGCGGCGCTGCTCGCCGCCGGCTATCCCGACAAGGCGGACCCCGAGCGCGTCAACGGCGCCATCGTCGTCTTCGCGGTGGCGTTGATGGTCGCCCTGTCGGCAATGACTTATGGCCAGGTCGCGGCCATCCTCGTCGAGCTGTTCCCGGCGCGCGTCCGCTACACCTCGATGTCGATCCCCTATCATATCGGCACCGGCTATTTCGGCGGCTTCCTGCCGGTCATCTCGCAATATATCGTGGTCAGGACCGGTGACGCCTATTCCGGCCTCTGGTACACCTTCGGCGTCGTGCTGATGGCCTTCATCGTCAGCGCCATCTGGCTGCCGGAGACACGCGGCCGCGATATCAACGGCTGATTGGTCCGGAATTCCATTGCCGGGTCGTAGTGATCCCGCCCAAGGTGCAACGCCATAACGGTGCAATGCTGGCTGGCGAGGCCTCGTCCGAAAAGCCATAGTGCGTCGGATTCGGTAATGTTCGACGGGATGTTGATGCAGCGATGGATGCTTCCCATATCAGGCTGCGAGAGAAGCCCGCGTCAGCGCGGGCAGGAGCATGACAATGAACGAAGAGACCATGACGCCGCCCACTGAAGACGAAGCCCGCACCCTGCCGGTGCTGCCCTTGCGCGACATCGTCGTTTTCCCGCAGATGATCGTGCCGCTGTTCGTCGGCCGCGACAAGTCGGTGGCGGCGCTGGAAGCCGCGATGCAGGCCGATAAGACCGTTTTTCTGCTCAGCCAGAAGAACCCCGCCGATGAAGACCCCGGCGCCGAGGAACTCTATGACGTCGGCACGCTGGCGACCGTGCTGCAGCTGCTCAAGCTCCCCGATGGCACCGTCAAGGTCCTCGTCGAGGGCATCCGCCGTGCCACGCTGGAGCGCCTGATCGTCGCCGATGGCTGGCTGGAGGCGGACGTTAGCCCGCGCCCCGACATCGACGGCCCGGCCGCCGAGCAGGAAGCACTTCTGCGCTCGGCTGCCAAGCAGTTCGAATCCTACGTCAAGCTCAACCGCAAGACCGCGCCCGAGATCGCCGCCCAGATCGGCGCGATCGAGGATGCGGCGCGCTTTGCCGACACCGTCGCCGCCAATCTCGGCCTCAAGATCGCCGACAAGCAGGCGCTGCTTGCCGAGCCGCACGTCCAGAAGCGGCTGGAGTCCATCTTCGGCCACATGGAAGGCGAGATGGGCGTGCTTCAGGTCGAGAAGAAGATCCGCAGCCGCGTCAAGCGGCAGATGGAGAAGACCCAGCGCGAATATTACCTCAACGAGCAGATGAAGGCGATCCAGCGCGAGCTGGGCGAAGGCGAGGAAGGCAAGGACGAAGCCACCGAGCTTGAGGAGAAGATCGCCAAGACCCGGCTCTCCAAGGAAGCGCGCGAAAAGGCCACCGCCGAACTGAAGAAGTTCAAGGCGATGGCGCCGCAATCGGCGGAAGCGACCGTTGTCCGCAACTATCTCGACGTGCTGCTCGGCCTGCCCTGGGGCAAGAAGAGCAAGGTCAAGAAGGACATCGTCGCCGCGCAGGCCGTGCTCGACAATGACCATTATGGCCTCGAGAAGGTCAAGGACCGGATCATCGAGTATCTGGCTGTCCAGGCGCGCACCTCGAAGCTGAAGGGGCCGATCCTCTGCCTCGTCGGCCCGCCGGGCGTCGGCAAGACTTCGCTCGGGCGTTCGATCGCCAAGGCCACCGGCCGGCAGTTCATCCGCCAGTCGCTGGGCGGCGTGCGTGACGAGGCCGAGATCCGCGGCCATCGCCGGACCTATATCGGCTCGATGCCCGGCAAGATCGTCCAGAACCTCAAAAAGGCCGGCACCAGCAACCCGCTGTTCCTGCTCGACGAGATCGACAAGCTCGGCCAGGATTTCCGCGGCGATCCGTCCTCGGCCCTGCTCGAGGTGCTCGATCCGGAGCAGAACAAGGCGTTCAACGACCATTATCTTGAGGTCGATTACGATCTC
>NZ_JBIMKZ010000005.1:0-67880 GCF_051860865.1 Polymorphobacter sp. | reverse complement strand
CTGATCGAGACGCATTGCGGCGGGATTCGCGGCGGCTGGGACAATCTGCTGGCGGTGATCCCCGGCGGCTCGTCGGTGCCGCTGGTGCCGGCGCACGAGATCGCCGAGGCGCCGATGGATTTCGATGGCCTCCGCGAGCTGAAGTCCGGGCTGGGCACGGCGGCGGTGATTGTCATGGACAAGTCGACCGACATTGTCCGGGCGATCGCGCGCCTGTCCTATTTCTACAAGCATGAGAGCTGCGGCCAGTGCACGCCCTGCCGCGAGGGCACCGGCTGGATGTGGCGGGTGATGACCCGGCTCGAGACCGGCGACGCCGAGCCGCACGAGATCGATATGCTGCTCGATGTGACCACCGAGATCGAGGGCCATACCATCTGCGCGCTCGGCGATGCAGCAGCCTGGCCGATCCAGGGGCTGATCCGGCACTTCCGGCCGGAGATCGAGGCGCGAATTGCCCGGCGCAAGGGCTTTGTGGCTGTGCCAGGGATGGCCGTCGCGGCGGAGTAAGGTCCAGGCCTGGCAGGGGGTTTCCGACCCTGTCGGGACACCTTTGCCGCCCTTTTCACTGGTCTTTTCAGGCCTGCCGGGCTAGGTGTGACAGCTGTGTTGCACTGCTCGTAATGGACTGAAAAATCCCCATGGAATCAGACGTTTTGCCCCCCGGTGACGGGCCGGACATCCAGCCGATCTCGATCGTTGCCGAGATGCGCACGAGTTTCCTCGATTATGCCATGTCGGTCATCGTGGCGCGAGCCCTGCCGGATGTGCGGGACGGGCTGAAGCCGGTCCATCGGCGGATCCTCTGGGGCAGTTTCGAGAACGGCTTCGTCCAGGGCAAGCCCTATCGCAAATCGGCGCGCATCGTCGGCGATGTGATGGGTAAATATCACCCGCACGGCGATAGCGCGATCTATGACGCCCTGGCGCGGATGACCCAGGACTGGTCGATGCGGCTGCCACTGATCGACGGCCAGGGCAACTTTGGCTCGATGGACCCCGATGCGCCAGCGGCCATGCGATACACCGAAGCGCGGCTGGCCAAGCCGGCCGAGGCGCTGCTGGCCGACATCGACAAGGATACCGTCGACTTCATTCCCAATTACGATGGCTCGGAATCAGAGCCGGCGGTGCTGCCGGCGCGCTTCCCGAACCTGCTGGTCAACGGCGCCGGCGGCATCGCGGTCGGCATGGCGACCAACATCCCGCCGCACAACCTCGGCGAAGTCATCGATGCCGTGGTCGCCTATCTCGACAATCCGGCGATCGATGTCGACGGGCTCATGCAGCACATCCCGGCGCCGGATTTCCCGACCGGGGGCCTGATCCTCGGCACGCATGGCGTCCGCCAGGCCTATCTGACCGGACGCGGCGGGCTGATGATGCGCTCGCGCCACGTGCTGGAGGAAGGGCGCGGCGAGAAGCGCTCGCTCGTGCTGACCGAGATCCCGTTCCAGCAGGGCAAGAATGCGCTGGTCGAGAAGATCGCCGAAGCCGTCAAGGACAAGCGCGTCGAGGGCGTGTCGGACCTGCGCGACGAGAGCAACCGCGAGGGCGTGCGCATCGTCATGGAGCTGAAGCGCGACGCCAACCCCGAGGTCGTGCTCAACCAGCTCTGGCGCTACACGCCGGCCCAGCAGAGCTTCAGCCTCAACATGCTGGCGATCCGCGGTGGACGCCCCGAGCTGATGGGGCTGATCGAGATCATCAAGGCGTTCGTCGCCTTCCGTGAAGAGGTGATCACCCGCCGGTCCAAGCATGAGCTGGCCAAGGCGCGTGACAGGGCGCATCTGTTGATCGGGCTGGTGATCGCGGTCTCCAACCTCGACGAAGTGGTGGCGACGATCCGCCGTTCGCCGACCCCGGCAGCGGCGCGCGAGGCGCTGCTGGCGCGGGACTGGGATGCGGCCGAGATCCGGCCCTATCTCGAGCTGGTCGAGGCCGATGCCAATGCCGGCGATGCGGTGACCATCCGCCTGTCCGATGCCCAGGTGCGCGCCATTCTCGAGCTGCGGCTGGCCAAGCTGACGGCGCTGGGCCGCGAGGAGATCGGCGACGAGCTGAAGACGCTGGCGGCGACCATCGCCGACCTGCTCGACATTCTCGGCGACCGGGCGCGGCTCTATTCGGTGATGCGCGAGGAATTGCGCGTCGTGGCCGAGCAGTTCCAGATGAAGCGGCGCTCGGAGATCACCAGCAGCGGTGACGACATCGACGACGAGGACCTGATCGACCGCGAGGACATGGTCGTCACCGTAACCATGGACGGCTGGATCAAGCGCGTGCCTTTGTCCGACTATCGGGCGCAGCGGCGCGGCGGCAAGGGCCGTTCGGGCATGGCGACCAAAGACGAGGATGTGGTGACGACGCTGTTCGTCACCTCGACGCACAATCCGGTGCTGTTCTTCTCCTCGGCCGGCAAGGTCTATCGCCAGAAGGTCTGGAAGCTGCCGCAGGGTAGCCCGCAGGCACGCGGCCGGCCGCTGGCCAATATGCTGCCGCTGGCGCCCGACGAGAAGATTACCACCGTGCTGGCGCTGCCCGAGGACGAGGCCGAATGGAGCCGGCTGCACGTGATGTTCGCCACCGCCTGCGGCAGCGTCCGCCGCAATGCCATGGACGCCTTCACCAATGTGCCGGCGGCGGGCAAGCTGGCGATCCGCTTCGAGCAGGAGAGCGTCGACCGGCTGATCGCTGTCAAACTCTGCGATGAGGCCGATGATGTGTTTCTGGCGGCGCGCAGCGGCAAGGCGATCCGTTTTGCCGTCACCGATGTCCGCGAGTTCGTGTCCCGCACCTCGACCGGGGTGCGTGGGATGACGCTGGTGCCGGGCGATGAGGTGATCTCGATGTCGATCCTCAAGGCCTTCCCGGCGAGCCCGCAGGAGCGCGAGGACTATCTTAAGGCGGCCCCCTGGAAGCCCGAGCCCGGCGAGCGGGCGCTGTCCGAAACACGGATGGCGGCCTTTGCCGAGGCCGAGGAATTCATCCTGACGGTCACTGCCAAGGGCTTCGGCAAGCGGTCCTCGGCCTATGAATATCGCCAGTCGGGGCGCGGCGGCCAGGGCATCCGCAACATCGGCGAGAGCGACCGCAACGGCAATGTCGTTGCCAGCTTCACGGCGCGGGACGGCGACCAGCTGATGCTGGTGACCGATCAGGCCAAGCTGATTCGCACGGTCGTCGGCCAGGTCGGCATCAAGGGCCGCTCGACGCTCGGCGTGACGCTTTTCGATGTCGCGGCTGATGAGCAGGTGGTGTCCGCGGCCCTGATTCCGGCCGATGACGGCGAGGGTGCACCGCTGGCCGATAATGATGTGATCGAGTGAGAGATGAACGGTGCCGGAAAGGCGGCGTTCAGATTGGCTGTGCCAGTCTGACCGATGCCTGAGGCTTCGCAAGCGCGCGGTTTGACTGTATGGAGTCAGCCGCGGGGGAATTTCTGCGCTCGCTGAGATTTTGGGAGATGATTTTTATGCGCACTTTTGTGACTCTGGCCGCTGTTGCCAGCTTTGGCCTGCTGGCCGCTTGTGGCGAAAAGGCCGCTGAAACGCCGGCCGCCGATGCTGGTGCCAGCATGGAAGCAGCCGGCGAGTCGATGGAAGCCGCCGGCGAAGCCATGGGCGATGCCGCCGAGCAGACCGGCGATGCCGCCGCTGCCGGCGCTGCCGATGCGATGGCCGCTGGCGAAGAAGCCGTCAACGACGGTGCGGCCGCTGTCGAAGAAGCGGCTGACGACGTTCAGGCCCAGTAAGGCCGTTCTTTCGCCCTTCGAGGCAAGGAATGAAAACGGGTCGGCCCAGCGCCGGCCCGTTTTTATATGTCAGTCGACGGCGCGGATGAACATCCAGCGATCCGCTGTCGAGGCGTCGGCGTCGAAGCGGTGGCCGAGGATGGACTGTGTCCTGAGCGGCTCTGGCGCTTCCAGCCGGGCGTCGATCACCGCCCGCGCCGCGGCGCCGCGCGCCTTCTTGGCGACAAAACTGTTGAAGCGCAGCTTGCCGGCCTTGCGGTCCCGGAAGTCAATGGTCAGCAGCCGGGCCGGAAGCTTCATCAGGTCAACCGATTTGAAATATTCCTCGCTGGCCAGATTGATGACCAGCGGATCGGGCTCGTCGGCAAGCTCGGCCGCCAGCGCCGGGGCGATCTTGCGTTGCCAGACCTCATAGAGCGTGGTCGCCTTCCCGATGCCGAAGCGGGTGCCCATCTCCAGCCGATAGGGCTGCATCAGGTCGAGCGGGCGCAGCAGGCCATACAGCCCCGACAGGATGCGGATATGGTCCTGGGCAAAGGCGATGCCCTCGCTGTCGAGGCTGGCGGCATCGAGGCCGGTATAGACATCGCCGGCGAAGGTAAACAGCGCCGGCCGGGCGTTGTCGGGGGTGAACGGGGTCTGGAAGGACTTGAACCGCGCTTCGTTGAGCGCCGCCAGCGGCTCCGATATGTGCATCAGCGCCTGCAGATCGGCGCTGCGCAGCTTCGCGGCAGCGCGCGCCAGCTTGCTCGCCTTGTCGAGAAACTGCGGCTGGGTGAAAGCCAGATCGGGCACGGCCGAAGCCATGTCCAGCGACTTGGCTGGAGATAGGAGAACGAGCATTGGCGATCCCGGACAGGAGGGGCAGGTGGTTATGCGATGGATAGCCGCCAAGCCGCGATGGTTCAAATGCTGTTCACGCAGTTGGGGCCAGACAGGATATTGGACACGCCACGGCTTGGCGCTATTGAGACTTTCATGTTGCCGAGTGGCGACGCGGATTTTTGGGAGGATACAGATGAAACTGGGGATGATCTCGAGACTGGTGGTCGCAGCTGCGCTTGCAGGCGGCATGGTCGCCGCGCCGCCGGCTTTTGCGCAGAAGCAGGCCAAGGCCGCGCCGATGAAGTTTTCCAAGCAGATCCAGCCGATCCTCGCCGAGGCGCAGAAGCTGCAGCAGGCCGGCAATGACGCCGGCGCGCTCGCCAAGCTCGCCGAGGCGGAAGCCGTGCCGAACCAGACCGTCGACGACATCTACATGGTCAACGCGCTGACCCTAAATTCCGGCATTACCACCAAGAACAACGACCTTATTGCCAGCTCGCTCGAGAAGATGCTGGCGACGGGCAAGGTTTCCGAGGCTGACGCGCCGAAGTTCTGGCAGACGATCGGTTCGGTCGCGCTGGCCAAGAAGGATTACACCAAGGCCACCAATGCCTATCAGAAGCTACTGGAAATCCAGCCGAACGATCCGGATACGATGATCGGCCTGTCCGAGATCTTCATTTCGCAGAAGCTCAATACCGAGGCCGTGCAGATGCTCGGCCGCGCCATCGATGCCAAGGCGGCGACCGGCCAGCCGGTGCCCGAAACCTGGCTGAAGCGCCGCCTCGCCGTGGCCTATGACGCCAAGCTCGCCGATGCTGTGGTGCCGTCGGCCGTAGCGCTGGTGAAGGCCTATCCAACGCCGGTCAACTGGCGGGATGCCTCGGTCATCGCCCGTGACGCCTACAAGCTCGACGACCAGGCGACGCTCGACTTCCTGCGTTTCCAGGCCGCCAGCAAGTCGCTCTCCGGCGAGCGGGACTTTGTCGAATATGCCGATACCGCGCTCGGCCGCGGCTTCCCGGGCGAAGCCAAGATGGCCGTCGACGCCGGCATCGCCGCCAACATGATCGATCCCAGCAAGCCGCTGATCAAGGAACTGAAGACCACGGCCGACGGTAAGGCGGCGGCCGATAAGGCGGCGCTGCCCGGCCTCGAGCGCGAGATCAAGGGCAATGCCCGCCTCGCGTTGGCGACCGGTGACGCCTATTATGGCTATGCCAACTACACCAAGGCGGCCGAACTTTATCGTCAGGCGGTGGGCGCGGCGAATGTTGACCAGCCAATGGCCAATCTGCGTCTTGGTGCCGCGTTGGCGATGGCCGGGGATAAGGCCGCTGCGGCCGAAGCCTTCAAGGCGGTCAAGGGCGGCCCCCGCGAGGCGCTGGCCTCGCTGTGGATGGCCTTCATCGGCGCCTGATCGCCGTTCGATCCGATCTCTGGAAGGGGGACGGTGGGCAATCGCTCGCCGTCCCCCTTTCCGTTTCGGCCCCTTTCCATTTCGGGGTGTGCAACCTAAGACACCCTGCCCGTGGTTTTTGCATGAGACAGCATGATGGACATCCGCCTTGGTCTGACCTTCGATGACGTGTTGCTGGTCCCGGCCGCTTCCGTCGTCCTGCCGAGCATGGCGGACACCTCGACGCGGCTGACCAAGGGCATCGGCCTGACCATCCCCATCATGTCCTCGGCGATGGACACGGTGACCGAGGCCGACATGGCGATCGTCATGGCCCAGGCCGGCGGCATCGGCACGCTCCACCGCAACTTGTCGGTCGAGGAGCAGGTCGAGGCGGTGCGTCAGGTCAAGCGGTTCGAGAGCGGGATGGTCGTCAACCCGGTGACGATGACGCCGGACCAGACGCTCGGCGACGCCCGGGCACTTATGGCGCGGCACCGGATCTCGGGCTTCCCGGTGGTCGACAAGAGCGGGCGTCTCGTCGGCATCATGACCAACCGCGACATGCGCTTCGCCGAGAACCCGGACCAGCCGATCGCGGAGCTGATGACCCATGAGGGGCTGGTGACGGTCAAGCTCGGCATCGATCAGGCCGAGGCGAGACGGCTGCTTCACGCCCGGCGCATCGAGAAGTTGCTGGTCGTCGATGACGATGGCCGCTGCATCGGGCTGATCACGGTCAAGGACATCGAGCGCGCCGTCACCTATCCCAATGCCACCAAGGACGCCGCGGGCCGGCTGCGGGTCGCCGCCGCGACGACGGTGGGCGACATGGGCTTCGAGCGCACCGAGGCACTGCTCGATGCAGAGTGCGACCTGATCGTTGTCGACACCGCCCATGGCCATTCCAAGGGTGTCTCGGACGCGGTGGCGCGGATCAAAAAGCTCTCCAACTCGGCACAGGTGATGGCCGGCAATGTGGCGACGGCGGAGGCGGCGCGGGCGCTAATCGATGCCGGGGCCGATGCGATCAAGGTCGGGATCGGCCCGGGGTCGATATGCACGACACGCGTCGTTGCCGGCGTCGGCGTGCCCCAGCTGACCGCGGTGATGGACACGGCGGAAGCGGCGGCGAAGCTCGGCATTCCGGTCATCGCCGATGGCGGGCTGCGGACCTCGGGCGACATGGCGAAGGCGCTGGCGGCGGGCGCTGCCGCGGTGATGGTCGGCAGCCTGCTGGCCGGCACTGAGGAGGCGCCGGGCGAAACCTTCCTGTGGCAGGGGCGGACTTACAAGAGCTATCGCGGCATGGGCTCGGTGGCGGCGATGGCACGCGGCTCGGCCGATCGCTATTTCCAGCAGGACATCAAGGACCATCTGAAGCTGGTGCCCGAGGGCATCGAGGGCCAGGTACCCTACAAGGGACCGGCCACTGCCGTGCTCCACCAGCTTGTCGGCGGCGTGAAGGCGGCGATGGGTTATACCGGCTCGGCGACGCTGGCGGATTTCCGCGAGCGGGCGGAATTCATCCGCATCACCAACGCCGGGCTGCGCGAGAGTCATGTCCATGACGTGACCATTACCCGGGAAGCGCCCAACTACCCGACTTCGATCTGATGACGTTCCCCCGATGACACCGGCGGCCCGCGCCCAGGCGGCGATCGAGATTCTCGACCTGGTGATCGATGCGGCGCGCGAAGGCGGGGCGGCGGCCGATACCATCGTCCAGCGCTATTTTTCAACGCGGCGCTATGCCGGCGGCGGTGATCGGCGCGGCGTGCGGGCGCTGGTGTTCGGCGCCATCCGCAGCCTTGGCGAACTGCCGGCGAGTGGGCGGGCGGCGCTGATCGGCTATCTGCGTGCCGAGGAGCCGGAGATGCTGGCGCTGTTCGGCAGCGGCGGCCATGCGCCGGCGGGGATCGAACCCGATGAGCCCGAAGCCGCGCCCGGGCTGGCGCCGGCCTGGCTGGTGACGCGGCTCCGCGGCCGCTTCGGCGCTGACATCGATGCGGAGCTGGCCGGGCTGCTGGGCCGCGCGCCGCTCGACCTGCGGGTCAACATATTGAAGGCCAGCCGCGCCGACGTGATCGCAAGCCTGCCAGAGGCAGAAGCGCTGCCTT
Source organism: Polymorphobacter sp. (assembly GCF_051860865.1). Classification (GTDB taxonomy): domain Bacteria; phylum Pseudomonadota; class Alphaproteobacteria; order Sphingomonadales; family Sphingomonadaceae; genus Sandarakinorhabdus. The sequence continues at coordinate 59,782 of NZ_JBIMKZ010000005.1, read as the reverse complement.
GGCCCGACACGGCGCTGCGGCTGCCGTCCGGCACCGCCGTCGATGCGATGCCGGCGTTCGAGCAGGGGCTGGTCGAGGTGCAGGACGCCGGCTCTCAGCTGGCCGCCGCCATCGTCGATGCCCAGCCCGGCCAGACGGTGATCGACCTTTGCGCCGGGGCCGGCGGCAAGACGCTGGCACTGGCGGCGGCGATGGACAATCGCGGGCGGATCATCGCCACCGACAGCGATCGCGGCCGGCTTTCGGCGATGGAGCCACGGCTGGCGCGGGCCGGGGTGTCGATCGTCGAGCGGCGGCTGCTCGATGGCAATCGCGAGACCGAGGCCTTGCAAGACCTTGTCGGCGTTGCAGATCGGGTGATCGTCGACGCGCCCTGCTCGGGCAGCGGCACCTGGCGGCGCAACCCGGAATCGCGGTGGCGGCTGAGCCCGCACCGGCTGACCCGGCTGGTGTACGAGCAGGCGCGGCTTCTGTGGCTGGCGGCGCATCTGGTCCGGCCGGGTGGCCGGCTTGTCTATGTCGTCTGCTCGCTGGTGCCGGAGGAAGCCGAGGGCCAGGTGGCGGCGCTGCTGCGCGAGTGGCCGCAGTTTCAGCGGCGGCCGTTCGAGTCTCCGGCCGGCGAGGCGCCGCTCGGCCAGCTGGTGCTCAGCCCGGCGCGACATGGCTGCGACGGTTTCTTCATCGCAACGCTGGAACGAATCGGTTAATCTGCGGGGGCAGGGACTGGAGAGATGTTGATGCGTGTGGAACTGAAACTGGCCGGAGCCCTGATCGGCACCATGCTGGCGTGGCAGGGCGCTGTCGCGGCTAATGTCGATGTCCTGAAGCCGGCGTCCATGGCGATGGCCGAGCGCGGGCGGGCGGCGCTGGCCAAGGGCGATGCAATGGCGGCGATCGATGCCTTCGAGGCGGCGCTGGCCAGCGACCCGAAAAATGTCTCGGCGTTCAACGGTATCGCCATGAGCTATGAGAAGCTCGAACTTCCGGGCAAGGCGGTGCGCTTCTATCGCGAGGCGCTGGCGCTTAACCCCTCCGACCTGACGGCGCTCGAGGGCCAGGGCAAGGCGCTGATCGCGCGCGGCGCAACGGCACGGGCGCAGGTCAATCTCGCTCGCATCAAGGCGCTTTGCAAGACCGAGTGCGCGCCGGCCACCCGCTTGCAGACGGCGCTGACAACGGCGGCCGCGCGCCCGGCAACGGCGCAGGCCACCCCCGCACCGGCAAAGCCGGCCGAAGCCAAGAACTAGCCGAGCCCAAGAACTAACCGAGCAGGGCCGCTGCCGCCGCCCAGGCGCCGACCGGCACGGTCTCGGCACGCTGCTCGGCGGCGATACCCTGCGCCTCGATCGCTTCCAGTGCGCCGGGCATGCCGCGCAGGCTGGCGCGCAGCATTTTGCGCCGCTGCCCGAAGCCGGCGGCCGTCAGCGCCGAGAGCCGCGCCGGTGTTGCGACGCTCAGCGGCGCCATCGGCACCAGATGCACGACGGCGGACGAGACCTTGGGGGCGGGGACGAACGCCTTGGGCGACACCTGCAACGCGATCCGCGCCGTGCTGCGCCACTGGCAGAGCACGGCAAGCCGGCCATAGGCATCGCTGCCTGGGGCCGCAACGATGCGCTCGGCGACTTCCTTCTGGAACATCAGTGTCAGGCTGGCCCAGAACGGGGGCCAAGCCGGCGTCTCCAGCCAGCGGGTGAGCAGCGCGGTGCCGATATTATAGGGCAGGTTGGCGACGATGTGGCTGCCTGGCGGGCAGAGGCCGGCGGCATCCTGCGCCAGCGCGTCCCCGGCGATGACAGTCAGCTGGCCCGGTTCGGCGGCATCGGCCAGTTCGGCAAGTGCCGGGATGGCGCGGTCGTCGCGCTCGACGGCGATGACGCGGGCGCCGGCGCGGAGCAGCGCCCGTGTCAGCCCGCCGGGGCCGGGTCCGACCTCATAGACGGTGGCGCCCGCCAGCGGCCCGGGAATACGGGCAATCCGGTCGAGAAGATTGGCATCGAGCAGGAAGTTCTGGCCGAGCGACTTCTTCGCGGCAAGGCCATGTGCGGCAATGACATCCCGCAGTGGCGGCAGCGTATCGAGGCTCAACGTCCCATGCTCAGGCGGCGGCCTGGCCCGGCATGGCCAGGCGGCGGGCGGCGCATTGCCCGGCGAGCCGGATGGCGGCGACCATCGCCATCGGCGTGGCGGTGCCTGTGCCGGCGATATTGAAGGCGGTGCCATGGTCCGGCGAGGTGCGGACGATCGGCAAGCCGAGCGTGGTGTTGACGCCGTCATCGAAATGCAGGGTTTTCAACGGGATCAGCGCCTGGTCGTGGTACATGCACAACGCTGCGTCATATTGGGCGCGAGCCGGCGGGTGGAACATGGTGTCGGCGGCGAGCGGCCCGATGATGTCGAGACCCTCGGCGATCAACTCGGCGATCGCTGGAGCGATGATCTCTGCCTCCTCGCGGCCCAGCGTCGCCTTTTCGCCGGCATGCGGATTGAGGCCGGCGACCGCCAGCCGCGGCCGGGCGATACCGAAATCCCGAACCAGCGCCCGTGCGACAATGCGGGCGCGGGTGATAATCAGCTCGCGGGTAATGTGGCGCGGCACATCGGCCAGCGGCACATGCACAGTCAGTGGCACGGTCCGCAGGCTGGGCCCGGCGAGCATCATCACGGCGCGGACGGCGGAAACCCCGCAGCGTTCGGCGACAAACTCGGTCTGGCCCGGATAGTTGAAGCCGATCTGATACAGCTGCGCCTTGCTGACCGGCCCGGTGACAAGGCCCGAGGCCATCCCGCCGCGCGCGAGACCGACGCCCAGCTCAAGGCTGTCCAGCGCGCAGCGGGCGCCGGCGAGGTTGGGCTGGCCGGGCATGATGTCGCCGGGATCGTCGACCTGGACCAGCGGCAGCGCATGCGGGAAGGCGGCGAGCGCCTGGGTCGGGTCCTCCAGCGTCTCGATCGGCCCGTCCCAGACCGCGGCGAGCGCCCGGCGGTCACCGATAGCGTAAAACGGCGGCAACTGCTCGGCCTCGCGCCGGGCCCAGGCGCGGGCCAATACCTCAGGGCCGATGCCGGCAGGGTCGCCTAGCGAAACGGCGAGCGGCGCCGGGCCTGTCATCACCGATAATCGACGATGGCATCGCGGCGAAGATCACGCAGGTAGCGGCGCGCCCGCATATTGACCCGCTCGTCGTTCAGCTGGGCGTAGATTTCGTCGAAATTCGGCGTCTTGGCCTGCAGCATGCTGTCGTCGCGGCCGCACAGCACGAGCACGCGCAGGCCCTCGGCGAGACTGCCGAACGGCGGCGTCGCCTGGCCGATCGACAGGTCGGCCATGATCTGCTGGAGCGCCTCGGGCAGGTCCTTCAGCTTGATCGAGTCGTTGGTTGCCATATCGGCACCGAGGCGCGCGGCGACCTCGTCGGCCCGGCCGCAGCCGCCCATTGCCTGGGTGGCGGTCTGGAACTCGGCGACGAGCCCGCGCGCCTTCTCCTCGGTGATGTCCTTGGGCAGGGGCAGTGACAGCTGCTTCAGCGACAGCACCGCTTCCTTGGGATCGGCGGCCAGCACCTGCCGCTTCTCGATCAGCGCCATCACCGCAACGCCGCCGGGAACGGTGATGGGGTCGGAAATCGCCGTCGCAGGGTTGCCGGGCACCAAAGTGGTGACGACCGGGGCGACGGCGTCGTTCAGCTGTTCCGCGCGAATCCAGCCGAGATCGCCGCCGACCGCCGCGCTGGAGGCTTCCGAGAACTGGCGGGCGTAGGCGACGAAGGAGGCGCCGGCGCGGACCTGGTCGACAATGCGCTGGGCGTCGGCGCGAACAGCGGCCTCGGTCTCCGGGGTCGAGGTCAGGAAGATCTCGCCGACATGAAATTCGTCCTTGCCCTTGGCGGCATTAAGCTTGTCGATCAGCACTTGAACCTCGTCGTCCCCGACATTGACCATCGGCTCGACCTTGCGGCGCAGCACCCGGCTCCAGGCCAGCTCGCCCCGGATCTGCGCCTTGATCGAAATCGGCGAGGAGCCGCTCTGCTTCAGATAATCCTCGAAGGCGGCCGGCGAGCGGCGGAAATTCTGCGCCACCCGGTTGTAGGCAGCGGTGACTTCGGCCTCCGAGATATTGATGTCGTTGGCCGCGGCTTCCTGGATCTGCAGCTTCTCGTCGATCAGGTTGCGCAGCACCTGAAGACGCAGGCGGCTGCGCTCTTCCTCGGCGACCTTGCCGCCATTGGCAGCGACCACAAGCGCAAATCGCTGGTCGATGTCGGTATCGGTGATGACGTCGCCATTGACGATGGCCTGGGCCTTGCGCAGCGTCGGATCGGTCTGCGCGAGCACGCGCAACTCCTGCACATCGCCGAAATCGATATTGTTGCCGACCTGGGCCTGGCCGGCGCCGGACAGCGGCAAGCCGGCCATGAACAGCGCGACAAGCGGCAGGCGGAGTCGGGAAACGGTGCGAGCGTTGGGCATGTGGCCTTGGTTCCTGTGGCTTGACGGGGCTTCTCTAGCGTATGCGCGTGCCCACGGCAAAGTTTCGGTTACGCAACATGTGCTGAACGCCGCGTGAAATCAGCGGCCCAAGGTCTTGAACGACAAGGTGAGCTGGAAGGTGCTGCCGGCCCGAAAATCACGATCGGAGATCAGGTCGCGGCGCCAGGAGATGCCGAAGCGGAAACATTCATCCTCATATTCCGCACCGATCCTGTGGCGCACGAAGCGGAAGCCGTTGCCGACCGCGTTCGGATTGTCCCGGCGCGTGGTCAGATCGGCGATTGCCGAGCCGAACACTGACCAGAAGCGGGCAAAGGCCAGCCGCCCGCCTGCTCGAAGTTCGGTCCTGTCCTCAAGGTCTTCCAGCCCGATATTGCGATTAAGCTTGAGGTATCCGACGGTCGCATAGGTCCGCTGGTTGCCGAGCGACAGATCGATCTCGTTGCGCCGGATGGCGAAGCTGTTGCGGTCGACGCGGAACCGGTGGGTGACCTCGACCAGCCCGCCGACCTTGACATTGGTGCGGCCGACGAAATCCGAAAGCCGGTCCTCAAGACCCGTTCCGGCTGGAAATTCGACCAGCCGGTCGGCGCGGTTGGCGCCGAAGCTCCATGACTGGCCGATCTCGGAGCGCAGCGCCAGCCCCGGCCGGTCGAGCGTATAGGCGACGCCATAAGTGACGCGCGATCCGCCCTCGAACCGATCCTGACCAGGAAAGCGATTGAGCTCGAAAAGGCTTATGTCCTCCAGCTCGATGGCGCGGCTGTCTTCATTGGGAAAGCCGTCATTGCTGCTCTCCGGTGTGATCACCAGCTGGACGCGCGGGGAAAGCGTCTGCGTGCCGCCCAGCGCGGCGCCGGCAAACGGCCATTCCATTTCGAGCGCCGCCACCGGGATGGCGCGGGCACCGAAGCCACGGTCGCCGGCATATTCTGGCAATGTCGCCCGGTCCGGCCGGCCGACGTTGTACAGGTCGCCGCGCAGAAGCGCAGTGGCTGTCAGCCGCTGGCCGAGCGGCGTGTAGACGCTGCGCTCCCAGCGCCCGAACGCCAGTGCGCGCTGAACATTCTGCCCGTCGCTGCGCACGAGGTTCATCGAATTGGCGGCGACCTGGAGACGCCCGCCGAGGATCGTGTCGACCGGTCGCCAGTCATAATCGACGATCGGCAGCACGAACGGCGATTCGCCGAAGGTGTCGGTGGCGCGCAGCCCCTGGAAGGCCCAGGCGGAGATCGACAGATAGCTGTCCGTCGTGACGCGCTCCAGTGCATAGGTGCTGCGCAGCGTATCGTCGAAGTCGAGGTCATAGCGGCGGTTGAAGGTGTCGTCGGTGGTCAGCCGCACCGAGAAGGTCGACCGCCAGGTCGATGAATGCTGGAACCGGCCCTTGACGCCGAGATAACCACGAAAGCGGTTGCCGCGATCGAGCTCGGTGACATTGTCAGCGGCGAAGTCTATCCGCCGGGCGTAGGTCATGAAGGCATCGGCCTGGATCGGGCCACCGTCGAACAGGCGGCGTGCCTGCAGCTGCAGCGCCGGCGCCGCCTCGGTATAAAACCAGGGGGTGACGGTGAAATCCCGGTCCGGCGCCTGGGCGACATGGAAGGGCAATCCAAGCCCGATGCCGAGCTGGCGCTGGATCTTGATCTCGGGGATCAGCAGGCCGGATACCCGCTCCGCCTCGCCGTCGGGATGCGAGAAGCTTGGCAGGTAGAGGATCGGGATGCCGAACATCTCCAGCCGCGCCTTCTTGTAGCTGAGCCGGTGACGGTCGCGGTCGTAGCGGATACTGGCAGCGCGAACACGCCACACCGGCTCCTGCGGGCAGCCCTCCGAATCGACGACGGCGCAGGGGCTGTAGACGGCGCGGCGCAGCGTGATCAGCCGGTCCTGCCGGCTGGCGCCCTGCGCCGCCAGCCGGCCGCCGTCGTTGAGCACCAGCAGCATGTTGTCGACGGCGCCGTCCTTCAGCGAATCGGTGAGAGTGATCTCGTCGGCAAACACCTGGTTGCCTTCGGGATCGATGCTGATGACATTGCCGCGCGCCAGCACGGCGCCGGTGGTGCGGTTATAGTCGATACGGTCGGCGGTCAGCCGCCAGGCGTCCCGGCGCAGCTCGACATTGCCCGAGGCGGTGACGACATCGCCACTTTCATCGACCTCCATCTGGTCGGCGCCGAACTCGATGATGTCGCCGGGCGCGATGACATCGCCGCCGTCACGGGGCAGCGACACGTCGCCACCCGCCGCTGGCGGAAGGGGATCTGTAACCGCTGCGGACCCCATGGTCTGGCTGGCGGCGGCCGCCGGCAGGGCAGCCATCGCGCACGCCAGCAGGGCAGGACGCAGGGACAGGCGACAGGGCGATCGACGGGCGTCCACATCGGCAGCCTTAGCGAGGCCGGACACGGGCGTCCACCACATGGTTTGCGTGCGCGTGCGCGGCGCTCTAGACGAAGGGCAGACACCGGTCGGACCGGCATCAGTCCTTGAGGAGCGAAGATGGAAATTAGCTTTCCGCAGCAGATCGACACCCTGGCGCATGCGCACGCCGTGCTGGTTTCCCCCGCCGAGATGAAGGACGGGCTGGCCGGGGCCGCCGCGGCCCTCGATGCGGCGGGCGGCGGGCAGCTCAGGCGGGCACTGGCGTCAGCGCGCTTCGAGGGCGAGGCGGCAAGCGTCGTCGAGCTGCTCGCCCCGGCCGGCACCGAGGCGACGCGGCTGCTGGTGGTCGGCACCGGCGATCCCGACAAGGCCGATGCGGCGGTGTTCGAGAAGATCGGCGGGGCGCTGGCGGCGCGGCTGCTGACCAGCGGCGAGACGCGGCTGAGCGTCGATGTTTCCGGGGTGCAGGCGGCGCTGCCGCTGGCGGAAGCGGCAGCGCACCTGGCGCATGGCGCGGCGCTGCGCAGCTGGCGTTTCGACCGCTACCGGACGACGATGAAGGAGAAGCAGAAGCCGACCCTGGTTGCCATCGATGTAATCGGCGCCACCGGCGCCGGGGCCTGGCACGACCGGCTGGCGGCGATCGCCGGCGGCGTCGCGCGGACTCGCGAGCTGGTCAGCGAACCGGCCAACATCATCTATCCGGAAAGCTTCGTCGAGCGCGCCATGGACCTCGCCGGCCTCGGCATCGAACTGACGGTGCTCGACGAGGACGAGATGCGTACGCTCGGCATGGGCGCGCTGCTCGGCGTCTCGCAGGGTTCGGTCCGCCCGGCCCGGGTACTGGCGATGCGCTGGAACGGCCTGGGCGCGGACGCCGGCAAGCCGGTGCTGCTGGTCGGCAAGGGCGTCACCTTCGATACCGGCGGCATCTCGCTGAAGCCGGCCGGCGGCATGGAAGACATGAAGTGGGACATGGGCGGTGCCGGTGCGGTCACCGGGGCGATGCATGCGCTGGCAGCGCGCAAGGCGCGGGCGCATGTCGTCGGCGTCGTCGGGCTGGTCGAGAACATGCCGGACGGCAATGCCCAGCGCCCCGGCGATGTCGTCACCAGCATGGACGGCCAGACAATCGAGGTTATCAATACCGACGCCGAGGGCCGGCTGGTGCTCTGCGACCTGCTGTGCTGGGTGCAGAAGACCTGGTCGCCCGAGGTGATCGTCGATCTGGCGACGCTGACCGGCGCGATCATCGTCAGCCTCGGCGAGGAATATGCCGGGCTGTTCGCCAATGAAGATGGGCTGGCGGCGCAGCTCGAAGCGGCAGGGCGCAGCGTCGACGACAAGCTCTGGCGGATGCCGATGGGCCCGTCGTACGACAAGCTGATCGACAGCCCGATCGCCGACATGAAGAACGTCGGTGGCCGTCATGCCGGCTCGGTGACGGCGGCGCAGTTCCTTGCCCGGTTCATCAAGCCCGGCGTGAAATGGGCGCATCTCGATATCGCCGGCACAGTCTGGGCCGACAAGGCCGGCACACTGCACGACAAGGGCGCCACCGGTTTCGGCGTCCGGCTGCTTGACCGGTTCATCGCGGACAATTTCGAAACGCGGGGATGATCGCCGGCTTCTACCAGCTCGCCCGCAGGCCGGTGGAGGCCGTGCTGCCATCGCTGGTGACGCGGGCACTGGCGGCCGGTCACCGGCTGCTCGTGCGTTGCGACGACGCGGCGCTGCTGGCCCGGCTGGACGAGCAGCTGTGGAGCTTTTCGCCGCCGAGCTTCGTGCCGCACGGGCGGGAGGGCTCGATCGCCGAGGACCGGCTGTCCAGCCAGCCGGTGCTGCTCGGCGCCCGCTGGCCGCCGGCCAATCGCGCCGACTGCCTGGTGCAGGTGCTCGGCAACCTGCCCGACGACCTCACTGGCATGGCGCGGCTGCTCTACCTGTTCGGCGAGGCCGACGTGGAGGCGGCGCGCGGCCATTGGCGGCGGCTGAAGGCAATGGACGGCATCGTCCCGACCTATTGGCGGGAAGGCGACAGCGGGGCGTTCGAGAAAGCCGGTTGAGGTTGCAAACCGGCGCTGTTGCCCCTAGACGCCCGGCCAATCCCTACACCAGCACAGGAAATGGACACTCTCATGGCCGTGACGCGCACTTTCTCGATTCTGAAGCCCGATGCGACCCGGCGCAACCTGACCGGCGCGATCAACGCCGTCATCGAAGGCGCCGGCCTGCGCATTGTCGCCCAGAAGCGTCTGCACCTGACCCAGGCGCAGGCCGAGGGCTTCTATGCCGTCCACCGCGAGCGCGGCTTCTTCGGCGAGCTGGTGTCGTTCATGATCTCCGGCCCGGTGGTGGTGCAGGTGCTCGAGGGCGAGGACGCCGTGCCGCGCTACCGCGAGATCATGGGCGCCACCAACCCGGCCAATGCCGATGAGGGCACGATCCGCAAGAGCTTCGCCGAATCGATCGAGGCAAACTCGGTGCACGGTTCCGATTCCGAGGAAAACGCGGCGATCGAGATCGCCTATTTCTTCGCGCAGACCGAGATTGTTGGCTGAGCGCGGCTGGCCGTAGCAACGCTACGGCCTGACTCGTGCGAAGCCCGGCCAGCGGGGCGGGCGCGCACTGCGCCCGATCCCGTCTGACGTAAGCCCCGGCAAAGTTAGGGCTTTTTTAAATCCCCGTCACCAGCCGCCGCAGCCGCTTCGGCGCCGCGACTTCCCAGCTCCGCCGCAGCCAGCCCTCGACCATCTCCCAATCGGTGTCGCCGGTATCGAGGCGGATGCCAATCCAGCCCGAAGCGCCGAAATAGGGCGGCCGGTAATAGAGCCCCGGGTCCTGCTCGATCAGCATCGCCTGTTCCTCCAGCCCGCTGGTCGCCACCAGCAGCGCGCTGATGCCGCTGCCATGATGATTGTCGGAGAAATAGGCGAAGAACTTGCCGCCTTCCACGAAGAAGCCGGGCGCGCCGTGCGACAGCTTTTCGCGCGCCTTGGGCAGCGCCAGCGCCAGCGCGCGCAGGCGGGGCAGGGGGGCCTGGTCGGCGGCGATGTGGCGGGCGATGATGCGCGGATAGAGCTGGTGCTCGGCGATCAGGATGCGCGCGGCGAGGCTGTCCGGCGTGTCATCGGCAAGCACCGCCACCCGGGCCTGGCCGAGGATCGGCCCGCCATCGAGCTCGGCGGTGACCAGATGGACCGTGCAGCCCGACACGGACTCGCCATTGGCCAGCACCGCCTCATGGACATGCAGCCCCTTGTGCGCCGGCAGCAGCGACGGGTGAATGTTGAAGCAGCGCCCCTGCCATTTCTCGACAAAGGCCGGCGACAGCAGCCGCATGTATCCGGCCAGCGCGACATGGCTGATCTGGTGGCGGTCCAGCTCTGCATCGATGATCGCATCGAAGCCGGCACGCGTCAGCCCCTTGTGCGAATGACCGAAGGTGGCGATGCCCTCGGCAGCGGCCAGCGCCAGCCCGGGCGCGTCCGGATCGTTGGCGGCAACCAGCATGATCTCATAGGGGCAGTCCGCCATCAGCCGCGATGCATGGAGCAGTGCCGCCATGTTCGATCCGCGCCCCGAGATCAGGACGGCGAGACGCGCCTTAGGCATCGTGCTGCGCGGTCCAGCCGGCGGTGCTGCCCCACAGACCGGCCGCGCCATGGATCTCGCAGCCGCGTGTGCCCGCCGCGACATGGCCGAGCGGCATCGCCCCCAATTCGGCGGCCAGCGCATCGGCCTCGCCGGGGGCAACGGCCAGCACCATGCCGAAGCCGCAGTTAAAGGTGCGGGCCATCTCGTCCGGCGCCAGGCTGCCTTCGCTGCGCAGCCAGTCGAACAGCGGCGACAGCGGCTGCGCCTCCAGATGGGCGCGCAGGTGGCGCGGCAGCACGCGCGGAATATTCTCTAAGAAGCCGCCGCCGGTGATGTGCGCCAGCGCATGGATGCGCCCGGCGCGGATCGCCGGCAGCAACGCCCGGACATAGATGGCGGTCGGCGTCAGTAGCGCCTCGCCGAGGCTCATCTCGGGCGCAAAAGGCGCAGCTGCGGCGAGCGGGGCGCCGCTGCGGGCGATGATCCGCCGGATCAGCGAATAGCCGTTCGAATGCGCGCCGGTGCTGGGCAGGCCAAGCAATATGTCGCCGGCCGCCACCGCATCGCCGGTCAGCTGCTCGCCGCGCTCGACGGCGCCCACGGCAAAGCCGGCAAGGTCATAGTCGCCGGGCGCATACATGCCGGGCATCTCGGCGGTTTCGCCCCCGATCAGCGCCGCGCCGGCCTGGCGGCAGCCCTCGGCAATGCCGGCGACGACGGCCTCGGCAACCTCGTTCTCAAGCCGGCCGGTGGCGAAATAATCGAGGAAGAACAACGGCTCGGCGCCCTGAACGATCAGGTCGTTGACGCACATCGCCACCAGGTCGATGCCGACGCCGCCGTGCTGGCCGGTGTCGATCGCCAGCTTCAGCTTGGTGCCGACGCCGTCATTGGCCGCGACCAGCAGCGGGTCCTTGTAGCCCGCCGCCCTGGGGTCGAAGAAGCCGCCGAATCCGCCCAATTCGGCATCGGCGCCCGGGCGGGCGGTGCTGCGGGCAAGCGGCGCGATGGCGCGGACCAGCGCATTGCCGGCAGCGATGGAAACGCCGGCTTCGGCATAGCTGAGCGGGGCGCGATCAGAGGGGGACTGGCTCATGCCGGGCAGCCTTAACGGCTGGCACGGGGAAGGCAATCGTCACGTGCCCCGCGCACTTGCCTCTTGGCAGCAGGCTCAGGGCAGGCCAGAACGCCGGCTAGATGTCGCGCGCTCTCACTCCTCTTGTTCTCGTGCTGCTGCTGGCGCTGTCGGCGCAGCCGGCGGTGGCGCAGGCGCCGCCGCGCGTTCAGGCGCCCGAGGCAGCGGCGAGCGCCGGCAGCGCCTACAGCATCGGCGGCATCGCCGTCGATGTTTCGGCGTCGACGCCGCAGGCGGCACGGCTGGCCGGGTTCCGGCTCGCCCAGCGCAAGGCCTGGCCGCTGCTGTGGTCGCGGCTGACCGGCAACCCGGCGACGGCCGCGCCGCGCCTGTCCGATGGTCAGCTCGATGGCATTGTCTCGGGCATCGAGAGCCAGGGCGAACGCTTCTCGATGACCCGCTATATTGCCCGGCTGGCGGTGGTGTTCGACCGGTCCCGCGTCGTCGATTATTTCGGCGGCGTCACCTCGACACTGCAATCGCCGCCGATGCTGCTGCTGCCGGTCTGGATCGATGGCGGCGCCTCGGTGCTGTTCCAGCAGAAGACACCCTGGGCGGCGGCGTGGGCGCGGTTCCGCGAGAATGTGACGCCGCTCGATTATGTCGTGCCGCCCGGCTCAGCCGCCGACAATGTGCTGCTCACCGGTTTCCAGCTGCGCCGGCCCGAGCGCTCGACCTGGCGGACGTTGCTGACCCGCTATGACGCCGTCGATGTGCTGATTGCGGAGGCGCGGCTGGTGCGGCGCTGGCCCGGCGGGCCGCTGCGCGGCGAGTTCCTCGCCCGCCATGGCCCGGACGCGCAGCTGCTCGGCCGGTTCACGCTGACCGCCGACGACGATTCGGCTCTGCCGGCGATGCTCGACGAGGCGACCCGGCGGATCGATGAGATCTATGCCGAAGCGCTGCGCAGCGGCCAGCTTCAGGCCGAGGCCGGGCTCGCCGTCGATCTCGAACCGGTGATCGCCGCGCCGCCGTTCTTCGAATCGTCGGTGGCGGCCGGCACGGTGGTCGACGACCAGATCGTCAGCGGTCTCGAGATCGTCGTCGGCACGCCCGATTCGGCGAGCTACGGCGCCATCGAATCGGCGTTGCGGCGGGTGCCCGGGGTAATGAGCGTCGCCGTCACCAGCCTGTCGCTCGGTGGCAATTCGCGGCTGCTGGTCAGCTATGTCGGCGGCGAGCCGGCATTACGGGCATCGCTGGCGGCAAGCGGCCTTGCCCTGGGCAATGAGACGCCGCTGCCCGTGCTGCGCCGCGGGCCGGTCGTTGCCCTGCCTCCCGCTGCCGGCGGCACGCCCGCGCCGCCGGCGGCTCCCGGATCGTCGCCTCCTGGATCGTCCCCGCCGGCAGCATCAACGCTCCCATCGGCACCCGCATCGCCAGCGCCGGCATCGCCAGCACCGCCGCCGGCCGGTGCGCCCGCTAATCTGCTGCCGCCGCCGCGCTCGTGAGGACCCCGGTGAAACCACCTTCTGGCCAGGCCCCCGTGGTGCCGTTGCAACCCGAAAATCCTACGCCCGAGAATCCGGCGATGGGCCTCAGCCTCGCCGACCGGCTGAGCCTGCCGCGGATGCATTGGGTGTGGTTGCTGCTGCTGATCGGCTTGGGCGTACTGGCCTGGGCCTCGCGCAGCGTCGCCGGCCCGTTCATCGCTGGCTTCATCCTCGCCTATCTGCTCGATCCCGTCGCCACCCGACTGCAGCGCCTGGGCGGCGGCGGCCGGATCGGCCGCAGCGCGGCGTCGGCTCTGGTGCTGGTGCTGGCGATGTGCGCGCTGGTCGGGCTCATCCTCGCCAGCGCGCCGATCATCGAGGCGCAGATCGTCCAGCTGATCGAGCGACTGCCGGGATTGATCGACAGCACCCTGCCGCTGGCCCAGCGGCTGCTCCGGCAGAGCGGGGCGGCGGTCGATCTCAAGGGGCTGGTCGAGCAGATGGGAGGACGCGCTGTCGATTGGGCGACGACGGCGTTGGGCTCGCTGCTTTCGGGCAGCCTGGCATTCGTCAACGTGCTGAATTTCCTCGTCGTCACCCCGATCGTCGCCTTTTATCTGCTGCGCGACTGGGCCGGCATCCTGCGGCAGGTGGAAAGCTGGTGGCCGCGGCGTAACCTGCCGGAATTTCACAAGATTGTCCGCGATGCCGACACGGCGTTGGGTGGCTTCGTGCGCGGCCAGTCGATGGTCTGCCTGGTGTTGGCGGTGTTCTATGCGATCGGCTGGAGCCTGGTCGGGCTTGACTATGCGCTGGTGCTCGGCGTGCTCGCAGGCGTCTTCGGCTTCGTCCCGTTCCTCGGCGTTATCGTCGCGGTGGCACTGAGCCTGATGGTCGCCATCGGTCAATTTGGGCTCGATTGGGTCCAGCTTCTGCTGGTTTTCGGCGTGTTTCAGGTCGGACAGATCCTCGAAAGCGCCATTCTCACCCCCAATCTGATCGGCGACAGGATCGGCCTGCACCCGGTGTGGGTGCTGTTCTCGGTGTTTGCCGGCGGCGCCGTCGCCGGTCTCGCCGGGGTTTTCCTGGCGGTGCCGGTGGCCGCTGTCCTCGGCGTCGTCGTCCGCGCGGCACTCACCCACTACCGCCGAAGCAGCTTCTACGGCGGCTACCGCAGCGATGCCCCCCCGCCTGTCCCCCCGCCCGAATGATGACCCTGATCGAGCAGCCGCCGCTGCCGCTCGGCTGGGTGCCCCGGATGGGCGAGGCGGACTATTTCGTCTCGGACAGCAACCGCGCCGCCGTCCACTGGCTGTCGCGACCCACCGTCTGGCCGATGCCACGCTGCCTGATCCTCGGGCCGCCGGCATCGGGCAAGAGCCATCTCGCCGGCATGGTGGCGGCGCGAACCGGCGCCCGGCTGATCGAGGATGCCGACCGGCTGGATGACGGCGAGCCGCTGTTCCACGCCTGGAACGCCGCCACCGCCGAGCGGCCGCTGCTGATGACCGGGCGGGTTGTGCCGAAGCTCTGGGCGCACCGATTGCCCGATCTCGGCTCGCGGCTTGCGGCGACGCCGGTGGTCTGGCTGCCGGAGCCCGATGACGCGCTGCTCGCCGCCGTGCTGGCCAAGCGCTTCGCCGATCGCGGGCTGCGGGTGGCCGACGACGTCATCCAGTGGCTGGCGCTGCGGATCGAGCGGCGCTTTACGGCCGCCGGCGAGGCGGTCGATACGCTCGATGCGGTGGCGTTGGCCGAGCGCCGCGAGATCACCGTGCCGCTGGCGCGGGCCGCGCTCGAACATCAGCTGAGCCTCGAATTGTAACCATCCTGTAGTCGACGTCCGCGCGCCAACGGGCTAGGGTAGAGGCATGTCGACCCGGTCCAGCGCTCAGCCCAGCAAACCTCTGCCGCGGCGCGCCATCGCCGATGACACGGTCCGATACTTCAACCGCGAGCTGTCCTGGCTGGCATTCAATGACCGGGTGCTGGAAGAGGCGACCAATCTGTCGCATCCGCTGCTCGAGCGGCTGCGCTTCCTGTCGATCTCGGGCAACAACCTCGATGAATTCTACATGGTCCGCGTCGCCGGCCTGCGCGGCCAGGTGCGTGCCGGCATCGAGACCCGCAGTCCGGAAGGGATGACTCCGGCCCAGCAACTCGCCGCTATCGCCGACAAGGCCGATGCGCTGATGCGCGCCCAGCAGGCGGTATGGGGTGAGCTGGTCGACGAGCTCGGCCGCGCCAACTTCAAGATCATCGGCGAAGAGGCGCTGACCAATAGTGAACGCCAGTGGCTGGAGCGGCACTTCCTCGACCAGATCTTCCCGGTGTTGACCCCGCAGGCCATCGATCCCGCCCACCCGTTCCCGTTTATCCCGAACAAGGGATTCTCGCTGATCATGGAGCTGCGGCGGCTGTCAGACGACGAGCAGCTGCACGCGCTGCTGATGCTGCCGGCAATGCTGCCGCGCTTCATCCGCCTGCCGGGGGCGGCCGTGCGGTTCATCAGCCTGGAGAACACCATCCGGGCTTTCTTCGGACAATTGTTCCCCGGCTATGCGATGATCGGCCATGGCGCCTTCCGGGTGATCCGGGACAGCGACATCGAGGTGGAGGAAGAGGCCGAGGATCTGGTCCGCTACTTCCAGACCGCCTTGAAACGGCGGCGGCGCGGTGAGGTGATCCGACTGAAAATTGAGGTCGAGACGCCCCCCGTGCTGCTGGCGATGGTCCAGCAGGCGCTCGGCGTCGGCGAGCGCGACACCACCGCGGTCGAAGGCATCCTTGGCATTGCCGACCTTGCCGAGCTGGTCGAGGAGGACCGGCCCGATCTCAAGTTCGAGCCTTACACCCCGCGCTTTCCGGAGCGCATCCGCGAGCATGGCGGGGACTGTTTCGCCGCAATCCGCACCAAGGACATTGTCGTCCACCATCCGTACGAAAGCTTCGAGGTGGTACTGGCGTTCCTGCGACAGGCTGCCGCCGATCCGGACGTCATCGCCATCAAGCAGACGCTCTACCGCGCCGGCAAGAACTCGCCGATCGTCCGTACGCTGATCGATGCTGCCGAGGCCGGCAAGAGTGTCACCGCCGTCGTCGAGCTGAAGGCGCGGTTCGACGAGGAGCAGAATCTGGTCTGGGCCGCCGCGCTGGAGCGTGCCGGCGTGCAGGTCGTCTATGGCTTCGTAGAATGGAAGACCCACGCCAAGCTGAGCATGGTGGTACGCCGCGAGGGCTCCGAGATCCGCACCTATGTGCATTTCGGCACCGGCAATTATCATCCGGTGACGGCGCGCATCTATACCGATCTCAGCTTTTTTACCGCCGATCCAGTGCTCGCGCGCGATGCCGCCCAGGTGCTCAACTACATTACCGGCTATGTCCAGCCGACCAAGCTGGTGAAGATCGGCATGGCGCCGCTGTCGATGCGGGCCATGCTCTATGATCTGATCGATGCCGAGATCGCCAATGCCGAAGCCGGGCTCAAAGCCGAGATATGGGTCAAGCTCAATAGCCTCGTCGACCCCGGCATCATCGACAAGCTCTATGAGGCCAGCAACGCCGGCGTCGAGATCGAGCTGATCATTCGCGGCATTTGCTGCCTCCGGCCCGGCGTGCCAGGCCTATCGCAGAATATTCATGTCCGCTCGGTGGTCGGCCGCTTCCTTGAGCATAGCCGGATCTTCGTCTTCGCCAATGGCGAGGAGCTGCCGTCGCGCAAGGCCAAGGTGTATATCTCGTCCGCCGACTGGATGCCCCGCAACCTTGATCGCCGCGTCGAGGTGCTGGTGCCGATCGAGAACCCTACCGTCCATGCCCAGGTGCTCGACCAGGTGATGGTCGCCAACCTCAAGGACACCGAACAGAGTTGGCAGATGATGAGCGACGGCAGCTACAAGCGGCTGAAGGAAGCGCGCAGCAATTCATCCGAGCCACCGTTCAACCTGCATCGTTACTTCATGACCAATCCCTCGCTGTCCGGGCGCGGCGCGGCGCTGCGCACGGCCGGCGGCGTGCCCCGGCTGGTGCTGGACGACGAGCCCGACGCGGAAATCAGCGCGGAGGATGCCCGGTGACCGCCGAGCCGGCCCGTATCGTGCCGATCGTGGAACGGGCACGCGCCGCCCGAAATGCCGGCACCGGGCCGGTCGGGATCATCGACATCGGCTCCAATTCGGTGCGTCTGGTCGTTTACCAGGGCCGTAGCCGGGTACCCGTGACGATGTTCAACGAGAAGGTGATGGCCGGGCTCGGACGCGGGCTGGCCGCCAATGGCAGCCTCGGCAAGGGCGCCATGGACACCGCAGTGTCGGCGCTGGCGCGGTTTCGTGCGCTCAGCGATTCGATGCAGCTGGACAGCTTGCGCGTGGTCGCGACGGCGGCGGTGCGCGAGGCAAATAACGCCGACATCTTCATCGCCCGGGTGCGCGCCGAATGCGGG
This sequence comes from Polymorphobacter sp., assembly GCF_051860865.1. Classification (GTDB taxonomy): domain Bacteria; phylum Pseudomonadota; class Alphaproteobacteria; order Sphingomonadales; family Sphingomonadaceae; genus Sandarakinorhabdus. The sequence goes on along the minus strand of NZ_JBIMKZ010000005.1, from coordinate 42,297 downwards.
CTGGACATCGAGACAATCAGCGGTGCCGACGAGGCGCGCGGCGCGGCGCTCGGCGTCATCTCGGGTATCCCGATGGCCGACGGCGTCGTTGGCGACCTCGGCGGCGGCTCGCTGGAGCTGGTCCGCGTCCATGGCGGCCAGACGCACCAGCAAATCTCGCTTCCGATCGGCGCCCTGCGATTGGAAGCGGTGCGCCGCACCAAGAGCCGGGCGCTGGCGCCGTTTATTCGCAAGGCGCTCGACCGGGTCGGCTGGGCGGACGAAGGCAAGGGGCTGCCGTTCTACATGGTCGGCGGCTCGTGGCGGGCGCTGGCGCAACTGCACATGCACCTGCACGACCATCCGCTGCCGATCGTCCATCATTACGAAATGCCGGCATCGGCCCCGGCCTCGCTGGTGCGGACGCTGTCGCATATCGCCCCCGCCCAGCTCAAGCTGGTGCCCAATCTGTCGACGTCGCGGCTGCCGTCGCTGCCCGGCGCGGCGATGCTGCTGGCCGCCGTGGTCAAGCGACTGGGCTGTTCGTCGGTCATCGCTTCGGGCTTCGGGCTGCGCGAGGGCCTGCTCTATGACCAGCTCACGCCCGACGAGCAGGCGCTCGATCCGCTGGTCACCGCGGCGCGCAGCGAAGGCGCGCGCCAGGGCCGCTTCCCCGAGCATGGCGACATGCTGTTCGACTGGATCGACGGGCTGTTCGGCAACGACGAGACGGAGGCGCTGCGGCGCATCCGGCTGACCGCCTGCCTGCTTTCCGACATCGCCTGGCGCGCCCACCCCGATTTCCGTGCCGAGCGCGGCGTCGATGCGGCGTTGCACGGCAATTGGGTCTCAATCACCGCCGCCGAGCGCGCCATGCTGGCAGCAGCGCTGCATTTCTGCTTCGGCGGATCGCCCACCGCCCCTGTGCTGGAAATCCTCGCCCGGCTAGCTCCGGAAGCCGAGCTGCTGCGTGCCCGCCACTGGGGACTGGCGTTGCGCCTTGGCCAGCGGCTCGCCGGCGGCACCGCCTCGGCGCTGGAAGACAGCCGGTTGCTGCGGCAGGACGGCGCGATCCTGCTCGCGCTGCGCAATCCGGCACTGGCCGGTGATGCTGTGCAGCGACGCCTGAAGACGCTCGGAAGCGTGCTCGGGCTCGAGGCCCGCGTCGTCGCCGGCTAGACGTTCGCCGCTTCGCGGATCTGTTCCAGCCGCGTCATCACCATCTTGCCCGCGACGACGCTGAACGCCGTCCGACCCTCGACCAGCGCTAGCGCGTCATCACCGAAGATCTCGCGCCGCCAACCGTGCAGCATCGGCAGCCCGTCGCGCACGCCCGCGGCCAGCGCATCAAGCTCGTCGCCGCGCACGATCAGCCGCGGCGCCACGCCGGCTTCCTTCGAGCGGACCTTGAGCAGCAGTTTGAGCAGGTCCGCCACCAGCGCGCCATCGCTGCTGAGGCCCGGGCGCTGCGGCTCGCGCGCCGGCATTTCATCGGGGGACAGCGGTGCCGCATCGGCCAGCGCCCGCATCAGCCGCTCGCCAATGGCATTGCTGGCCCAGGCCGAAGACAGGCCGCGCACCCGCGCCAGATCAGCCTGTTGGCGCGGCGGCGAGCCGGCGAGATCGCCCAGCGTCTCGTCCTTGACGATTCGACCGCGCGGCACGTCCTTGTCCTGCGCTTCCAGCTCGCGCCAGCGGGCCAGCGCCTTCAGCCGACCCAGAACCTCGGCCTTGCGGCTGGGCAGCCGCAGTCGGGTCCAGGCCTTTTCGGGATCATTGGCATAGGTGGCGGGGTCGGAGACGCGCGCCATTTCCTCGTCCAGCCAGCCGCCGCGCCCGGTCCGGCGCAGCTTGTCGAGCATCTTGGGGAACAGCGTGGCGAGATGGGTGACATCGCCGATCGCATAGTCGAGCTGCCGATCGTTCAGCGGCCGCCGCGCCCAGTCGGTGAAGCGCGCGCCCTTGTCGATCTGGATCCCGGCATAGGCGGCGACCAGGCTGGTGTAGCCGACCTGTTCGCCCAGCCCCAGCGCCATGGCGGCGACCTGGGTGTCGAACAGGGGGCTCGGCGTCTTGCCGGTCAGATTGTAGATGATCTCCAGGTCCTGCCCGCCGGCATGGAAGACCTTCAGCACCTCATCCTCGACCAGCAGCTTGAGCATCGGCGCTAGGTCGATGCCCGGCGCCTTGGGGTCAACGGCGCAAGCCTCGTCGACCGTCCCCAGCTGAATCAGGCAGAGGTCCGGGAAATAGGTCGTTTCGCGCATGAACTCCGTGTCCACCGCGACAAAGTCGGCAGTGGCCATACGGGTGCAAATGGCGGCAAGAGTCGAGGTGTCAGTCACCAGCGGGTGGATTCGCATAGGCTGACATAGCGCGACTGCAACGCTTGACAAAGCATGGAAGTGCGTGTGCATCCGCCACTCTCGATTGTTGTCCATTTTGTTGCCCGGAAACCCCATCATGCACGCCTACAGAACCCATGATTGCGCCGCGCTGCGCCTCGCCGATGTCGGCCAGACCGTCCGGCTTTCCGGTTGGGTGCACCGCAAGCGGGATCATGGCGGCGTGCTTTTTATCGACCTGCGCGACCATTACGGCCTGACCCAGATCGTCGTCGGCCCGTCTTCGCCGGCCTTCGAGGTGCTGGATCGGTTGCGCGTGGAATCGGTGGTCACCGTCACCGGCGAGGTGGTTGCGCGAGAAGGCGATACTGCCAACCGCAACCTCGCCACGGGCGAGATCGAGATCCGGGCCGCCGAAGTGATCGTCCAGTCGGCCGCCGCCGAGCTGCCGATGCCAGTCGCCGGCGATGCCGAATATCCGGAGGAGATCCGGCTCAAATACCGCTATCTCGACCTTCGCCGCGAGAAGCTGCACGCCAACATCATGCTGCGCTCGGGCGTCATCGCTTCGCTGCGCCGGCGGATGATGGGGCAGGGCTTCACCGAATTCCAGACGCCGATCCTCACCGCCAGCAGCCCCGAGGGCGCGCGAGATTTTCTTGTGCCGAGCCGCATTCACCCCGGCAAATTCTACGCGCTGCCGCAGGCGCCGCAGATGTTCAAGCAGCTGATGATGGTCGCCGGCTTCGACCGCTATTTCCAGATCGCGCCCTGTTTCCGGGACGAGGATGCCCGCGCCGACCGCTCCCCGGGGGAGTTCTATCAGCTCGATCTCGAAATGAGCTTCGTGACGCAAGATGATGTTTTTGCAGCCCTTGAGCCGGTTCTCGGCGGGGTCTTCGAAGAGTTTGCCGGCTTTGGCGGGCGTGATCCCTGGGTGGTGACGCCGGGGCCGTTCCCGCGCATTCCCTACGCGGAGTCGATGCTCAAATATGGTTCGGACAAGCCCGACCTGCGCAATCCGCTGGTGATTCAGGATGTCTCCGAGCATTTCCATGGCTCGGGCTTCGGGCTGTTCGCCAAGCTGGTCGAGCAGGGGCTTGCGGTGCGGGCGATCCCGGCGCCGGGCACCGCCGATAAGAGCCGCAAGTTCTTCGACGACATGAACGAATGGGCGCGGGGCGAGGGCCATGCCGGGCTCGGTTATGTGACGCGCAAGGGCGGCGAGTTCGGTGGGCCGATCGCCAAGAACCATGGCGAGGCCGGCATGCTGGCGATTTACGAGGCGCTCGGCCTCGGACCTGACGATGGCTGCTTCTTCGCCGCCGGCAAGCCGCTGGTGGCGGCCAAGCTGGCCGGCCAGGCCCGCACCCGCGTCGCCGAGCAGCTGGGGCTGATCGAGCAGAATGTCTTCAAGCTGTGCTGGATCGTCGATTTCCCGATGTTTGAGGCGGACGAGGAGACCGGCCGCATCGATTTCAGCCACAATCCCTTCTCGATGCCGCAGGGCGAGTTGGAGGCGCTGGAAACCAAGGATCCGCTCGATATCCTTGCCTATCAATATGATATTGTCTGCAATGGCGTCGAGCTGTCATCCGGGGCGATCCGCAATCACAAGCCGGAGATCATGTACAAGGCTTTCGAGATCGCCGGTTATACCCAGGCGCAGGTTGACGAGAACTTCTCCGGCATGATCAATGCCTTCAAGCTCGGCGCGCCGCCGCATGGCGGGTCGGCGCCGGGCGTCGACCGTATCGTCATGCTGATTGCCGACGTGCCGAATATCCGCGAGGTAGTGATGTTCCCGATGAACCAGAAGGCCGAGGACCTGATGATGGGCGCGCCCGGCCCGGTCAGCGCCAAGCAGCTGCGCGAGCTGCATATCCGGACGGTCGAATGAGCCTGCGGCTGGACGCGTACGAGACCGGCGCCGAGCTGGGTCGCGAGGCCTATGAGGCACAGCTGGAGACGCTCCAGCACCGTCTGGAACTCGTCCAGGCCGCTTACATCAACCAGGGGCTGAAGGCGGCGATCGCCGTCGAGGGCTGGGATGCGGCGGGCAAGGGCGGCATGATCCGCCGCCTCGTGTCGCCGCTCGATCCGCGCTACGCCAAGACCTGGTCGATCGCCGCCCCGTCGGTGGGTGAACTGGCCCATCATTATCTCTGGCGCTTCTGGCAGCGGCTGCCCGGGACGCGCGAGATCGCCATCTTCGATCGCAGCTGGTACGGCCGGGTGCTGGTCGAGCGGGTCGACGCGCTGACCTCCGAGCCGGTGTGGAAGCGCGCCTATGACGAGATCAACGATTTCGAAGCCCTGCTCGCCGCCGATGGCATGCGCATCGTCAAGCTGTTCCTGCATGTGACGCAGGACGAGCAGGACAAGCGCCTGCTTGAGCGGCTGGAAACGCCATGGAAACGGTGGAAGACCGGGGTCGACGACTATCACAATCGCAGCCAGCGCAAGGCCTATATGGCCGCCTATCACGACATGTTCGACTTCTGCTCGACCAGGATCGCGCCCTGGACGATTATCGAAGCCAATGACAAGAAATACGCCCGTATCAAGGCTTTGGAGACTGTTATTGATGCTCTTTCGGAAGGTGTCGACCTCTCCTATCCGGATGTGCCCGACGCCGTGATGGCGGCCGCGGAAAAGGCGCTGGGAAAGCGAGCCCGGGACTCAGCCGGGCGTTGACTTGCCCAACCAGCGGCTGAGGGGCGTCGCCGTCTGCGGCAGGCCGAGACGCTGCTCATAGACCACGGCATTCTCCAGCACACGCTGCACATAGTTGCGCGTTTCCGAGAACGGGATGGCCTCGATCCAATCGACGATGTCGACGCTCGGCGCACGCGGATCGCCATTCTGGGTTATGAACTTGCGGGCGTTGCCCGGCCCGGCATTATAGGCAGCAACGGCAAGGACGTCGCTGCCGAAGGTATCACGCATCCTCAGATAATAGGCGCTGCCCAGCGTTACATTGTAAACTGGATCGGTGAACAGCCGCTCCGTCGAAACCGGCATGCCGATCTTGCCGGCAGTCTCGGCCGCGGTGCCCGGCAACAGCTGCATCATCCCGCGTGCATTGGCCGGCGAGCGGGCGGTACGATCGAACTGGCTTTCCTGCCGGGTGATAGCGTGGATGATCACCTGCCGGCTGGCGAGGCTTTCCGGTAGCGGCAGCATCGGCCACCCGGCCTCATAAAGCGGAATCCCGGCATCGATGCCGACCCCGGCCTCGCCCAGGCCGCGCAGCGCCTTGGAAGCGTTGACGCCGAGATCGAGCCGCCCCAGCATCGGCGCCAGCCCGGCGATCAGCGCATGATCCTCGGGCGTGACGGCGCTGCCGACGATCGCGCGCAGGAACAGCAGCTGGCGGTCGCGGTCGTCGAGCCCGCCCAGTGCCTCGGCGGCACGGACCAGCGGCCGGGCCCGGAAGGTGCTCTGGGCGTTGGGATCGATCAGCGGGGCCGGCGAGATGCGCAGTGCATAGGGCTGCCCCAGCCGCTCGATGGCCAGCTGACCATAGAAATAGTCCGGATGCCGCGCCGCCGCCGCATAGGCGCGGCGGGAGTCGGTACTACGGCCGGCGGCCTCATAGGCGCGGCCGGCCCAATAGTCGCCGCGGGACTGGCTGAGCGGGGTCTGCGCCGCCGCCCGGACATTCTCGAAATGCTTGGCCGCGTCGAGCGGCCGCGCCAGCTTGCGCAGCGCCAGCCAGCCGGCCAGCCACTCCAGGTCGACATAGACCTGCCGTTCGGACAGGCTGCGCTCGATCACCGCGGTTCGCGGGGCATAGCTGTTGTGGGTCGCCATCAGCGCATAGGCGGTGCCGGGGTCGCCGGCGCGCCAGGCGGCGCGGCCGAGTTCGAGCCGGGTTGCCATCCATTGCTGCGGATCGAAGATGCTGCCGGGCGTCGGCCGGCTGTCGATCAGCAGCCGATGCGCCTCGGCCAGGCGGTTGTTACGGCGCAGCCACATCGCCTCGTCGCGCACCAGCCCGGGATCGCGGCGCAGCGAAGCCGGCACGCCGTTCAGTCGCGCCTGGGCATCGGGCGAGTTGCCGCGTGTGCCGATGCGGGCGAGCAGCCATAGCCGCCTGTCCATGTCGAGGCGCGGCAATAGCCGCCCGGCGGCGGTGATCTGGCCGTTCCACAGCAGCCGCTCGGCGCGGCCAAGATGGTCCTCGGGACGCAGGACGGATTCGAATCCTTCGATCAGCGCTCGCTCGGTCTCCTCGTCGAGCCCGGCCGAATCCCAGGCATCGCGCGCCACGGCATTGGCGTCGTTGCGGCGTCCCTGCGCCAGCAGCGCCTCGGCCTTGCGCAACTTGGCAGCGGCCGAAAGCGGCTCGTTGCGGTCGAAATAGGCCAGCCGCTCGAGCGGCGGCACGTCCATCGTCATCGCCCGCTCGGCGTAGCGGCGAATGGCGAGCGACTGCGGAAAATCGGGATAGGTCGCCAGAAAGGCCGCATATTCGGAAAACGGCCCGCGATAATTCTCGCGGCGCAGCCGGTCCCAGGTCACTACTGCGTCGAGGATCGGCACCTGCGCGGCGGAAGCCAGCGGGCTGGCGGCGACGCCGTTGAAGCGTCCGGCGGCATTGTTGGCAAGGCGGGCGGTGTAGACCGCCCGGCTGGCATCGGAAATCTGGGGAGCCGAAATCTGGGCCGTCGTGATCTGGCCGGAGGCCGGGCTGGCGAGCACAACCGCCAACCCGAGTTTTGCAACGATACTGGACATGTCGGCCCTTAACTCCATATCACGCAGACGAAACAATGACGCGCAGCCTCCTGTCTAGGCGCTGGCGGCGCGCGGGTGAAGGCTCAGAGACGATGACGATCGATATTATGCGGCTGAGGGGCTCGATGCCCGCGCTGGTCACGCCGATGCGGGACGGCGCCGTGGACTTCGATACACTCGAGGCCTTTGTCGATTGGCAGGTCGCCGAGGGCAGCCACGGGCTGGTGCCGGTCGGCACCACCGGCGAATCCCCAACGCTCAACCACGACGAACATTATGAGGTGATCCGCCGCACCATCGCCGTCGCCGCCGGCCGAGTGCCGGTAATCGCCGGCTGCGGCTCCAACGACACCGCCACCGCGCTTGCCCATATGGCGGCGTCCGAGGCGATGGGCGCCGATGCGGCGCTGGTTGTCGTGCCCTATTACAACAAGCCGAGCCAGGCCGGGCTGGTGGCGCATTTCACCCGGCTGGCCGAGGCGAGCCGCCTGCCGATCATCATCTACAACATCCCCGGCCGCTCGGTGGCGGACATGAGCGTCGAGACCATGGCCCAGCTCGCCCAGCTGCCGGGCATCATCGGCGTCAAGGACGCGACCGGCAACATTGCCCGCGTATCGGCGCAGCGATCGGCCTGCGGGGAGGGCTTCGTCCAGCTCTCCGGCAACGACGACATGGCGCTGGGCTTCAACGCCATGGGCGGCGTGGGCTGCATCTCTGTCACCGCCAATGTCGCGCCCCGCCTGTGCGCCGACCTGCAGAACGCCATGCTCGCCGGCGACTATGCGCGGGCGCTGGCGCTCAACGACCTGCTCTGGCCGCTCCACGCCGCGCTGTTCAGCGACGCCAGCCCCGGGCCGACCAAATATGCGCTGTCCCGGCTCGGCCGCATGCGCGGCGAGGTGCGGCTTCCGATCACAGAGCCGTCGCCGGCGTCGCGCGCCGCAGTCGACGCCGCGCTCGCCCATGCCGGCCTGATCTGAGATGGCACGCCCCAAGGGCAATGTCGGGGTCAAGGTCAAGATGGTCGCCGAGAACCGCCGGGCAAAATTCGAATATTTCATCGAGGATGTTGTCGAGGCCGGCATCGCGCTGGCCGGCACCGAGGTGAAGGCCTTGCGCGATGGCCAGGGCTCGATCGCCGAAGCCTATGCCGAGGTCAAGGACGGCCAGATCTGGCTGGTCAACGCCAATATCCCCGAGTTCAGCCACGGCAACCGCTTCAACCATGAGCCCAAGCGCCCGCGCAAGCTGCTGCTGCACGAGCGCGAGATCAACAAGATGGGCGGCGCCGTCGCCCGCGCCGGGATGACCTTGGTACCGCTCAGCATCTATTTCAACGATCGCGGCCGCGCCAAGGTCGAGCTGGCACTCGGCCGCGGCAAGAACCTCCACGACAAGCGCGAGACGATGAAGGAGCGCGACTGGAAGCGCGACGCGGCGCGGATCATGCGGGAGCGCGGCTGATGACCGACGAGGACGGCAAGCCCCGGGACAAGCTGGTGGCGATCAAACAGGCCTGGGCCGAGGCCGGCCGCCTGCTGACCGGCAAGCCCGATCCGGCGCGGGCCGAGCGGCTGCCGCCGGGCCAGCGGCTGGTCACCAACTGGCCGGTGCTCGATCTCGGCGTCCAGCCCGCCGTCTCGCGGGAGGATTGGGCGCTCGATGTCGATGGTGCCGTAGTCAACCCGCTGCGCTGGACCTGGGCGGACCTGATGGCCCAGCCCCAGGTCGAGAGCGTCTCGGACATCCACTGCGTCACCCAATGGTCGCGCTTCGACAATCGCTGGTCGGGCGTCTCCACCCAGCATCTGCTGTCGGTGGCGCAGCCGCTGCCCGGCGCCGCCCATGTCGTGCTGCACGGCTATGATGGCTATACCACCAATGTCCGGCTCGATCATTTCGCCGGCGACGATTGCCTGCTGGCGCACAGCCATGACGAGGCGCCGATCAGCCGTGTGCACGGCGGGCCGGTCCGCGTTATCATTCCGCAATGGTATCTGTGGAAATCAGCCAAATGGCTGAAACGGATCGAGATTCGGCGCGACGATTCGCCGGGATTCTGGGAGGTGCGGGGCTATCACAATGAAGGCGACCCCTGGAGCGAGCAGCGCTATCGCTGATCCGCCCGCCACGCCCACGGATTTCCTGCCCGGTCCATCGCCGCTCGGCTGGCCAGCGCCCTATGCCGAAGCCGATTCCAATCCCTGGATCGGCCAGCTGCTGGTCGGCCTGCCGCTCGCTGTCGCCGTGCTCGATGCCGAGGGCAGGATCCTTGCCGGCAACGAGGCGCTGGGCGCCACTGTCAATGCCAAGGCCTGGCGCGGTCTCGATCCCGTCAGCCTCGTCATCGAGGAGGACCGGGCGCTGTTTGCCGAAAGCATCCGTCAGGTCATCAAGGGTGGCGTCGCCCGCGCCGAAGCCCGGATCGCCTTGCTGGCGCGGCCCAATGAAAAGGTGCTTGCCCATATCGCCTGCGTGCCGCCCGGCCTCGGCGTTTCGGCGATGCTCGCGTTGCCCGACGTGCGCGAGCAGTTGCGGCTGGAAGCGCAGGTCCGGGCGGCGACGCGAATGCAGGCGGTCGGCCAGCTCGCCGGTGGCATCGCCCATGATTTCAACAACATCCTCACCGCTGTGCTGGCGCTGTCGGACCAGATTGCCGAGCGTAACCGCCCCGGCACCCCGGACGGTGACGCCGCCGCGCAGATCGGCATCAACGGCCGGCGGGCGGCGGCGCTGGTGGCGCAGCTGCTGGCCTTCGCCCGCCGGCAGCCACAGCGCCCGCAGCTGCTCGATCTCACCGATTTGCTGCGCGGACTGGAGCCGCTGCTCCGCCAGCTGGTTGGCAAGCGCGCGCGGATGTCGCTCAGTGATCGCCGGCTGCCGGCGATGGTGCGTGCCGATCCCGGCCAGATCGAGCAGGTGATCGTCAATCTTGTCGTCAATGCCCGCGATGCGATTGCTGCCACTGGCAGCGGCAAGGGCCAGCTCGATGTCCTGCTGTCGATGGTTCCGGCGCACGAGGTGCCGGCGCTCGGCCAGCCGATCATGCCGGTGGTCGATCATGTCGCGCTCGAGGTTCATGATACCGGCACCGGCATCCCTGCGGATATTGCCGGCAAGATCTTCGAGCCGTTCTTCACTACCAAGAAGATGGGGGAGGGGACCGGGCTCGGCCTGTCCACCGTCTATGGCATCGTCAAGCAGAGCAGCGGCTTTATCTTCGCCAAGCCCAGGCCCGGCGGCGGCACGGTGTTCAGTGTCTATCTGCCCGCCGTTGCCCGGCCGACCGAGCCGCCGCCGCCGCCGCCGGCCGCGCCGGCGGAGAAGCCGATGCTCAGCGGCCTTCGTCTGCTGATCTGCGAGGACGAGGACGCCATTCGCGAGATCCTGATGCGGGGCATGCGCCGGCATGGCCTGTTCGTGGAGGCGGTCTGCGACGCCGATCTGGCGCTGGCGGCGCTGGCCAGCGGCACTCGCTTCGATGCCTTGTTGACCGATGTGATGATGCCCGGCGTCGACGGGGTCGAGCTGGCCCGCCGGGCCCAGGCCGAGCATCCGGCGCTGGCCGTGCTGCTGATGTCGGGCTTCGCCGAGCCGCCGCTGCACGAGGCCGCCGCCACTGCCGGCATCGGCTTCATCGCCAAGCCGTTCACCTTCGACGAGCTGCTCGCGGGCCTCGCCGACGCCGTGGAACAGGCCCGGCCGAAATTTTGATGTTCCACACTTGTTCTTGTGGAACGAACCGTGTACGACATCGTCATTGACGGAATGAGCCAGTTGTTTACGAAAGGTATGGGGTCATGGCGGCAAGTCTCAAGGTACTGGATGGCGGCATGAGTGGAACGGATCGGGCCAAGGCCCTGGAAGCGGCGCTGGCGCAGATTGATCGGGCCTTCGGCAAGGGCTCGGTGATGAAGCTCGGCTCGCGCGAGACGATGGAAGTCGAGGCGGTGTCCACCGGCTCGCTCGGCCTCGACATTGCGCTCGGCATCGGTGGCCTGCCGCGCGGCCGGGTGATCGAGATCTATGGCCCGGAAAGCTCGGGCAAGACCACGCTGGCGCTGCACGCTATTGCCGAGGCGCAGAAGACCGGCGGCACCGCCGCCTTCGTCGACGCCGAACACGCGCTCGATCCCGCCTATGCCAAGAAGCTCGGCGTCAACATCGATGAGCTGATCGTCTCGCAGCCCGATACCGGCGAACAGGCGCTGGAGATCGTCGACACGCTGGTGCGCTCGAACGCCGTCGACGTGCTGGTCATCGATTCGGTCGCCGCGCTGGTGCCCCGCGCCGAGATCGAGGGCGAGATGGGGGACAGTCATGTCGGCCTTCAGGCCCGCCTGATGAGCCAGTCGCTGCGCAAGCTCACCGGCTCGATCAGCCGATCGCGCTGCATGGTCATCTTCATCAACCAGCTGCGCATGAAGATTGGTGTGATGTACGGCAATCCGGAGACGACGACCGGCGGTAATGCGCTCAAATTCTATGCCTCGGTACGTCTCGATATCCGCCGCACCGGCCAGATCAAGGACCGGGACGAGGTGGTCGGCAACACCACCCGCGTCAAGGTCGTCAAGAACAAGGTGGCGCCGCCGTTCAAGCAGGTCGAATTCGACATCATGTACGGCGAGGGCATCTCCAAGCTCGGCGAGATTCTCGATCTCGGCGTCAAGGCCGGCGTGGTCGAAAAGTCCGGCTCCTGGTTTAGCCATGATTCGGTGCGGATCGGCCAGGGCCGCGAGAACGCCAAGAAATATCTGCGCGACAACCCGGAAATGGCCGCCAAGATCGAGAAGATCATCCGCGCCAATTCGGCCGGCATTTCCGATGCGCTGATGGCCGGTCCGGACGAGGACAGCGGCGAAGACGCATGATGCCCAATGGCTGAGGCGCCGGCGGCCGACCGCTATGATCTGGTGGTCATCGGCGCCGGCGCCGCCGGGCTGGTGACCGCCGGTGGCGCCGCCCAGCTGGGCGCCCATGTCCTGCTCGTCGAGCAGCACCGGCTCGGCGGCGAATGCCTGTGGACCGGCTGCGTGCCGTCCAAGGCGATGATTGCCACTGCCGCGCGCGGCGGAAAGGGTTGGGCCGATGCCCGTGCCGCGCTCAATGCGGCGATCACCACCATCGAACCGCATGATTCGCTCGAGCGCTTCCGCGGTTTCGGCGTCGAGGTGGTGCAGGCCAAAGCCTGCCTCCTCGGCCGGGACCGTATCGACGTCGGCGGTCGCCGCGTCTCGGCTCGGCGCATCGTCATCGCCACCGGCCCCGACCCGGCAGTGCCGCCAATCCCCGGCCTTGCCGAACTGCCGTACCTGACCAACGAAAACCTCTTCGATCTCCCGGTCCAGCCCCACCACCTGCTGGTCATCGGCGGCGGCCCGATCGGCGTCGAGCTCGGTCAGGCCTTCGCCCGTCTCGGCACGGCGGTTACGATCGTCGCCAATGGCCCGCTGCTTGCCCGGCAGGATGCCGAGGCCGTAGATGTCGTCCGACGCCAGCTGGTCGCCGATGGCCTCACCCTGCACGAGAAGGCCACGATCGTCCGCGCCTCTGGTGCCGCTGAAGACCTGCGCCTCCACCTCGACGACGGCCGCGAAATCGCCGGCAGCCACATCCTAGTCGCCGCCGGCCGCAAGGCCCGTACCAAAGGCTATGGCCTGACCGAGGCCGGCGTCCGCACTGGCAAGAACGGCATCAGCACCGACGCCTGGCTGCGCACCTCCAACCCCCGCATCTATGCCATCGGCGATTGTCGCGAAGGGCCGCGCCTGACCCATGCCGGCGACCAGGATGCCCGCGCCGTCATCCAGAACGCGCTGTTCCCGTTCCGCAAGCGCAAGGATTACAGCGCCCTGCCGGCGGCGGTCTATTGCGATCCCGAACTGGCGCAGGTCGGCCAGACCGAAGCAGATGCTCGCGCCCAACACGCTGATATCAGCATCTACCGGCATGATTTCGACCACAATGACCGCTCGGTGACGGACGGCGACGCCCGCGGATTCGTCAAGATCGTCGCGCGCGGCAAGCGGGTGCTGGGCGTCACCATCGTTGGCGCCCATGCCGGCGAGCTGCTGGCGTTGGCCAGCTTCGCCGTCAGTGGCAAGCTCAGCCTCGCCGATCTCGCCGCCCAGACCTTCGCCTATCCCACGCTCGCCGAGGCCCTGCGCCATGCCGCCGAGCAGCCGGGCCAGGCCTTCCTCTTTTCGCCGCTGGTGCGCCGCCTGACGCGGCTGTTCCAGCGCCTGCCATGAGGGCTGCCCGATGAACGACGACATGCGCGACTATTGGAACGCCGATGCCGGCAACACCTGGGCAGACATGCAGGCCCGCATGGACCTGGCGCTGACCCCGGTCACCGCCGCGCTTTTCGATCTCGCCCGCCCCCAGCCCGGCGAGCGCGTGCTCGATATCGGCTGCGGCACCGGCGAGACGACATTGGCGCTGGCGGCGGCCGTCGGCGATGACGGCGACGCGCTCGGCGTCGACATTTCGCAGCCGATGCTGGCGGTCGCCGAGGCCCGTGCCGAGGCGCTCGACAGCTTGGCCGAGTTCCGGGACGCCGATGCCGCCACGCTCCCCGGCGCCGCCGACCGCGACCTGATCCTGTCGCGCTTCGGCGTGATGTTCTTCGACGATCCGGCCGCCGCCTTCGCCAATATCCGCAGCCATGCCGCGCCCGGCGCCCGCCTGTGCTTTGCCTGCTGGCGCACGCCGGCCGAAAACGGCTGGGCAACGATGGCGATGGACGCGGTCGCCGACCTGCTCCCGCCCGCCCCGCCGGCCGATCCGCACGCCCCCGGCCCCTTCGCCTTTGCCGATCCGGCCCGCATCGAGCAGATCCTCGAAGCCGCCGGCTGGTCCGACATCGCGCTCCACGCCCATGATTTCGGCATGGCGGTGGGGCAGGGCGACGATCCGCTTGGCGATGCCGTGGATTTCAGCCTGCGCATCGGCCCCGCCGCCCGCGCCGTCCGCGAGGGCGGGCCCGAGGTCGTCGCCGCAGCGCGCGAGGCGCTGGCACGTCTCTATGCCGGCCATGTCACCGACGACACCGTCTCGCTGCCCGCGGCGATATGGCTGGTGTCCGCGCGCCATATTGAGTGATGACAGGGAGTGGCCTAAGTCCCGATCATGATCTCATCCAACGACATCCGCCGCAGCTTCCTCGATCATTTTGGAAAGGCCGGCCATCGCATCGTGCCGTCGGCGCCGCTGGTGCCGCAGAACGACCCGACGCTGATGTTCGTCAACGCCGGCATGGTGCCGTTCAAGAACGTCTTTACCGGCCTTGAAAGCCGGCCCTACACCACGGCCACCTCGTCGCAGAAGTGCGTCCGCGCCGGCGGCAAGCACAATGACCTCGACAATGTCGGCTACACCGCCCGCCACCACACCTTCTTCGAAATGCTCGGCAATTTCTCGTTCGGCGACTATTTCAAGGACGTCGCCATCGAGCATGCCTGGTCGCTGCTGACCCGCGAATGGGGCCTGCCCGCCGACAAGCTGCTGGTCACCGTCTATCACACCGACGACGAGGCCGCTGCGCTCTGGAAGAAGATCGCTGGCCTCACCGACGACCGGATCATTCGCATCCCCACTTCCGACAATTTCTGGTCGATGGGGGATACCGGCCCCTGCGGCCCCTGTTCGGAGATCTTCTTCGATCACGGCGAGGGCATCCCAGGCGGCCCCCCGGGTAGCCCGGACGAGGACGGCGATCGGTTCATCGAGATCTGGAATCTCGTCTTCATGCAATATGAGCAGGTCGATCCCACCACGCGGCTCGACCTGCCGCGCCCCTCGATCGACACCGGCATGGGCCTTGAGCGGATCGCCGCCGTGCTCCAGGGCGTTCATGACAATTACGATACCGACACCTTCAAGGCGCTGATCGCCGCCAGCGAGGAGCGCACCCGCCCGTCCGACGACGCCACCCGCGCCTCGCACCGGGTGATCGCCGATCACCTCCGCTCGGCCGGCTTCCTCGTCGCCGATGGCGTGCTGCCGGCCAATGAGGGCCGCGGCTATGTGCTGCGCCGGATCATGCGCCGCGCCATGCGCCACGCCCATCTGCTCGGCGCCCCCGAGCCACTGATGCACCGTCTGGTGCCGGCGCTGGTCGGCCAGATGGGAGCGGCGTACCCGGAGCTGGTCCGCGCGCAGCCGCTGATCGAGGAAACGCTGCTACTCGAGGAAACCCGCTTCCGCCAGACGCTGGAGCGCGGCCTCGGACTGCTCGATACCGCCGTCCGCGACATCCCCGCCGGCGGTACGCTGCCCGGCGACGTTGCCTTCAAGCTCTACGACACCTATGGCTTCCCCTATGACCTGACCGAGGATGCGTTGCGCGCCCAGGGCCTCGGCGTCGACCGCGCCGGTTTCGAGGCGGCGATGGCCGAGCAGAAGCGCGCCGCTCGCGCCGCCTGGGCCGGATCGGGCGAAAAGGCCTCCGACAGCCTGTGGTTCGATCTCGTCGAGCAGCACGGCGCCACCGAATTCATCGGCTATGCCGGGCTGGAGGCGCAGGGCCAGGTCCTGGCGCTGGTCAAGGACGGCGCCCTCGTCGACACCGCCGAGGCCGGCGACACGGTGACGATCATCACCAATCAGACGCCATTCTATGGCGAATCCGGCGGCCAGGCAGGCGATTCCGGAACGATTACCAACGATACCGGGCTGGTTTTGACTGTTTCCGACACCGCAAAGCCGCTTGGCAAGCTTCATGCGCCGCAGGGCATTGTCGAATCCGGCCGCATCCAGGTCGGCGACACCGTCAACCTGTCGGTCGATGGCGTGCACCGCGCCGCCGTTCGCGCCAACCATTCGGCCACCCATCTGCTGCACGCCGCGCTGCGCCATCGGCTCGGCGGCCATGTCACGCAGAAGGGCTCGCTGGTGGCGCCGGACCGGCTGCGCTTCGATTTCTCGCAGCCGCGCCCGCTGACGCCCGACGACATCGCCGCCGTCGAGGCCGAGGTCAACGCCCAGATCCGTTCGAACCGTCCGGTTACCACCCGGCTGATGACCCCCGAGGCGGCGATCGAGGCCGGCGCGCTGGCGCTGTTCGGCGAGAAATATGGCGAGGAGGTCCGCGTCCTGTCGATGGGCGGCAGCGACGAGGCGATCTACTCGACCGAGCTGTGCGGCGGCACCCATGTCAACGCGCTCGGCGACATCGCGCTGTTCAAGATCGTCTCCGAATCCGCCGTCGCCAGCGGCGTGCGGCGCATCGAGGCGCTGACCGGCGAGGCAGCACGCCAGTATCTGGCCGAGCAGGAAAGCCGGCTGCGCGCCGCCGCCGCCACGCTCAAGGTCCGCCCGGACGAGGTGCCGGCGCGGGTCGAGGCCCTGACCGAGGAACGCAAGCGGCTCGAACGGGAACTCGCCGAAGCCAAGCGGGCGCTGGCGCTCGCCGGCCCCGCCCAGACGGCCGCCGGGCCGGAATCCATCAACGGCATCGGCTTCATCGGCCAGGTGCTCGAAGGGCTGGAGGCCAAGAGCCTGCGCGGCCTGGTCGACGAGGCCAAGGGCCGGCTCGGCTCGGGCGTCGCCGTGCTGGTGGCGGTCAATGACGGCCGCGCCTCGGTCGCCGTCGGCGTTACCGACGATTTGTCGGCAACGCGCTCGGCGGTCGAGCTGGTGCGATTGGCGTCGGCGGCGCTGGGCGGGCAGGGGGGCGGCGGCCGGCCGGACTTCGCCCAGGCCGGCGGCCCGGATGGCACCCGCGCCGCCGAGGCGGTGGCTGCGGTGCGCGAGGCGTTGCAGGCCGCCTGAGGCCGACCGAATCTAATCGCGCGCCGCCAATCCGTGGCTGATCAACTCGGCGGCGGCGGCGGCGACGCTTTCCGGATCGGTCTCGTCGTCCCAGACGCCGAAGCGCAGGCCGAGGAAGACGTTCATCCCCATGATCGCCCAGGCGCGGACTTGCATGTCGCCCTCCGACAGCTCGCCGCGCCCGAAGGCCTGGGTCAGCGATGAGGCATAGCCCTGGGCGATGTCATTATAATGCTTGCGATAGGCATCCTCGGCGACAAAGGCGCTCTCGTCGATGATCCGGTACAGCGCCTTGTGCTGGCGAACGAACCCGAGGAAGGCGGCGATGCCGGCGCGCTCGCCCGACAGCCGGTCAGGGGCGGCAAGGATCACCGGCGCGACCGTTTCGCGCACCTGCCGGCTCATGTCGGCGACGAGCGCGCGGAAGATCGCCTCCTTGCTGTCGAAATAGGTGTAGAAGCTGCCGATGGCGGCGCCGGCGCGCTGGGCGATGCGGGCGATGCCGGCTTCATGATAGCCACGCTCGCCGAACTCCTCCGCCGCCGCATCGAGCAGCGCCCTATGCGTGCGCAGGCCCCGGGCGGTGCGCGGCGGCGTGCGGGCGGCCTTGTGTTGTTTCGGTGACAGTGACGCGGCGTTTGTCATCGAGGCCCGTGTCCATAGTTGAATAGTGGTTCATGTTTCAGTATTGCATCAGGCGTGTGGCGGCGCAACCCGCAAGACCACGGGCCTTTGGGAGAGATGACCATGATGCGCAATCGTTCGATTCGTACGATTCTGGCAATGGGCGTGGCCATGTCCGCGCTCTCGGCAACGCCGACCTTCGCGCAGATCGCCGCCGGCATGGCCGAGGATGAGGAAATCATCGTCTCGGCCCGGCGGCGCGACGAGCGGCTGATCGACGTGCCAGTCGCCGTCTCGGCCTTCGGCCAGCGTGATCTGGAGCGGCTGCAGGCGGTCGATCTCTCCGGCCTGCAGGGCACGGCGCCGAACCTCAACATCGTCCAGGGCCGCGGCTCGGCCACCAGCGCCAACATCTTCATCCGCGGCATCGGCCAGCCCGATGCATTGCAGACCTTCGATCCGGCGGTCGGCGTCTATGTCGACGGCGTCTATCTCTCGCGCATCCAGGGCGCGCTGCTCGGCCTCAATGATGTCGAGCGCATCGAGGTGCTGCGCGGGCCGCAGGGCACGCTCTATGGCAAGAACACCATCGGCGGCGCCATCAGCATCGTCTCGCGCAAGCCCGATCTGAACGTGCTCACCGGCCAGGGCTCGGCGCTCTATGGCAGCTTCAACCAGATTCTGCTCAACGGCTATGTCTCGGCGCCGCTCGTCGCCGACAAGTTGGCGCTGTCCGTCGCCGGCCAGTACGACAAGCGCGATGGGCTGGTCACCGATCCTCGCACCGGCCGCAAGTATAACGACCGCGATTCGCTGACCGGCCGCGCTATCCTGCGCGCCAAGCCCAGCGAGCGTCTCGAACTGATCCTCTCCGGCGACTATACCCGCCAGCGCAACGAACTGACGCTCGGCTATGCCACCGCGCCGCTGACCGGCGTCCGCCCGATCCGGGCTAATCCCTACGGTGACTATGATTACAAGGCCTCGACTAGCTTCACCGGCGACGAGGGCCAGCGGCTCGACCATTGGGGCTTGTCGCTGACCGCCAATCTCGAGGTGTCGGACGCCATCACCCTGTCCTCGATCACCGCCTATCGCAAGCTGCGGCCCGACCTCTTCATCGACATCGACGCCACCGAGGCCGAGCTCGGCGATGTCTTCGTCGGCATTGCCCAGGAGCAGTTCAGCCAGGAACTCCAGCTGAAATGGAACACCGATCGTTTCAGTGGCGTCGTTGGCCTCTATTATCTCGATGAGGTCGTCCGCTCGCACCAGGAGGCCTATGCCGACGATCTGCTCGGCATCCCGTTCCTGCGGTTCATCGACGATCGCCAGCGCACCCGCAGCTACGCCGCCTTCGGCCAGGCCACCTATGATTTCACCGACCAGTTCGCGATCACCGCCGGCCTGCGCTACACCCATGAGGACCGCGAATATGACCGGCTGACCACGGTCGCCACCAGCCCGCTGTTCCAGGCACTGTTCCCGCCGTTCAGTTTCCCCGGCAGCCTGCCGGCGCCGTTCAACAATGACAACAAGGCCAGCTTCGGCGCCTGGACGCCGACCCTCACCCTGTCCTTCAAGCCGACGCCCGACACCTTGCTCTATGGCTCGGCCTCGCGCGGCTTCAAGTCCGGCGGCTTCAACGGCCGCGCCAATTCGATCAACGACCTCACCGTCGTCGTCGGCGGCGTGCCGACCATCGTCACCCAGTTCCGCCCGGAAACCGTCTGGACCTATGAAGGCGGCGCCAAGGGCAGCTTCCTCGATGGCCGCGTCCGCCTGTCGGCAAACGCCTTTCTCAGCGACTACAAGGATTTCCAGGCCCGTGTCGGCGGCGGCTCGCTCGCCGTTTTCCCGGTGCTGAACGCCGGCCAGCTGCGGATCTGGGGCGTCGAGGCCGAGGCCGCCGTCCGACCGACCGACCGCTGGAACGTCCGGGCCTCGTTCGGCTATCTCAATGCCGAATATCGCGAGTTCAACGACGGCCGCCGCCCGCCGACCTTCTCCTGCAACCCCACCGGCAACGCCGTGATCTGCGAGCCCGCCTTCGCCCCGCCGATCACCTTCACCCTCGCCAGCGACTATACCCTGCCGCTCGGCAGCGCCGGCAGCCTGACCTTCGGCGGCGATGCCCGCTTCGTCGACGCGCACTTCCTCTCGGTGGACAACCGGCCCAACCTGCGCGAACCCGGCTACTGGCTCGCCAACGCCTATGTCCAGTTCGATGCCGCCGGCGGCGCCTGGTACCTGCGCGGCGGCGTCAAGAACCTCTCCGATGCCCGCTACCGCACCGACGGCCAGGAGTTCAGCTCGGTCGGCAACATCCAGACCGTCTATTTCGGCGATCCGCGGACGTGGAATGCGACGGTGGGGTTCCGGTTCTAGGGCAGGGGCCTCCGGCGGCTGGGGGCTAAGCCCCCAGCCCCCATGAACGCGCATAGCCAACGAAGTTTAGCGCGCGCCGCAGGCACTTAAAATGCGCTTCGCGCGCGCAGACCGAATTGGTTGGGCCCCTGATTCTCAATGGGGGCTGGGGGCTAAGCCCCCAGCCGCCGGAGGCCTCTTCCCTTCCCAAATCGCCCTGCTATGCCTTCGCCAATGGACCTGACCGATGAGAGCGCCGCGGCCGAGCTGGCCCGGCTGGCGGCGCTGATTGCCGAGCACGACCGGCGTTATCACGCCGAGGATGCGCCGACGATCAGCGACGCCGATTATGACGCGCTGGTGCGCAGCAACCGCGAGATCGAGGCGGCGTTTCCGCATCTGGTGCGTGCGGACAGTCCGAGCCTGCGGGTGGGTGCGGCGCCGGCGCCCGGCTTCGGCAAGATCACCCATGCCCGACCGATGCTCAGCCTCGACAATGTGTTCTCGGCCGAGGGGGCGACGGAGTTCGTGGCCCGGGTGCGGCGGTTCCTCGGGCTGCCGGCGGACGAGCCGGTACGGCTGGCGTGCGAGGCGAAGATCGACGGCCTGTCCTGTTCGCTGCGCTTCGAGCGTGGGCGGCTGGTCCATGCGGCGACGCGCGGCGACGGCGCAGTGGGCGAGGATGTGACCGCCAATGTCGCGGAGGTGCGCGGGCTGGTGCACACGCTGCCGGCGGGGGCGCCCGATGTGGTCGAGGTGCGCGGCGAGGTTTATATGGCGCGGGCGGATTTTGCCGCGCTCAATGCGCGGGCGGTGGAGGCGGGGGGCAAGGTGTTCGCCAACCCGCGCAACGCCGCCGCTGGCGCGCTGAGGCAGCTCGATGCCCGGATCACTGCCAGCCGGCCGCTGGCCTTCATCGCGCATGGCTGGGGCGAGATAAGCGCCGTGCCGGCCGACACCCAGAGCGGCGTGATGGCGGCGCTGGCCGGCTGGGGCTTCGACATCGGCAGCGAACGGCTGGCCGATGCCGACATCGAGGCGGCGCTGGCCTTTGCTGCTGGGCTGGAGCGCCGGCGGGCCGATCTCGCCTATGATATCGATGGCGCCGTCTACAAGCTGGAGCGGCTGGACTGGCAGGCCCGGCTCGGCCAGGTGGCGCGGTCGCCACGCTGGGCGGTGGCGCACAAGTTCGCCGCCGAGCAGGCCGAGACGCTGTTGATGGCGATCGACATCCAGGTCGGCCGCACGGGCGCGCTCACGCCGGTGGCGCGACTGCAGCCGGTGACGGTCGGCGGCGTGGTGGTGACCAACGCGACACTGCACAATGAGGACGAGATTGCCCGGTTGGGGGTCAAGCCCGGCGACCGCGTCAAGGTACAGCGCGCCGGCGATGTCATCCCGCAGATATTGGGCGTCATCGTCGATGGCGGCGGGCCGGCGTTCGAGATGCCGGTGCTGTGCCCGGTCTGCGCCAGCCATGCAGTCCGCGAGGAAGGCGAGGTGGTGCGCCGCTGCACGGGCGGGCTGACATGTCCGGCACAGGTTAGCGAGCGGCTGCGGCATTTCGTTTCGCGCACGGCGCTCGACATCGAGGGGCTGGGCAGCGAGCGCATCGAGCAGTTCGCCGCGCAGGGGCTGATCGCCCGCCCCGGCGACGTGTTTCGCCTGAAGGACCATCGTGAGACGATGCTCGGCTGGAAAGGCTTCAAGCCGACCTCGGTCGACAAGCTGCTCGCCGCCATCGAGGCCCGGCGCACGGTGGGGCTGGACCGGTTCCTGTTCGCCCTCGGCATCCGCCATGTCGGCGAGGTGACGGCGCGCGACCTGGCGCGGGCGTTCGGCGCGGCCGAGGCGCTGCGCGATGCCGCGCTGGCCGCCGCCGAGGACGAGAATGCGCGCGGCTTGCTCCAGGATATCAACGGCATCGGCACGATCGTCGCCCAGGCACTGATCGATTTCTTCGCCGAGCCGCACAATCTGGAGACTTTCGAGGACCTGTTGCGCGAGGTCCGCCCCGAGCCGCTGGCGGCGGCGCGGCAGACGGCGCTGTCGGGCAAGACCGTGGTGTTCACCGGCAGCCTGTCCGGGCTGACGCGGGACGAGGCCCGGGTGCAGGCGGAGTCGCTCGGCGCGCGCGTGGCCGGCTCGGTGTCGGCACGGACCGACCTTGTGGTCGCCGGCGCCGACGCCGGATCGAAGCGCGCCAAGGCCGAGGCACTGGGCATCGAGGTCATCGACGAGGCCGAATGGCTGGCAAGACTATCGCAAGCTATGCACTGAACGCATAGCTGACGCAGATGCAGC
The DNA here is from genome assembly GCF_051860865.1 of Polymorphobacter sp. Lineage (GTDB taxonomy): Bacteria > Pseudomonadota > Alphaproteobacteria > Sphingomonadales > Sphingomonadaceae > Sandarakinorhabdus. The sequence goes on along the minus strand of NZ_JBIMKZ010000005.1, from coordinate 20,155 downwards.
ATGCCTAGTGAAGACCAAGGATAATACTATCTCCAGTACACCGGTAGGCATTTCCTCCCGGGACAAACAGGAGAGTAACCATGAAGATCGCCCACCAGGGCTTCGAGCCGGAAATCCAGGCTCCCGCCACGGCCGAAATCCGCCGCCCGGCGCCGCGTAAGACCCGCGTTCGCCTGCAGCTGATCAACACCGACAGCCGTCTGTTCCACGCCTACACCGCGTGATCGACGCTCAGACAGGCCGCGTCAGCACCAGACAGGGCCATTCCGCCCGGAACGACTGACGCGGCCCTAAAGCTGCCGGCACCAGCCCGTGCAGCCGATAGGCCCGGCGCACCGCCGCCGCCTGTGAAGACAAGAGCCCGGCCAGCACCAGCATGCCGCCGGGCGCCAGCCCCGCCGAAACCGGCCGCGCCATGGCAATCAAAGGCCCCGCCAGAATATTGGCCAGCATCAGATCATAGGGCGCCCGCTGTTCGATAAGCCGGTGTCGCATCCCTGCTGCCGTCACCATAATGATCCCCCCCGGTGCAATGCGGTTGCGCCGGGCATTGTCCTGCGCCACCGCGACCGCCAGCGGATCGATGTCTGAGGCGGTCACTCGCGCCCGCGGCCAACGCCGGGCTGCCGCGATCGCCAATATCCCCGTGCCCGTCCCCAGATCGATGATATTCCGGAATTGTCGCTGCCGCGCCAGTGCCGCCAGCGCCTGCAGGCAGCCATGGGTCGTCATGTGCTGCCCGGTACCGAAGGCCAGCCCGGCCTCCACGGCAATGGCAATGTCGCCGGGCCGCACCGCACCGGCATGGGCAGCGGTATGGGCGATGAAGCGCCCGGCCCGCACCGGCTCGAGGTCGCGCTGGCTCAGCGTCAGCCAGTCATTGTCCGGCAGCGGTTCGAGGCTGTGCGCGGTCGCCGAGGGCGCCAGCGCCCGCACCCGCGCCACCAGCGCATCCGACGGTTCGCTGTCGAAATAGGCGCTGAGCACCCAGTCGTCCGGCCGGTGCGGATCGGGCTCGTCGACCAGCAGCGTCGGCGGGTCGCTGAGGTCAGGAAAAATTTCGCCGCTCTCGGGCAGCGCCTCTGCCTCGGCGCGGGTGCAGGACAGGGTCAGGACAAAGCCGCTCATCGGCCGGGATTAGGCGGGCACCGCCGCATAGGCAATGCCCGCCGCCGGATCAGAAGCGGTAGCGCACCAGCCCGCCATAGGTCCGCGGCATGCTGGCATAGCCGGACAGGCTGCCCGTCTGGATGGTGGTGGGGAAGATCGCATACAGAAACTGTGCGTTGGTGAGGTTACGTCCCCATGCGGAAATTTCGACATGGTCGCCCAGCGCCAGCGTCAGCGAGGCGTTCAGCGATTCGACCTCGCGGGTGACATCAGGTCGCCCGTCGAGGAGGCCGACCGGACTTTGCAGCGCGAAGTCCGCATGCCAGACCAGCCGCGCGCTGTCGGTCAGCCGCTGCGTGTAGGTGCTGCCAACGGCGATCGAGAATTCCGGCACACCGGCAACCCGCTCTCCGCTCAGGTCGGCCGGCCGTATCACGAAGTCCGGACCCAGTGCCGACCCATCGGGGTAGCTGTCGAACTTCGGCCGCAAATAGGTCAGGCTGGCGGTCACGTTCAGGTCGCGGATCGGCGTCAAGCTGGTGTCCAGCTCGAAGCCGAAGGTGGACTGCTTGTCGGCGTTGCCCAGAATAAAACCGGAGCCGGTAAACACCGTCCCCTGGAAGCCGCGCAACGCTTGCTTGAACACCGCGAGCGTGAACGCGAACCCGTCGAACTGCCCCTTTAGCCCCGCCTCGAACAGCTCGGCATTCTCCGGCCCGGCAAAGCGGCTGCCGGTGGTGAGGTTGGGCAGTGCCAGGCCGGCGCTGCGGATCGGCGATGCCGCCGGATTGGTGATCGGCGAGCCGGGAATGAAGTCGGAGGGCAGCGGCCGGCTGTCGCGAGACAGGTTCCAGGACGACGCCTTGAACCCGGTCGCATAGGTCAGATAGCCGGTGATGCGGTCATCGAACTTGTAGCTGATCCGTGCGGTGTAGCTGAGATCATTGTCCCGCGACCGCCCGTCCTCCACCGCATTGGGAAAGCCGAGGAACGGCGGCAGAAACTGCAGTTCCCGAAGCGCCAGCAGCGGATTGAACTGCGGATTTTGTGCCAGCGCCGGGATCTGGGAAGGTGGGGCGCCCTGCTGGGCCAGCAGCTGGCCGCCGATGGCAACAAGATCGAGCGACGAGAATATGTCGGTCGATACCCCGCTGCCTACGACATCCTTGCGATCGCGCGTGTAGTTGAAACCGCCGGTCAGGGTCAGCTGGTCGGTCGGGGTGATGTTCACCTCGCCGAAAACCGAAATGGCGCGGTTCTTGTAGTCCCAGGTGTCGACCAGCCCCTGGCCAGCGGCGCCGAAGGTACCTGCCGGAAAGCCGAGCGCCGCTTCGGCCTGCGAATAACCGCCGCCGGACAACAGATTGATATAATTGCGGAAATCCCGACCGACCTTCACGTCGTTGGTGTGCTTGATGTCCTCGTGGAAATAATAGCCGCCAAGCAGGAAGTTGAAGATGCCGTCAAAATTCGAGGCGATCCGCGCCTCGAACGTGTAGGTATCGATCTCGACCAGGCCGCGGTTGGATGCGAGCAGCTCGGCGCTGGTGAAATCCGAATCCTGGTTGGTATCGGACTGCACGGCGCGATAGGCGCTGATCGTTGTGATATCGAAATCGCCGGCGGCGAGATCGGTCTGCAGCGAGACGCCGTAATTCTCGATCAGGTTGGTCGATGGCCGGTTGTTGAACACGCGGAACGAGAAGGGGTCTGCTGCATCGAAGCGTCCGCCCAGCGCGGCCACGGCCGCCCCGGTCGGCCCATTGAAAATGTTCGCGGTCGCGCAGCAATTTTCGTCGATCTTGTCGTAATCGGCGATCAGCCGCGCCTTGAAGCTTTCCGACGGCTTGAACAATATCTGGCCGCGCACGCCCCAGCGGTTGCGATTGCTCACATCGTCGTTGAGGTTGGCATCGAAGGCATAGCCGTCGCGCTTGTTGATGTTGCCGCCAAGGCTCACGGCGATGGTGTCCGAGATCGGACCGGTGATATTCGCCCGCGCAACGATGGCGTCGAAGTTCCCGTAGGAGACTTCGGCCGTGCCCCCGAGGGTGAACTGCGGTTCGGCGGTGACGATCGAGATGATGCCGGCCGAGGCATTCTTGCCGAACAGCGTCGATTGCGGCCCGCGCAATACTTCCACGCGCTCCAGCGCCGGCAGGTCGCCGATCTGGGCGGCGGACCGCGAGCGATAGACACCGTCGATGAACACGCCGACGGAAGGCTCGATGCCGATGTTGCCGGCGCCGTTGCCGAAGCCACGGATGCTGAAGTTGGTCTGCGCGGTGGCCTGGAGCTGGTTCACGCGCAGCGACGGCACCAGAGTCTGCAGATCGAGCGCATCGCGGATCTGTGATTGCTCAATCTGTGCCCGGGAGGACACAGACACCGAAATCGGCGTGTCGATCAGCGTCGCCGTCCGCTTGCTGGCGGTCACGATGATCAGATCATCGGCTGCCTCCACGCTGGCCGTGTCCTGCGCCATCGCGGCACTGGCAGCGATACTGGCGCCAGCCATCAGGGCCAGTCGAAGAAGCGGAAGGCGATAAGTATTACGCATCACTTTATTCCTCCCAAGTCCAATGATCAGAAGTTCTTATGCAAGCGATCTCTTTTAAAAACTATGAACTCCCTGCCCTGGTTCGGAAAGGGCAAGATGTGTAACGGCGCCTTAGCCGGAAAACTTGTCCCGGCCAGTGCGGCACAATAGCCACACCCGGTGTGGCAGACTGCAATTTTGCCAACCATGCCCGATGCGCCTAAGGACCAGCGGACACGCCGATAACCGGCCCTATCGAACAGGCCGACGCCCATGCCCCATTCCGTTTCAGCGCTGGCCGATAGCCCCGCCGGCATTCCCATTCAAGACTGGTGGTTGCGCACGCCCCGCCTCCTCATCCGCCCGCTTCGGCTCGCCGATGCGCCGGCCTGGCATGCGTGCCGCAGCGCCATGCCCTTCGATCCGCAGACACGGACGCTGGCACAGAGCGTCGCCCAGGTGCAGGCGATGCAGCGCCGCCCGTCGTTGATGGCGCCCGGCTGGCAGCAGTTCGCGCTGCTGGCGGCAAATGGCGAGCTTGTCGGCGATTTTGGCGTCGCTTTCGAAGATCCGGGTCCGGGGCAGGCGATGCTCGGCTTCGCGATGATGCCGGCATGGCGCGGGCAGGGGCTGGCCATGGAGGCCGGCGCGGCGCTGCTCGAGCGGCTATTCGGCCAGGGCCTGCGCCGCGTCGCCGCGATCACCGATATCCGCAATCTCGCCGCCCAGCGCCTGCTCGGCCATCTCGGCTTTCGCCAGGAAGCGCACTACCGCCAGAGCTGGTGGGACGGTGCCTCCTGGCAGGACGAACTCGGCTATGCTCGCCTCGCCAGCGACTGAAACTGTTCGCACTTGCCGCATCATGACGGTTGTGCTTGACGGCTTATGGCGTAGATAGGGCCGCGAACACGACCCCGGCAACGGGCAGGAGCAAGGAAAAAACATGGCTGGCCGACCCATCGCGCCGCGACCGATGTCGCCGCATCTGAGCATCTGGAAGTGGCGGGTGCACATGACCGTCTCGATCCTCCACCGCGCCACCGGCAGCGCGATGGCGTTCGGCGCGGTGCTGTTGTTCCTCTGGTGGCTGGTCGCCGCCGCCACCGGCCCGGAGGCCTATGCGCTGTTCATGCAGGTGGCGACCGGCTGGTTCGGCATCCTCGTCGGCGTCGGCTTCACCTGGGTCTTCTTCCAGCACATGATGAGCGGCATCCGCCATCTGGTGATGGACACCGGCCAGGCGCTGGAGATCGGCGTCAGCAAGACGTTCGCCTCCATGACCATGGTTGCCTCGGTGGCGCTCACCGCGCTGACCTGGGCGGTGATCCTGATGACCAAGGGGCTCTGACATGGGTACGGGAACATCGCTGGGCCGGGTACGCGGCCTCGGTGCCGCCAAGGACGGCGTCCATCACTGGTGGCTGCAGCGCATCACGGCGGTGAGCAACATCGTCCTGGTGCTGTGGTTCATCGGCAGCCTCGTCCGCCTGCCGAGCCTCGATTACGCCAGCGTCACCCTTTGGCTGCGGCAGCCTGTCGCTGCGGTGCCGATGCTGCTCTTCATCGTCTCGGTGTTCTGGCATCTGCGTCTGGGCGTCCAGGTGCTGCTGGAGGATTATCTCCACGGTGCCTCGCGCGTGCTGGCCATGCTCGCACTCAATTTCTACACGCTGGCGGGCGCGGCAGCCGCCGTGTTCGCCGTGCTCAAGATCGCCCTTGGAGCCGCCTGATGCCCGAAGCCTATCAGATCATCGATCATGTCTATGATGCCGTCGTTGTCGGTGCCGGCGGGTCCGGGCTGCGCGCCGCGATGGGCATCGCCGAGGCCGGTCTGAAGACCGCCTGCATCACCAAGGTCTTCCCCACCCGCTCCCACACCGTCGCCGCGCAAGGTGGCATTGCAGCGGCCCTCGGCAACATGGGCCCGGACCATGGACCTGGCACATGTTCGACACCGTCAAGGGCTCGGACTGGCTCGGCGACCAGGACGCCATCGAATATCTGTGCCGCGAGGCGCCTGCCGCCGTCTATGAGCTCGAGCATTTCGGCGTGCCGTTCAGCCGCACCGAGGCCGGCCGCATCTACCAGCGCCCGTTCGGCGGCATGATGCAGAACATGGGCGAAGGCCCCCCGGCCCAGCGCACCTGCGCCGCCGCCGACCGCACCGGCCACGCCATGCTGCACGCGCTGTACCAGCAGAGCCTGAAGTACGCGACCGACTTCTATATCGAATATTTCGCCATCGACCTGATTATGGTCGACGGCGAGTGCCGCGGCGTCATCGCCATCAACATGGACGATGGCAGCATCCACCGCTTCCGCAGCCACAAGACCGTGCTCGCCACCGGCGGCTACGGCCGCTGCTATTTCTCCGCCACCAGCGCCCATACCAGCACCGGTGACGGCGGCGGCATGGCGATCCGCGCCGGCGTGGCCATGCAGGACATGGAATTCGTCCAGTTCCACCCGACCGGCATCTATGGCGCCGGCGTGCTGATCACCGAAGGCGCGCGCGGCGAGGGCGGCTACCTGACCAATTCGCAGGGCGAGCGCTTCATGGAGCGCTACGCCCCCTCGGCCAAGGACCTCGCCAGCCGCGACGTCGTCAGCCGCTCGATGGCGATGGAAATCCGCGAGGGCAGGGGCGTCGGCAAGGAAGGCGACCATATCTTCCTCCACCTCAACCACATCGATCCCGCCGTTCTGCACGAACGGCTGCCCGGCATCTCCGAGACCGCCAAGATCTTCGCCGGTGTCGACGTCACCCGCGAGCCGATTCCGGTGACGCCGACCGTCCACTACAACATGGGCGGCATCCCGACCAATTATCACGGCGAGGTCGTGACGCTGAAGGACGGTGATCCCGATGCCGTCGTCCCCGGCCTGTTCGCCGTCGGCGAGGCGGCCTGCGTCTCGGTCCACGGTGCCAACCGCCTCGGTTCGAACAGCCTGATCGATCTCGTCGTCTTCGGCCGCGCCACCGCCCACCGCATCGGCGAGACGCTCAAGCCGGGCACCGCCCACCCGCCAATGAACAAGTCCAGCGCCGACATGGCGCTCGGCCGGCTCGATGGCTTCCGCCACGCCAAGGGCGGTTCCCCGACCTCGGAAGTCCGTCTCGCCATGCAGAAGACCATGCAGGCCAATGCCGCAGTGTTCCGCACCTCGGAGATCCTCGACGAGGGTACCCGCAAGATCGACGCCGTCTACCAGCGCATGGCCGACATCGGGATCGCCGACCGCAGCCTGATCTTCAACACCGACCTGATCGAGACGCTGGAGCTGGACAACATGATCGGCCAGGCCGTGCTGACCATGCACATGGCCAAGACCCGGCACGAGAGCCGCGGCGCCCATATGCACGAGGATTTCCCCAAGCGCGACGACGTCAATTTCATGAACCATTCGCTCGGCTGGTTCCGTGACGGCGCGGTAGAGCTGGCCCGGCGCCCGGTCCACACCTACACGCTCACCGACGAGATCGAATACATCAAGCCCAAGGCCCGGGTTTACTGAAGGTAGCTGAAATGGCTGAATTTTCTCTCCCCGCTAACAGCAAGATCTCCAGCGCCGGCAAGCGGTACCCCGCGCCGGCGGGCGCCAGCAATGTGCGCGCCTTCAAGATCTACCGCTGGAACCCCGATGACGGCGCCAACCCGCGCTACGACACCTATGAGCTGGATCTCGACGACACCGGCCCGATGATCCTCGACGCGCTGATCAAGATCAAGGCCGAGGTCGACAGCACGCTGACCTTCCGCCGCTCGTGCCGCGAGGGCATCTGCGGCTCCTGCTCGATGAACATCGATGGCACCAACACGCTGGCCTGCACCCAGGCGATCGAGGACATCAAGGGCGAGGTACGCATCACCCCGCTGCCGCACATGGAGGTGGTCAAGGACCTTGTCCCCGATTTCAAGCATTTCTACGCTCAATATGCCTCGATCAAGCCCTGGCTGCAGACCGTCACCCCCGCCCCCAGCGGCGAGGAGCGGCTCCAGTCGGTCGAGGACCGCGGCAAGCTTGATGGCCTCTACGAGTGCATCCTCTGCGCCTGCTGCTCCACCGCCTGCCCGAGCTACTGGTGGAACTCCGACAAGTTCCTCGGCCCCGCCATCCTGCTTCAGGCCTATCGCTGGCTCGCCGACAGCCGCGACGAGATGACCGGCGAGCGGCTCGACGCGCTGGAGGACCCGTTCCGCCTCTATCGCTGCCACACGATCATGAACTGCTCGAATGTCTGCCCAAAGGGGCTCAATCCGGCCAAGGCAATCGCCGAGATCAAGATCATGATGCTGGAGCGCGCCGGCTGACGATAGCGAAGCTATCGACAGACTCGGCAAGCTCCCGGCCGGCGGGGCGGTCCGCCACGCGGACCAAACCCGTCCGACGCCAGCCGCGGCTTCGCCGCGGCCCTGCCTTTTCTCCCTTGCTCCCTGGCCGGCCCCCCCCTAATCCCCGCCCATGGCAATCGACCCCATCGAGACCGGCCCCCTCGCCGGCTGGCAATATTGGGCCCGTGACACCGATGGCCGCTTCGGCACCGTGCTCGGCGACCTCCACATGCGCGAGCGTCCCGACAGCACCGTCCAGATCCGCATCGAGACCGAGCGCCGCCACACCAATGTTCTCGGCTATCTGCACGGTGGCTTCATCATGTCGTTCATCGATGTGGCGATGTTCGGCATCATTCACCGCCAGCTCGAAACCAGCTCGGCCGTCACTCTGTCCTGCGCGACCGACTTCCTCGGCGCCGGCATCGTCGGCCCGCCGCTGGAAGTCACCGGCGAGGTGCTGAAGGAAACCGGCAAGATGGTCTTCGTCCGTGGCCTCGTGCGCCAGAACGATGCCAATATCGCCAGCTTCACCGGCACGCTGCGCAAGATCCCCAAACAGCCCCGGCTAGCCGACAACGTCGATACGCAATGACCGGTGTCGCTGCGGCCTATGGCGAATTGCTCGCACGCGGCGAGCTGCGCCACGATCCGGCCCAGGCTGCCGTCGTCAACCGATTGGCGGGCCTCGCCGCCGCCCTCGAAAAGCCGCCCGAAAAGCCCGGCTTCTTCGCCCGGCTGAAGGGCGAGAAGCCGGCCGCCGTGCGTGGCCTTTATCTCTGGGGCGGTGTCGGCCGCGGCAAGTCGATGCTGATGGACCTGTTCTTCGACCATGTGCAGGTTGCCCCCAAGCGCCGCGTCCATTTCCACGAGTTCATGCTGGAGATGCACGAGCGGCTGCACGCCGAGCGGGGCCGGGGCGGCCATGATCCGATGGCGACCGTCGCCGCCGAGGTCGCCGCCGGCGCCCGGCTGCTGGCCTTCGACGAGATGCAGGTCAAGGACATCGCCGACGCCGCCATCCTCGCCCGGCTGTTCGAAGGCCTGTTCGCCGCCGGGGTGACGATCATCGCCACCAGCAATCGCCCGCCCGACGATCTCTACAAGAACGGCCTCAACCGCCAGCTCTTCCTGCCCTTCATCGCCCGCCTCAAGGGCCAGTGCGACGTGCTGGCCCTCGATGGCCCCACCGATTACCGGATGGCGCGCCTTGGCGGCCGCCCGGTCTGGTATGTCCCCAATGGCCCCGAGGCGAGCGCCAGGATGGCCGATGCCTTCTTCCGGATGACCGACTATCCGGTGGAGGACCGCGCCCGCGTGCCGACCGAGACGCTGGCCGTCGGTGGCGGCCGCACCTTGTTCGTGCCCAAGTCGCTGAAGGGCGTCGCGGTGTTCTCGTTCAGCCGGCTCTGCCGCCAGCCGCTCGGCGCTGCCGATTATCTCGCCGTCGCCCGCCACTATCACACGGTGATGGTCGTCGGCGTCCCGGTGCTCAGCCCCGCCCAGCGCAACGAGGCGACGCGCTTCATCACGCTGGTCGACGCGCTCTATGAATGGAAGGTCAAGCTGATCGCCGCCGCCGACGCCGAGCCGGCGGCGCTGTATCCGGAAGGCGACGGCGTCTTCGAGTTCGAGCGCACCGTCTCGCGGCTGATGGAAATGCAGAGCCTCGACTATCTGGCGCTCGGCCACGGCAACAACTGACATGCAACGCATGATACAAATGCACGTGTGCGGTTGCGAAGCAGAGGCAGCGGGACTATCCGGGCTGCGACATAAACGACTCAAGTGAAGGACGGGGTTGACCATGGCACGCGCAAAAATCGCACTCATCGGAGCCGGTAACATCGGCGGCACGCTGGCCCATCTGGCCGCTGCCAAGGAACTCGGCGATGTCGTGCTGTTCGACGTGGTCGAGGGCGTGCCCCAGGGCAAGGCGCTCGATCTCGCCCAGTGCGGCCCGGTCGAGGGCTTCGACGCAGGCCTGAAGGGCACCAATGACTATGCCGACATCGCCAATGCCGATGTCATCATCGTCACCGCCGGCGTCGCCCGCAAGCCGGGGATGAGCCGCGATGACCTGCTCGGCATCAACCTCAAGGTGATGAAGGCCGTCGGCGAGGGCATCAAGGCCAACGCCCCGGGCGCCTTCGTCATCTGCATCACCAACCCGCTCGATGCGATGGTCTGGGCGCTGCGCGAATTCTCCGGCCTGCCGCAGCACATGGTCGTCGGCATGGCCGGCGTGCTCGATTCGGCGCGCTTCCGCCATTTCCTCGCCGATGAGTTCAAGGTCTCGGTCAAGGACGTCACCGCCTTCGTCCTCGGCGGGCACGGCGACACCATGGTCCCCGTCGTCGAGTACAGCACCGTCGCCGGCATCCCGATCCCGGACCTGATCAAGATGGGCTGGTCGACCCAGGAGCGCATCGACGCCATCGTCCAGCGCACCCGCTCGGGCGGCGGCGAGATCGTCGGCCTGCTCAAGACCGGCAGCGCCTTCTACGCGCCCGCCACCAGCGGCATCGAGATGGCCGAGGCCTATCTCAAGGACAAGAAGCGCGTCATCCCTTGCGCGGTGAACCTCACCGGCCAATATGGCGTCAACGATCTCTATGTCGGCGTGCCCTGCGTGATCGGCGCCGGCGGTGTCGAGCGGATCGTCGAAATCGCGCTGAGCGAAGAGGCCCAGGCCAATTTCGACAAGTCGGTCGATGCGGTGAAGGAATTGCTCACCGCCTGCCGCGCTATCGACGGGAGCCTTGGTTGAGCCAGGCCGCGCCCATGACTACGGCGCGGCATGACTGGACGCGGCAGGAAATTGCCGCGCTGTTCGATCTTCCCTTTGCCGACCTCGTCTTCCAGGCCCAGGGCGTGCACCGCGCGGTGTTCCCGGCCAATGCCGTCCAGAAGTCGCAGCTGCTGTCGATCAAGACCGGCGGCTGCCCCGAGGATTGCGGCTATTGTGCGCAGGCGGCGCGCTACCATACCGGCATCAAGGCCGACAAGCTGATGACCGTCACCGAGGTGGTCGCCGCCGCCGCGGCCGCCAAGGCCAGCGGCGCCTCGCGTTTCTGCATGGGCGCCGCCTGGCGCGGCCCCAGGGACCGCGACATGGCGCAACTGGCCGAGATGGTCCACGGCGTCCGCGCCCTCGGCCTCGAAACCTGCATGACGCTCGGCATGTTGTCCGGCAGCCAGGCCGAGGCGCTGGGGCAGGCCGGGCTCGACTATTACAACCACAATATCGACACCTCGCCCGAATATTATGACGATGTCGCCTCCACCCGTGACCAGGCTGACCGGCTGGAGACGCTGGCCCGGGTCCGCGACGCCGGCATCTCGGTCTGCTGCGGCGGCATCATCGGCATGGGCGAGAGCCGCACCGACCGTGTCGGCCTGATCCATACCCTTGCCACCATGGTGCCGCATCCCGGCAGCGTGCCGGTCAACGGCCTCGTGCCCATCGCCGGCACCCCGATTGGCGACGCCATCCTCGGCGGCCGGGCGCCGGCCATTGACGGCGTCGAGTTCGCCCGCACCGTGGCGGTAGCAAGGATCACTATGCCCAACGCCGTCGTCCGCCTGTCGGCCGGCCGCGAGGCGATGAGCGACGAGGCCCAGGCTCTGTGCTTCCTCGCTGGCGCCAATTCCATTTTCGTCGGCGAGCGACTGCTCACCACCAACAATCCGGGGCGTGATCGTGATGACACGCTGTTCGAGAAGCTCGGCCTGGTGCCGATGGAGGCAAGTGCATGAATATCCATGAGTATCAGGCAAAGGAACTGCTCGCCAAATTCGGCGTGCCCGTGCCCGCCGGCATCGCCGCAATGACCGTGGAGGAGGCCGTCGCCGCCACCTCCCAGCTCCCCGGGCCGCTCTATGTCGTCAAGGCGCAGATCCATGCCGGCGGCCGCGGCAAGGGCAAGTTCACCGAGCTGCCGCCGGAAGCCAAGGGCGGCGTCCGCCTCGCCAAATCGGCCGAGGAAGTCCGCGCCGCCGCCACCGACATGCTCGGCAACACGCTGGTCACCATCCAGACCGGCCCGCAGGGCAAGCAGGTCAACCGCCTCTACGTCACCGACGGCGTCGACATCGCCAAGGAATTTTACCTCGCCATGCTCGTCGACCGGGGCTCGGGTCGTATCGCGCTGGTCGCCAGCACCGAAGGCGGCATGGACATCGAGACCGTGGCGCATGACACGCCCGAGAAGATCAAGACCATCACCATCGATCCGGTCACCGGCATCATGCCCCACCACGGCCGCGCCGTCGCCGCGGCGCTGGGCCTTACCGGCGATCTCGCCAAGCAGGCGCATCTGGTCACCGAGAAGCTCTACGCCGCCTTTGTCGGCACCGACGCCAGCCAGATGGAGATCAACCCGCTGGCCGTCACCGAGGATGGCAAGCTGCTCGTCCTCGATGCCAAGGTCGGCTTCGATTCGAACGCGCTCTATCGCCACAAGGACCTGATGGAGCTGCGCGATCTCACCGAGGAAGACCCGGCCGAGGTCGAGGCCAGCGAATATGACCTCGCTTTCATCAAGCTTGATGGCTCGATCGGCTGCCTGGTCAACGGCGCCGGCCTCGCCATGGCCACGATGGACATCATCAAGCTCAACGGTGCCGAGCCGGCCAACTTCCTCGATGTCGGCGGCGGCGCCGACAAGGAGAAGGTGACCGCGGCCTTCAAGCTGATCCTCAAGGACCCGGCGGTGAAGGGCATCCTCGTCAACATCTTCGGCGGCATCATGCGCTGCGACATCATCGCCGAGGGCATCATCGCCGCGGCGAAGGAAGTGAACCTCGCAGTGCCGCTGGTCGTCCGGCTGGAAGGCACCAATGTCGAGCTGGGCAAGAAGATTCTTGCCGGTTCCGGCCTGCCGATCATCTCGGCGGACAATCTCGGGGATGCGGCGGCCAAGATCGTCGCCGAAGTGAAGAAGGCAGCGTAACCATGAGCATCCTCGTCAACGCCTCCACCAAGGTGATCACCCAGGGCTTCACCGGCAAGCAGGGCACCTTCCATTCCGAATCCGCCATCGCCTATGGCACCAAGCTCGTCGGCGGCACCGCCCCGGGCAAGGGCGGCCAGACCCATCTCGGCCTGCCGGTGTTCGATACCGTCGCCGAGGCCCGTGAGGTCACCGGCGCCACCGCGTCGGCCGTCTATGTCCCGCCCGCCGGCGCCGCCGATGCCATCCTCGAGGCGATCGACGCCGAGATGCCGCTGGTCATCTGCATCACCGAGGGCATTCCGGTGCTGGACATGGTCAAGGTCAAGCGCGCGCTGACCGGCAGCAAGACCCGCCTCATCGGCCCCAACTGCCCGGGCGTGCTGACGCCCGGCGAGTGCAAGATCGGCATCATGCCCGGCAACATCTTCGCCAAGGGTTCGGTCGGCGTCGTCAGCCGCTCCGGGACGCTGACCTATGAGGCCGTCCATCAGACCACCGCGGTCGGCCGCGGCCAGACCACGGCGGTCGGCATCGGCGGCGATCCGGTCAACGGCACCAACTTCATCGACGTGCTCGAGCTGTTCCTCGCCGATCCCGAGACGCATTCGATCATCATGATCGGCGAGATCGGCGGTGACGCCGAGGAGCAGGCGGCGCAGTTCCTGATCGACGAGGCCAAGCGCGGCCGCAAGAAGCCGATGGTCGGCTTCATCGCCGGCCGCACCGCGCCTCCGGGCCGCCGCATGGGCCATGCCGGTGCCATCGTCTCGGGCGGCAAGGGCGATGCCGAATCGAAGATCGCCGCGATGGAGGCCGCCGGCATCCGCGTGTCGCCGTCGCCGTCGCTGCTGGGAGAAACCCTGGCCGAGGTCCTCAAGGGCTGAGGCTACGCCGCCCGCGCATGGCTCCCATGCGCGGGCGGCGGTGACATGGACGCGCAGCCGGTCTATCAGGCCGGACGCACCGAAAAAAAGCGCTGGGAAAAGCACAATGAGCGATGAGGCAGTGTTGCCGACCGTGGCAGACCGGACCGGGCCAAGCTGGGCGCGGAGCAATTGGCCGCCACTGCCCGATGACACGCTGACCCGGGCGCTCGATGCCTCCGACATGCTGCTCCCGGCCAAGGCCGCCGGCCGCGCCGTTGAAAAGGCCACCGCCGCCGGCGCCTCGCCCGCCGACATCGCCCGCGCCGCCAAGGACGCCATCAACGCCCAGATGCTGATCCGCACCTTCCGGGTCCGCGGCCATCTCGGCGCCAATCTCGATCCGCTCGGCCTCTCCAAGGTCGCCCTCCCGGCCGACCTGACGCCCGAATATCACGGCTTCACCGAGCATGATCTCGATCGGCCGGTCCACATCGGCGGCGCCCTCGGCCTCGAGACCGCCACCGTCCGCGAACTCGTCGAGATCCTCCAGCGCAACTATTGCGGCAACGTCGGTGTGGAATACATGCACATCAACGATGTCGAGGAGCGCCGCTTCATCCAGGAGAAGATCGAGGGCCGCGACAAGGAAATTCACTTCACCGACAACGGCAAGCGCGCCATCCTCAACAAGCTCGTCGAAGCCGAGCAGTGGGAGCGCTTCCTCGGCCGCAAATATGTCGGCACCAAGCGCTTCGGCCTCGATGGCGGTGAATCGATGATCCCGGCGATGGAGTCGATCATCAAGGTCGGCGGCCAGATGGGCATCACCGAAATCGTCTTCGGCATGCCGCATCGCGGCCGCCTGAACATGCTCGGCAATGTCATGCAGAAGCCGTTCCGCGTCATCTTCCATGAGTTCGGCGGCGGCTCGGCCAATCCGGACGACGTCGGCGGCTCCGGCGACGTCAAATACCATCTCGGCGCCTCCACCGACCGCGAGTTCGATGGCAACCAGGTCCATCTCAGCCTCGTCCCGAACCCGTCGCACCTCGAGGCCGTCGATCCGGTGGTACTCGGCAAGGTCCGCGCCATCCAGACCATGGCCGGCGACGACGCCCGCAGCCATGCCATGCCCGTCCTGCTGCACGGCGATGCCGCTTTCGCCGGCCAGGGCATCGTCGCCGAATGCTTCGGCTTCTCCGGCCTCAAGGGCTATAACACCGGCGGCACGCTGCACTTCATCGTCAACAACCAGGTTGGCTTCACCACCGCCCCGCAATTCGCCCGCTCGTCGCCCTATCCGAGCGACGTCGGCAAGATCGTCCAGGCGCCGATCTTCCACGTCAACGGCGACGATCCGGAAGCCGTCACCTTCGCTACCAAGGTCGCCACCGAATTCCGCCAGCAGTTCAAGCGCGATGTCGTCATCGACATGTGGTGCTACCGCCGCTTCGGCCACAACGAGAGTGACGAGCCCAGCTTCACCCAGCCGCTGATGTACGCCAAGATCGCCAACCACCCGCCGGTCAGCGAGCTCTATGCCGATCGCCTGCTCAAGGAAGGCGTCATCGACGAGCGCTTCCTGCCCGAGGCGATCGCCGCCTACACCGCCAAGCTCGAAGCCGATTTCGAGACCGCCGCCACCTACAAGGCCAACAAAGCCGACTGGTTCGAGGGCCGCTGGTCGGGCCTCGGTCGTCCGACCGAAGCGATCAGCGGCCGCCGCGCCGCGCAGACCGGCGTGCCGACCTCGGAGCTTCGCGCCATTGGCCAGGTGCTCACCCGCATCCCCGCCGGCGTCGCCGTCCACCCGACGCTGTCGCGCATCCTCAAGGCCAAGGCCGAGATGATCGAGACCGGCAAGAACCTCGATTGGGCCACCGCCGAGGCGCTCGCCTTCGGCTCGCTGCTGCGGGACGGCAATGCCGTCCGCCTGTCCGGCCAGGATTCGGGCCGCGGCACCTTCAGCCAGCGTCACGCCGTATGGACCGACCAGAAGACCGGCGCCCCCTGCGTGCCGCTGAAGGGCCTCGGCGCCTTCGAGGTGCTGGACAGCCCGTTGTCGGAGTTCGGCGTCCTCGGCTTCGAATATGGCTATGCGCTCGCCGATCCGCGCACCCTGGTGCTCTGGGAGGCGCAGTTCGGTGATTTCGTCAACGGCGCCCAGACCATCATCGACCAGTTCATCACCAGCGGCGAGATCAAGTGGCTGCGCGCCAACGGCCTCGTCATGCTGCTGCCGCATGGCTATGAAGGGCAGGGGCCGGAGCACAGCTCGGCGCGCATGGAGCGGTTCCTCACCGCCTGCGCCGAGGACAATATCCAGGTCGCCAACGCCACCACGCCGAGCAACTATTTCCACCTGCTCCGCCGCCAGATGCTCCGCGACTTCCGCAAGCCGCTGATCATCTTCACGCCGAAGTCGCTGCTTCGCCACAAGCGCGCGGTCTCCAGCCTCGCCGACATGGATGCCGGCACCAGCTTCCACCGCGTCCTCGACGATCTGGCCCCCTGCGATCCGGACAAGATCCGTCGCCTCGTGCTCTGCACCGGCAAAGTCTATTATGACCTGCTCGATGCCCGTGAGAAGGAATCGCGCGACGATGTCTATCTGCTCCGCGTCGAGCAGCTCTATCCGTTCCCCGGCGATGCCGTCGCCGCCTATGCGGCGCGCTTCCCCCATCTGGAGGAGATCGTCTGGGCGCAGGAAGAGCCGAAGAACGCCGGTGCCTGGACCTTCGTCGAGCCGCTGATCGAGGCGGCGCTCGATCGCCGCCCGCTCTATGCCGGCCGCGCCGCCGCCGCCGCCACCGCCACCGGCCTGATGCGGCGTCACAATGCCGAGCAGGCCAAGCTGATCGCCGAGGCCCTTGGCGCCAGCCGCGCCGAAGTCACGGCGGCCATTCGCAAGCAACTCAAGCCAAGCAAGAGCGCAGGATAAACCATGGCCCAGGACATCATCATCCCCGCACTCGGGGAATCCATCACCGAAGCGACTGTCGGCCAATGGCTCAAGCAGGTCGGAGACGCCGTCGCCGCCGATGAGCCGATCATCAGCCTGGAGACCGACAAGGTCGCCGTCGAAGTGCCGTCGCCGGTCGCCGGCGTTCTCACCGCGCAGCTCGCCGAGCCCGGCGAGACCGTCCTCGTCGGCGTCCGCATCGCCGTGATCGAAGCCGGCGCGACCGCCGACGCCCCCGCCCCCTCCAAGGCCACCCCGGCGAAAGCCGAGCCGGCCGCCGAAACCAAGGCCGCACCCGATCCAACGCCGGCGCCCGCGCCGACGCCGGCCCCGGCTCCCGCCGCCAGCACGGCACTCGATGCCATGGGCCCGGCGGTCCGCAAGATTATCGAGGATTATGATCTCGATCCCGCCAGCATCAGCGGCACCGGCAAGGACGGCCGGCTGACCAAGGGCGATGTCCTCGCCGCCATCGACGCCGGCACCGCCCGCCGCAACGCCGTTGCATCCGTGGCCGCGCCCGCCGCTGCAGCCGCCCCGGCCGAACGCCGCGAAGAGCGCGTCCGCATGACCCGCCTGCGCCAGACCATCGCCCGCCGCCTCAAGGAGGCGCAGAACACCGCCGCCATGCTGACGACGTTCAACGATGTCGACATGAGCGCGGTCATGGCCACCCGCAGCCGCTACAAGGACCTGTTCGAGAAGAAGCACGGCGTCCGCCTCGGCTTCATGAGCTTCTTCGCCCAGGCCTGTGTGCTGGCGCTGAAGGACGTGCCGAGCGTCGGCGCCACCATCGAGGGCGACGAGATCGTCTACAAGGATTATGCCGATCTCGGCATCGCCGTCTCCTCGCCCGGCGGCCTCGTCGTGCCGATCCTGCGCAATGCCGACAAGCTCAGCTTCGCCCAGACCGAAAAGGCCATCGCCGATTTCGGCGCGCGCTCGCAGGCCGGCCAGCTCAAGCTCGAAGAACTGCAGGGCGGCAATTTCACCATCTCGAACGGTGGTGTCTTCGGTTCGCTGCTCTCCACCCCGATCCTCAATCCGCCGCAGTCCGGCGTGCTCGGCATGCACCGGATCGAGGACCGCCCGGTGGTCCGCGATGGCCAGATCGTTATCCGCCCGATGATGTACCTGGCGCTGAGCTACGATCACCGCATCGTCGATGGCCGTGAGGCCGTCACCTTCCTGCTCCGCATCAAGGAGGCGATCGAAGATCCCGCCCGCCTGCTCGTCGATCTCTGAGGAAATCCCCATGGCCCATGATTATGATCTGCTGGTGATCGGCGCCGGCCCTGGCGGCTATGTCGCTGCCATCCGCGCCGCCCAGCACGGCCTCAAGGTCGCCTGCGTCGAGAAGCGCGCCACGCTCGGCGGCACCTGCCTCAATGTCGGCTGCATTCCCTCCAAGGCGCTGCTCCACGGCTCGCACTTCTATGAGGAAGCCAGCAGCGGCAAGCTCGCCAAGTTCGGCGTCACCATTCAGGGCGTCACCCTCGACCTGCCGGCGCTGCTCGCCGAAAAGGATAAGGCGGTCAAGGAGCTGACCGGCGGCATCGAGATGCTGTTCAAGAAGAACAAGGTCACCTGGCTCAAGGGCGAGGCCCGCTTCAAGGACGCCTCGACCGTCGAGATCGGCGACCAGACGATCACTGCCAAGGACATCATCATCGCCACCGGCTCCGAGCCGATGAGCCTGCCCGGCATCACCCCGGACGGCGAGCTCATCGTCACCAGCACCGAGGCGCTGGCGCTCCCTGCCGTCCCCGGCCATCTCGTCGTCATCGGCGGTGGCTATATCGGCCTGGAAATGGGCTCGGTCTGGCGCCGCCTCGGCGCCAAGGTCACCGTCGTCGAATTCGCCGACCGCATCGTCCCCGCCATGGACAAGGAAGTCGGCGCCGCCTTCACCAAGATCCTCACCAAGCAGGGCATGACGCTGCGCACCGCCACCAAGGTCACCGCCGTCCGCCGTGAAGGCAAGGGCGCCATCGTCACCGTCGAGCCGGTCGCCGGCGGCCCGTCCGAGGAGATCGAGGCCGATATCGTGCTGCTCTCCACCGGCCGCCGCCCCAATACCGACGGGCTCAACATCGAGGCCACCGGCCTCAGCCTCGAAAAGGGCCGCATCCCGATCAACCATGATTTCAGCACCTCGGTGCGCGGCCTCTGGGCGATCGGTGACGTCGTCGAAGGCCCGATGCTCGCCCACAAGGCCGAGGACGAAGGCATGGCCGCGGCCGACAACATCGCCGGCCTCAACGGCCATGTGAACCGCGATGTCATCCCCGCCGTCGTGTATACCGATCCGGAAGTGGCGACCGTCGGCAAGACCGAGGAAGAACTGACCACCGCCGGCATCCAATACAAGGTCGGCAAGTTCCTGTTCGCCGCCAACAGCCGCGCCAAGACCAACCGGGACAGCGAGGGCTTCGTCAAGGTGCTCGCCGACGCCACCTCGGACCGTATTCTCGGCGTCCACATCATCGGCCCGATGGCCGGCACGATGATCGCCGAAGCCGCACTGGCGATGGAGTTCGCCGCCAGTTCCGAGGACTTGGCGCTCACCTGCCACGCCCATCCCACCCATCCGGAGGCGCTCAAGGAAGCGGCCATGGCGGTCACCGGCAAACCCATCCATATGTAGCGGGGGCGGCCGCCGGGCCGCCTTTCGTTCAGGGAGGCCTTGTGGCGCTCGATCCGGAAATGGCGATGTCGGCGGCGCGCCCTGCGCTGCAGGTGCTGAACATGGCGGCCGTCGGCGTCTTCGCCGTCTCCGGCGCGCTGGCGGCAGCACGCGCCAAGCAGACCATCGTCACCTTCGCCTTTTTCGCCGTCATCACCGGCGTCGGCGGCGGCACGCTGCGTGACCTGCTGATCGGTGCCCCTGTATTCTGGGTCGGGCGCTCGGACTATCTCGGCGTCTGCCTGCTCGCCGCCGGCCTCGTCTGGCTGCTCCGCGCCGATCGCTGGCGGATGTCGGCGCTGCTATGGTTCGATGCCATCGGCATGGCCGCCTATGCCGTCGTCGGCACCGCCAAGGCGCTGAGCTTCGGCCTGCCAGCGCTGCCCAGCATCATGATGGGCGTGCTCACCGCCAGCTTCGGCGGCATCATCCGCGACGTGCTGGCCGGCGAGCCCTCGGCGCTGCTCGGCCCGGAAATCTACATCTCCGCCGCCGCCCTCGGCGCGACCGTCTATGTCGGCGCCATCATGCTCGGCGCCCCACCGGCACTGGCCACCATCGTCGGCGTCTCCGCCGGCTTCACGCTCCGCGCCTTCGCCATCGCCCGCGGCCTGTCACTCCCCGGCTACCGGGGTAGCGGGCCCGACAAGAGCGACTAGGCTCATAAGAACTGGCTTCCGGCGGTAGCAGAAAGTGCCTC
>NZ_JBIMKZ010000004.1:71900-73021 GCF_051860865.1 Polymorphobacter sp. | reverse complement strand
TGGGTGCACATTAATCTTGTGAGGATCGAGTTCGACCCTGCCAAGGATGCGGTCAATCGGACCAAGCATGGCGTATCTTTGCATGCGGCGGTCGGATTCCAATGGGACACGGCATTCGAGCGCGAAGACGATCGGTTCGATTATGGCGAGCTTCGCTTTGTTGCGCTCGGGCTGATCGGTGCCCGTGTGCATGTGATGGTCTTCACGCAAGGGTCCGATGATGATGCAGTTCGTGTCATCAGCCTGCGCCCGGCGGAGAAACATGAGACGAGGTATTATCATGACCAAGTTCGACTCTGAGATTCACGACGACAACCCGCCGCTGGGGGCGGATTTTCTGGCGGGGATGACGCCGTCCCGGCGCGGACGACCGAAGCTGGAGACGCCCAAGGTGGAGGTGAAGATACGGCTCGATGCCGAGACGGTTCGGCATTTGCGAGACAGCGGGCCGGGGTGGCAGACTCGGGTGAATGCGGCGCTGGGGCAGCTTGTGGCGGCGGGCGAGATTTAGTCAGACGGCCTGCACTGGATAGGCTCGGTGTTGGTTCTGGAACTTGGCGCGTCCAAAACGAGCACCCCTCACTGCAGACATTGGCGACCCAGCATCCAAAGCCTATGGTCTTCTTGTGCACCCGTTTCCGCCCGCATCGAAAATGGAGGCCTTCTGCGGCGATGCCGTCGCTCAAGTGTGGCTCGATCCTCACGGGGTCAGATTCATCCTCGAAAGCGGAAAACAAATCTACGCAGAAGCAAGCGTGCTGCAAATCGAGCCTGATGGAACCAAGTGGCATTTTGGACGTGTCGGACACGATGGAGCGCCCGTTGTTTTCCACCGCTTGCTCTATAAGCGGATCGTGAATGTTGAGCGCGAAGACCTTCGGCTGACGCTACGGATGGAGAACGGCTCCGCTTTAGTGATTAATTCGGAGCGGGGCCCCTACGAAAGCGGCCATATCATCATGCAGGTTGGCGACCTCATCGTCTTTTGATCGATACGTTCCCGTCAATATTGACATTGGTCAGCCCAGCACGAGTCGGCGACGTGCTCGCTTATGTGAGGTCTGGGGGCGTCGCCCCCAGCCGCCGGAGGCCTCTTTCTTATGCCGGCTCCGGCAACCGTT
>NZ_JBIMKZ010000004.1:20413-71890 GCF_051860865.1 Polymorphobacter sp. | reverse complement strand
TCTTTTCGTCGAGGTCGTAGAAGCACATGATGACGAAGCTGGTCATGGCGAGCGCGAAGGGGAGGACGCCGGCGCCGATGTAGAGGGCGGTGATGGTGCTCTGGGATTGCTGGACGAGTTCGCCCTTGGTGGTGGCGATGTAGCCGGACATGGCGAGGATGACGCCGATGAGGCCGGGGCCGATGGCGAAGCTGAGTTTTTCGAGCATGGCGTAGATGCTGGAGAAGACGCCTTCGCGGCTGTTGCCGGTGCGCTTGCGGTCATATTCCATGATGTCCGGCAGCATGGAGATGCTGACGAGGGTGGTGCCCGAGGCGGCGAGGCCCTGGAGGCCGCCGCGGATCCAGACTTCCAGCGTGGTGATGCTGGGGGTGGCGAGGACCCAGCTGCCATAGGCCAGGGCGAGGAGGACGATGGCGACGAGATAGGCGCGCTTCTTGCCGATGGCGCGCGAGAACCAGACCCAGAAGGGGACGGAGAGGCCCTGGACGATGTATTGCGACATGGTGGCGTTGATCATGCCGACATAGCCGATGCCGAGCACATTGAGGAAGAACAGCAGCTTGGTGGTGGAGACGGTGCTGATGGCGATGTACTGGGTGACCTTGGTGCCCATCAGGATGGCGAAGGGGCGGTTGGTGAACAGCGAGCGGAGCTGGCCGGCCTTGGGCAGCGCGTGCTTGGGCGGGGCCTCGCGGCGGCGGGCGTTCTTGGTGCCGAAGAAGGTGAGGACCATGGTGGTGAAGATGATGACGGCGCAGGCGGCACCCATCCAGGCATAGCCGCGCGAGCCACCGCCGAGCCATTCGATGAGGGCGGCGGCCCCGCTGGCGGCGAGCAGCTGGCCGATAGCGATGAAGACCGAGCGGAAGGAGAGCAGGCGGGTGCGCTCGTGGTAGCCGTCGGTCATTTCGCCGGCCATGGCGATATAGGGGACGGCGAACAGCGAATAGCCGGTGGAATAGATGATGAGCGCGGCGGCCATGTAGATGGTCAGCCAGGTGTCCGACATTGCCGGTGGGGCGAAGATCATCAGGTAGGACAGCGAGGCGATGATGGCGCCGGCGAGGAGGAAGGGGCGGCGGCGGCCGAAGCGGGACTTGGTACGGTCCGACACCACGCCGATGACGACATCGGCGACGACGTCATAGAGCTTGGAGACGGTGAGCAGCAGGCCGGCCAGCGCTGCGGACTGGCCGAGGATGGTCGTCATGAGGACCGGGAAGAAGATGGTGACGGTGTTGAGCAGGATGGCGACGCCAACCGAGCCGACGCCGAAGCCCATGCAGAGCTTGAAGGGCAGGCGCTCTGCGGGGGCGGGGGCCGGGATGGTGTCGGCGGTGGTTGTGGTCATGCAGTCGCCTTGCGGGAGGGGCCGGGTTGGGTGCCACGCAACAGGCGGCCGGGAAGCTGGCCGCTGGGAATGCCGTTTTCATGGGTGACGATGCCGGAGACGATCGTGCAGCGATAGCCGGTGGCGGCCTGGGTGAGGCGGCGGCCGCCGGCGGGGAGGTCGAAGCTGGCGCGCGGGGCGTGGAGAGTGAGCGCCGCCATGTCGATGACGTTGAGATCGGCCTTGTAGCCGGGGCGGATGACGCCGCGATCATGGAGGCCGGCGACGCGGGCGGTGTCCAGCGTCATGGCGCGGACGAGGGTGGCGAGATCGAGCGCGTCGGCGCCGCGGTCTCGCGCCCAGTAGGTGAGCATGAAGGTGGGCATCGAGGCGTCGCAGATGCGGCCCAGATGGGCGCCGCCATCGGCGAGGCCGAGGATGGTCTCGGGGCGGGTCAGCATGTCCCGCACCGTGTCGAGGTTGCCCTGGGCGAAGTTGCGGGCCGGGTGGTAGATGAGGCCGTGACCATCGTCTTCGAGCATGATGTCATAGGCGACTTCGGCCGGGGTAAGGCCGTGGGCGGCGGCGATATGGTCGAGCCGTTCGCTGAGCGGCGGGCTGTAGTTGGGCGGGGTGCCCATGCGGAACATCTCGTGGAAGCTGCGCGCCATTTTCAGCACGCGGGCGTCTTCCATCTGCGGCTCTTCGGACAGCAGGCGGGCGCGCATGGCGGGATCGCGCATCGCCGCGACCTGCTCGGCATGGGGGCGGCCGATCAGCGGCTGGAAGCTGGGGCAGCCTGAGAAGGGGTGGGAGGAGGTCTCGAGACCATAGAGGACGCCGACCGGGCGGCCGACGACCTGGCCGAGCATGTCGAGACCCTGGGCGCGGGCGTCGGCGGTGGCGTCGGCGATGATCTGCCAGCGATCGGGCGCTTCGTTGTGCTGGAGGATGGGGAACATCACCGTCTGGCCGCTGGTGGCGGCAATGCGGCGGAGCAGCTCGAATTCGGGGGCGGTGCCGTTCTCGATGGCGAAGTCGGTGGCGACGCAGAACATGCCGTGGCCGGCCTTGTGCAGCTCGCGGGCCATGGCCTGCAGCTCGTCCTCGCCGGCGAAGGTGCTGGGGGCGACCTCGCCAGAGGCGGTGCGGTGGCCGAGCGCGCGCGAGGTGGAGAAGCCGAGCGCGCCGGCGGCCATGCCTTCACCGACGAGAGCGGCCATGCGGGCGATGTCGTCCGGGGTGGCGGCTTCGAGATCGACGGCGCGGTCGCCCATGACATAGACGCGGACCGGGATGTGCGGGACCAGGATGGCAAAATCGACGTCTATGCGGCGGGTGTCGAGGAAGTCGAGAAACTGGGGGAAGGTCTCCCAGCCCCAGGGGATGCCCTCGGCCATGACGATTCCGGGGATGTCCTCGATGCCTTCCATGACGTCGATCATGATGTCGTGCTGGTCCGGCTTGCAGGGCGCGAAGCCGACGCCGCAATTGCCGAGCAGGACGGTGGTGACGCCGTGGCCGGATGAGGGCGAGAGGTGGTTGTCCCAGGTGATCTGGCCGTCATAGTGCGAGTGGATGTCGACGAAGCCGGGGGTGACGATATGGCCGGTGGCGTCGATCTCGCGGATGGCGGTGCCGGGGATGCGGCCGATGGCGGCGATCAGGCCGTTCTTGATAGCGATGTCGGCGACATAGGGCGGGGCGCCGGTGCCGTCGACGACGGTGCCGCCGCGGATGATGAGATCATGCTTCATGCGAGGAAATCCCGGATCAGGCCGGCGATGGCGGCGGTTTCGAGGTCGAACAGGCCGTGGCCGTGGTTCGGAAGCTCGATGTAGCGCGCATCCGGCAGCAGGTGGCGGTTGGCGCGGGTGAGAGCGAAGAGATCGTCCTCGGGATTGAGCAGCAGCACCTTGTGGGTAAGGGCGGCGAGGGCAGCCTGGAGATCATGGCCGTAGACGGCGTCATAGCCCCAGGGGGCACGGCGGCCGCAGCGGAGATTCTCGGTGACCGAGGCGTGCAGCCAGTCAGGGGTGACGGCGGGGTGGGCGAGGCTTTTGGTCAGCGACCACATGTAGCTGATGTGGCTGCCATCGGGCTGGGGGCCGGGCCATTTCGACAGATTGGCGCGCTTTTCGGCACGGGTCTCGGCGTCATAGGCGGCGATCGAGACAAGGATGAGGCCGGCCATGCGGGCCGGCTGGCGCTGGGCCATGGCGACGGCGATCGAGGAGCCGGTGTGGTAGCCGAGCGCGTTGACGGGGGCGTGGCTGATCTGGCCGGTATCGGCGAGGGCGGCGAGGAGTTCGAGCAGCGCGTCGGCGTGCTCGGCCATGCTCGGCGGCGTCGGGGGCGGGTCGCTGGCGCCGTAGCCGGGGGTGTCCGGGGCGATGAGGCGGTAATGGGGGGCGAGCGTCCGCATCAGCCCTTCATAGAGCCACCCGGACTTGGGGGTGGAATGCAGCAGCAGCAGCGGCGGCGCAGCGGGGTCTCCGGCGAGGCGGAGATGGACCTGGCCCCAGCGGCCGGGGACATAGGTCTTGTGAATCATGCCGGCAGGATGCGGAGGGAGGTGTTGCAGCTGGTCAGCGGCTCGATGCCGGTGGCGGTGACGCGCAGCTGGTCCTCCATGTGCAGGTTCCCCCAACCGACTTCGTAATAGGGCATGTCGAGGCTGAACACCATGTTCTCTTCGAAGACAAAGGGGCCGTTGCCGCCGGGGAGCACCGGGCCGAGCGGCAGCATATGGTCGCCATGTTCGAGGCCGATCGAGTGCGGGGTGGCGAAGAAGAAGCCGGGAAAGCCGGCGGCGCGGACCGCATCGATGACCGCCGAAGTAACCTCGGCGCCGGTGACGCCGGGTTTGACGATATCGAGCACGGTCTGGCAGCCGACCTGGATTGCCTCGACGCGCCGGACCAGCTCGGGGCTGGGGGTGCCGACGACGGCGACCCTGCCCAGGTCGCCGTGATACTGGTTCATCTCGCAGAAGCCGTCGAAGGTGATCGGCTCGTCGGCAAGCACGGTGCCGAGATGCTGGTTGGTGCCGCTCTGGCCGGTGGAGAGGAACAGGCCGCGGGCGCCGCGCTTGGCGCACTCGATATTGTAGGTGCGTTCGAGCTCGATGCGGGGCAGGCCGACACGCAAGCTGGCGATGACGGCTTCAAGGGCTTCCTCGTTGACGGTGGCGACGGCGCGCAGCCGCTCGATTTCCGGGAGCGTCTTGACCATGCGGATTTCACGGAAAATGGTGGTGGCGTCGGTGACGCGGACCTGGGGTAGGCCGATCTCGTGGAGCCAGGGGCCGATGCGGGGATCGTCCGAGCCGAGGCGGGCGCCTTCCAGGCCGGCGTTGGTGAGGGCTTTCTTCAGTGCGTAGGTGGCGTTGACCGAGGCCTCGCCGCGATGGGCTTCCATGAAGGCGATATATTGCTCGTCGCGCGGTGACAGGGTGGCGTGGTTGATCGGCCATTTCATGCCATATTCGACATGCTCGGGGTCCTCGACCTCGGGATCGAAGTCGCGGCGGTCGAGGTAGATCGGGTGGACATAGGGCAGGATGCTGGGCATCCAGCTGAGATCCGGCTTGTGGAAGAAGCGCAGATGCTCGACGCCGGTGACGATGAGCGCGGCCGGCGCGGTCTCGTCGCGGGGGAGCAGCGCGTAATTGTAGAAGGTGCGGCGCATCTTCATCAGCGCGCCCATGTAGTCAGACAGATAATGGATGTTGATGGCGGCGGTGGCGATCAGGCCGTCCAGCCCTTCGCGGTCCATGATGGCGTTGGCGCGGGGGCGGTTCAGCAGCATGGCCGGGCTCCGGGTTGTGGGGCTGGAGAAATACCCTCCCCCGACCCCTCCCTGCGAGCAGGGAGGGGGGAGAACGGGATCAGAAGCGGACGATGCCGCGGACGCCGTAGGTGGGGCGCTCGGGGGCGGCCAGCACAATGGTGTTGAGGCCCTGGGCGAGGTTGCCATTGGGGTTGGTGTTGCGCAGGATGTTCGACGGCGTCTTGTTGTCGAAGATGTTGCGGCCGAAGAATTCCAGCGTGTAGCGCTCCGAGCTGACGCCGAGGCGGACGTTGACGCGGTGGGCGTCACCGATCCAGGCGACGTTCGACGCGGTGGCGAACTGCTTGCCGGTGTAGATATAGTCGACGCGGGCGAGGCCGGTCCAGATATCGGTCAGGCGCGGGGCATAGTTGATCGCAGCGGTGCCGCTGAACTCCGGATAGCGTTCCATCAGATTGCCGACCGGGTTGGCGATGCCATCGATGGCGACGCATTCGGCGCAGGCGACCGAGAGGATCTTGGTGTCGGCCCAGTTGAACGTGCCTTCCAGCGTGAGGTCCTGGGTGACGCTGAGCGCGCCTTCCAGCTCGACGCCCCAGAGGTTGGTCTCGCCGTCCGGGAACGTGATGGTGGCGGTCGAGATGGTGGTGCCGGTCTGGTAGGCGATGTTCTGGTTGATCTGCCGGTCACGCCACTGGCCATAATAGACGGCAGCGAGCAGGCGCAGGCGGCGATCGAGGAATTCGCCCTTCACGCCGAACTCGTACATCGTCAGCTTTTCTTCCGGCACCGCGATCGGCACCGGGCGGCCGGCGCTGGTGGTGATGGCCTGCTGGATGGCCGGGCTGAAGGCGCCGAAGTTGGAGTTGAAGGTGCCGGGGCGGGTGCCCTTGGCCCAGGAGACATAGGTGGAGGCGTCCGGCGCGAACTCGTAGCTGAGGATGACGCGCGGGGTGAAGGCCTTGAAGGTCTCGGTGGGCGCGGTGGTGACGGCACCGGTGACGGCCGAGCTGGCGATATGGGTGATGGTATCCCACTGGTAGCGGGCTTCGCCGGAGATCTTCAGGCCCGGCACCAGCTCATAGGCGGCCGATCCGAAGAGGCCGAAGGTGCGGGCGCGGAAATCGGTGGGCGCGCCGAGGTTGGTGATGTTGGGGCCGGGGCGATGGGCGCGGGTGAAGAAGTTGATGCTTTCCCAATAATAATTGCCGCCGACCATGTAGGTGAGCTTGCCGTCCGAGGGCGAGGCGAGGCGGACCTCGGCCGAGTTGTTCTCGATGTTGTACGGCAGGTAGACGGTCGAGAAATAGCCGGTGCCATCGGGCGGGCGGTTGTAGGTGTCGGTCAGCGCGGCCCAGCGGTTCTTGTTGTGGGCGCCGGCGATCGACAACGTGTGAGTGCCGATCTCCTGGTCGATGAACAGCCGGGCCTGATAGGCCTGGCGCTCGAGGCCGAGGTTGGTGATGAAGCCCGGATCGACGACATTGCCGACCGGCGCGTTGGTAACGCCGCCGAACTGGCCGCCCGGGCTGGGGTTGGTGTTCTGCGACATCCGCGCCGGCACGATATTGCCGACATCGCCGCAGATATAGTTGAAGCGGGTGGTGCTGCCGGTGGGGATGCGGCCGTTGCCGCCGGCGTTGCAGTTGTAGTCCTGCTCGGTCAGCAGCGACTGGGCCGACGGGCCGTCGCTGTCTTCCCAATAGGTGGCGTAGCCGCGGATGGTGGTGGTTTCGGTCGGCTTGGCGATGAAGGCGAAATCGACCGACTTGGTCTCGCGGTCGCCGAGGCGGCCGCCGTAGCCGACATTGTCATACTGGCCATCGGCGGTGAAATAGCGGGCGGCGATGCGCACGGCCAGCTTGTCGGTGAAGATCGGGCCTTCGAGGCTCGCGCGGATGTCGGCGGTGTTGAAGTTGGAATAGGAGGCATCGACCGAGGCACGGACTTCGGTCAGCGACGGGGTGCGGGTGATGAAGTTGATGGCGCCGCCGAAGGTACTGCGGCCGAAATAAGCGCTCTGCGGGCCCTTGACGACTTCGACCTGGGCGATGTCGGCGAGGCCGGCGGTGGCACCGCCGGGGACGGCCATGCCATCGACGAAGACGGTGACGGCCTGGCGGTTGGGGCTGTCGCCGGGGAACATGCCGCGCATCGAAATGGTCTGGAAGCCACGGTCGTTACGGTTGGCTGAGCTGTTCTGATAGCGCAGGCCGGGGACGAAATCGTTGAGTTCGTTGAGGCCGAGGATGCCGCGCTTCTGCAGCATCTCGCCGCTGATCGCGGTGATGGCGACAGGGACATCGACGAGGTTCTCGTCGCGCTTGCGGGCGGTGACGACGATCTCGTCCATGCCGGTGCTGGCGCCGGCTTCGGCCTGCTGGGCCTGAGCGCCGGTGGTGGCGATGGCGAGCGCCAGGCCGGCGACGCCGGACAGTCGGGCGGCGCGCCAGGCGGTGCTGCCGCTGGAAATGCGATTGATCATGATACCCTCCGTAGTGAACCCTGAGTGTTCGCCATCCGGCGCCTTGGCGGCGCTGCTCTTTGGTGACGCGATGCAACATGGATGGCATGCTGCGACGCTGCGTCCACCATCCCGGGGTGGTTTTCCCGACAGTCGGATAAAAATGCGGGATTCCGGTATCCGACTGGTGAGAATTGTGATGGGCGGGCGGATGACAAGGCCGAAGCGGGGGGTTCATATCCGGGGCATCAACAAGGGAGTGGCACATGGCCGATGACGTCGCTGCCGGGCAGATGAGCCTTTTCGCCATGCCGATGGGCAGCGGCGCCCATGCCGCCGGCTGGCGGCATCCGCTGGCGGCGCCGAGCCGGCTGACCGACATCGGCCATTACCGGGCGATTGCCGAAATCGCCGAGCGCGGGCTGTTCGACGCGCTGTTCCTCGCCGATGCGCAGGGGTTTCGGCCGGTGGCGGGGCGCGAGGCCTATGCGGCGGTGGATGCTGTGCGGATGGACCCGGTGACGGTGCTCGGCGCGCTGTCGATGGTGACCGACCGGCTGGGGCTGATCGCAACGCTCTCGACCAGTTTCAACGAGCCTTATTCGGCGGCGCGGCGGCTGGCGACGCTCGACCATGTCAGCGGCGGGCGGGCCGGATGGAATGTGGTGACCTCGACCACCGAGAACGAGGCGCATAATTTCGGCCGCGATGCGCATTATGGCCATGCCGAGCGCTATGCGCGGGCGGAGGAGTTCGTAGAGGTCGCCAGGGCGGTGTGGGACAGCTGGGACGGCGACGGGGTCACCGCCGACAAGGCCAGCGGGCGCTATTTCGACCCCGACAAGGTTCATGCGGTGGCGCATGCCGGCGCGCATTTCCGGGTGGCCGGGCCGGCGACGATGCCGCGGCCGCCGCAGGGGCATCCGGTGATCGTCCAGGCCGGGGCCTCCGAGGCCGGGCTGGCCATGGCGGCGCGGATGGCCGAGGCGGTGTTCACCTCGCACCCGTCACTTGAGAGTGCGGTGGCCTTTTACGGGCTGCTGAAGGGGCAGGTCGAGGCGATGGGGCGGCCGCGCGACGCGCTGAAGATACTGACCGCGGTGCAGCCGATCGTGGCGGAGACGACCGCCGAGGCGGTGGCGATTGCCGATGAGCTCGAGGCGCTGATCCCGACCGAGCTGGCGCTGTCGCTACTGGGGATGCAGTTCGGCGGGTTCGATTTCGCTGGCTTCGATCCCGATGGGCCGTTGCCGGCGATCCCGCCGAACAATGCGTCCAAGGGCTCGCAGACGCGGATCATCGAGCATGCGGCGCGCGAGGGGATGAGCCTGGTGCAGATCGCCCGACATGTGGCAGGCGGGCGGACATCGAAGACGCTGGCCGGGACGGCCGAAGAGGTGGCCGACGAACTGGCGCGCTGGTTCCGGGCCGGGGCGGCGGACGGGTTCGTGATCGCGGCGCCGATCCTGCCTGACATGCTGGCGCAGTTCGTCGACGGGGTGGTGCCGATATTGCAGGCGCGCGGGCTGTTCCGCGATCGCTATCGGGGGCGGACGCTGCGCGAGCATCTGGGGCTGGCGGTGCCGGCGAGCCGGCATGACGGGCATCCGGAGCGGCATGTCGAGCCCGAGATCTGGCAGAGGAAAAAGCCATGAACGTGTTCGGGCTGCTGCCCTATGCCGACGAGACCGAGCTGACCGGGCCGGCGGCGAGCGCCTTCGACCCGGCGTTCATGCGGCGGATGGCCGAGGCGTTCGACCGCCATGGCTATGAGCGGGTGCTGATCGCCCAGAGCGCGGCGTCCCCCGACCCGATGCTGGTGGCGGCGAGCGTGCTCGAATGGACCGACCGGCTGAAGGTAATGATCGCGCATCGGCCGGGATTCGTGGCGCCGACGATGGCGGCGCGGATGCTGGCGACGCTCGATCGGATGAGCGGCGGCAGGGCCGGCGTGCATATCATCACCGCCACCAACGACGCCGAGACGCAGGGCGACGGCGACTTCCTGACCAAGGAGCAGCGCTATCATCGCAGTCGCGAATATGTCGGGCTGTTGCGGCGGATCTGGGCCGGGGGCGAGGCCTTCGACCATGACGGCGACTTCTACCGGACGCGCGGCAGCCGGACGCTGATCCGGCCGGTGGACGGGACGGTGCCGATCTTCTGGGGCGGGGCGTCGGGGCTGGGGGTGCAGTTCGGCGGCGAATGCGCCGATTGCTATGCGCTGGCGGGCGGCACGCGGGCGACGGTGGCGCGGCTGGTCGGCGAGGTGCGGGCGGCGGCGGCGGCGGCGGGGCGCGATTGCCCGCGGATGTTGATGTCGATCCGGGTGGTGATTGCCGAGGACGACGGCGCGGCCTGGGCGCGGGCGCACGAGATTGCCGGGAAGGTGCGGGCAGGTGCCCGGATAGGGCTGGGCAGCGGCTCCGATGCCAGTGCGGCGCGGCGGGTGGCCGAGGCCGCCGCGGCGCGGACCGCCGATGACCCATGCCTGTGGGGCGGGGTGATCGAGGCGACGGGCGGCACCTCGCATGCGATGGCGCTGGTCGGCGGGCCGGACGAACTGGCGGCGGCGCTGCGGGCCTATCAGGCGATCGGCGTCGACGATGTGCTGCTGCGCGGGTTCGACAATCTGGCCGATGCGGACGCTGTTGGGGCGCTGCTGGTGCCGAGGCTTGGATGAGGGTCATGCAGGATGTGCATGACAATCTGCGGGATGCCGGGATTGTAGACTCGCCGGCGATGGTGGCATGAGGCGATGATGACGACAGCGACGAAATCCATGCCGGTCTCTGCGAAGCGGCGGCTCGATATCAACGGCCAGCAGGCCTTCGAGGACCGAACCATGGCGATGATCGCCGCGCTGGCCGCCGAGCTGGCGGTGACGCGCGAACGGCTCGATACGGTCGAGCGGCTGCTGGCCGATGCCGGCGGGCTCGACCGGTCGGCGATCGAGGCCTATCAGGCCGACAAGGTGGCGACCGCCGAGCGCGACGCGATCCGCAAGCGGCTGATCGGCCGCGTCTTCAACCCCCTTCGCGCCGATGCGGCGCGGCAGCAGGAAAAGGGCTGAGCCATGGACACCAATTCCCATCCGATGCTGCCCGGCGCCAGCCATGACGAGGCGGCCGAGCAATTGTTCGTGCGTGACCTCAAGGTCTGGCTGACCGACGAGGTGGAGCCCTATCACCGCGAGCAGGCGCTGGCGCTCGATCCGGGCCCGGGCAGCAATGCGCGGGTGGAGACGCTCTATGAGCGGCTGCACGAGGACGAGAGCTTCCGCGCCTGGGCCGGGCTGCGGCGCACGGCGCAGGAAATGCTGTGGACGGCGATCGGCGAGAGCGTAGGGCGGCAGGCCGATGGGCTCGAGGCGCGCGGCGCCGAAGCGCCGGAACTGGGCTCGGTGACGCTCGACCCGGACTTTGTGGTTCCCGAATATCTGGCCGACCGCGATGTCCATATGATGCCGGGCGGCTATGCGCACGAGGATGGCGGGCTGTTGCAGGGCGCGGTGATGGACCGCGGCGGCGCCGTGTACATGCTTGGCCGCAACGGCGGGCTGATGAACGATGTGCGCGGGCATACGCTCGTGTCGCACCTCTATGCGCGCTTCTCCGATTTGGCGCCGGCGCGGGTGCTGGAGCTGGGCTGCGGGATCGGTGCCAGCCTGGTGCCGGTGGCGACGGCGTTCCCCGAGGCCGAGGTGCATGGCATCGACGTCGGCGCCTCGATGCTGCGCTACGGGCTGGCGCGGGCCCGGCATCTGGGCGTGGCGGTGCATCTGCGCCAGGGCGATGCCGAGGCGGCGCCTTATCCGGACGAGAGCTTCGACCTGATCTTCTCCTGCGTGCTGCTGCACGAGACCTCGCCGGAGGCGATTGCGCGGATCATGGCGGAATCGCATCGGCTGTTGAGGCCGGGCGGGGTGGTGGCGCATCTGGAGGTGCCGATGCGCTACGAGGCGATGGATCTCTGGGGCAAGATCCGCGGCGAGATGGAATATGACTATAATAACGAGCCGAACTGGAAGGCTGCGATCAGCGCCGACTATAAGGCCGAGCTGGTGGCGGCAGGGTTCCGCGATGTCGAGACCGGCTACCAGGCGGCAACGGCGGCGCCGGTGAAGGGCGCGGGTGGTTTTTCCGATACGTCGCAGGGTGTGTTCCGCTCCTGGTTCGTGGCGTCGGCGCGCAAATAGCGCGCGGTGGCCTTGGTTGATCTGATACGCGGTCGAAAGCTTGACCGGGGCCGGACGATCGCGCCGCTGATCGTTGGCGCGGCGGCCTTCATGCAGGCGTTCGACGCCAGCTCGGTGCTGGTGGCGCTGCCGACGATGGCGGCCGAGTTCGGCGTGCCGGTGCTGTCGATGAACATGGTGGTGGTCGCCTATCTGGTGGCGGCAACGGCGTTCCTGCCAGTCTGTGGCTGGGCGGCGGACCGCTACGGCGCGCGGCGCATGTTCCTGGTTGCGGTGGCCGGATTCGGGCTGGCGTCGCTCGGCTGCATCCTGGCGCCAACGCTTGAATGGCTGATCGCGGCGCGGGCCTTTGAAGGCTGCATGGGGGCGCTGCTGCTGCCGATCGGGCGGATCATCGTGCTGCGCGGGGTGGACCGCGACGATTTTGCCGGGGCGCTGGCGATATTGACGCTGCCGGTGATGCTGGGGCCCCTGATGGGGCCGACGCTGGGCGGGCTGATCGTCGACCTCGCCTCGTGGCGCTGGCTGTTCGGGGTCAATATCGTGGTGGCGATCATCGGGCTGATCATGGTGCCGCGCTTTGTCGATGCGGTGCCGAGCCAGGGCGGGACGGCGCTCGACCTGCCGGGGCTGGTGCTGATCGGCGGCGGGCTGGTGGGGGTCAGCTATGGGCTGACGGCGCTGGCGCGCGGGCTGATGCCGCTGGCCGGGGCGCTCGGGCTGATCGGCGGCGGCATCGTCTGCGGGCTGTTGTACGTCTGGCACTGCCGGCGGCATCCGGCGCCGGTGCTGGATTTCTCCAGCCTGCGGCTGCCTGCGGTGCTGGCGACGAATGTCGGCGGGCTGTTCCAGCGGCAGATGGTTAGCGCGGTGCCGTTCCTGCTGATGATGCTGTTCCAGCCGGCGTTCGGCTGGGACGCGGCGACCAGTGGCGGATTGCTGTTTGCCGGGGCGCTGGGGGCGATGCTCGGGCGGTGGCTGATGCAGCCGATCGTGGCGCGGGTGGGGGTCCGGCGGTTCCTGCTGGTCAACAGCGTGCTGTTTGCGGCGACGCTGGCCGGTTGCGCCAGCTTCGGGCCGGACACACCGCATCTGGCGATCATGGCGCTGCTGTTCGTGCAGGGGATGGTGCGGGCGGCGCAGCTGATCGGCATGATGACGATGAGTTATCAGGGCGTGCCGGACAAGGAATTCGGTTCGGTGAGTACGATTGCCAGCGTCAGCCAGCAGTTTGCGCTGAGCGTGGGGATCGCGCTGGCGGTGGGGGCGCTGAGCGCGCTGCAGGCGTTCTATGGCGACTTCACCCTGTCGCGCGAGGTGATCTCGCCGGCGTTCCTGCTGCTCGGCGCGCTCTCGATGATTTCGATGTTCTGGTACTGGCGGCTGCCCGACGAGATGGGGCGGCGCGGGGCGGCGATGGCGCCGGATGCGGGCAATGACCTTTGAGCAGGAGTGGCGTGATGCTGGTTGATCGGATGTTCGTGCGGATGCCGGGCGGGCTGGTGCACATGCGCCATGCGACGGGCGACGGGAGCGCGCGGCCGCTGCTGCTGCTGCATGCCTCGCCGGGGTCGTCACGCGGGCTGGAGCCGCTGGTGGCGGCGCTGGCCTCCCGGCCCGGAGCCGGGCGGGTGATCGCGCCGGACATGCCGGGCAACGGCGATTCCGCCGATCTGGCGCCCGAGGCGCCCGACATGCGCTGGTATGCCGATGCGGTCGATGCGTTGGCCGGCGAGATGGGGCTGGGGACGATCGATGTCTATGGCAGCCATACCGGCGCGCGGCTGGCCTGCGAACTGGCGGCGGCGCATCCGGGGCGGGTGGGGCGCGTGGTGTTCGACGGGATCGGCGAATATTCGGACGAGATGAAAGAGCTGCTGCTGCGCGAGTACGCCCCGGCCATGCAGCCCGATGACTATGGCCGGCAATTCATGTGGGCGTTCAACTTCGTTCGCGACCAGGCGCTGCACTTTCCGCATTTCCTGCGTGATCCCGAGCATCGGCTGATGACGCGGGCGGTGCCTGAGGCGGCGGCGCTGCATGGCTCGGTGATGGAGGTGCTGAAGGGCCTGACCTCCTATCACAAGGCCTATCGGGCGGCCTTTGCCTATCGCTCGGCGAGCAGGCTGCGCGAAGTGGCGGCGCCGTGCCTGCTGATGAAGGCGGCCGACGACCTGCCTTGGCTCAATGCCTCGGGCGACGAACTGGCGGCGGCGATGGCCGATGTCCGGGTGGTGCCGGTGCCCGGCGATGTGACGGCCAAGGCGGCGATGATGGCGGGCTTTCTGGGCTGGTAGTTTCGGCCCGGAGTTCCGACTGTCGGATAGAGCGCCGGGTGGGGCCTGCATCGAGCGATGGCTCAGCCTAGTCTCTGCGTCTGTACAAGGCGAGGGACGGACGGATGCTGCTCAACAGGGCGCGCGCCAATGCGGTGATGGACCGGCACGGGCTGGACGGGCTGGTCGCGGCGTTCAAGGAGAATATCTATTATCTGAGCGACTATTGGGGCTCGATGTTCCTGATGTCGCGCAACTATACGCTGATGGCGCTGCTGCCCCGCGACGAGAGCAAGCCGGCGGCGCTGATCATGCCGGGGACCGGCGTCTATCATCTCGAGCATGTACCGACCTGGATGCCGAGCGTAGCGACCTATATCACCCGGATCCGGCCCGGCCAGCCGGTGCCGCCGCGCGACTTCGAGGTAACGACCGAGGAGATCGAGGACGGGGGCGACCGGGTGGTGACGGCCGACAGTGTGAAAGGCCAGCCGCTGACGCCCTATCCGATCCGCGAGGGCGCCGAGATGGCGGCGCGGGATGCGCAGCTGCTGGCGCGCTATGCGATGCACGATGCCAATCCGCAGGTGTCGGCGACGCGGGCGTTGCAGGCGGCGATTCAAGCGGCGGGGCTGGAGGCCGGGCGGCTGGGGTTCGACGATCCGCGCGTGCTCGGCTGGCTGCAGCAGGTCGGGCTGCAGCGGCTTTCGGGCGTCGATGCGCTGAACATCTTCAAGGAGATTCGGATGGTGAAGAGTCCGGCCGAGATCGAGCTACTGCGACGCGCGGCGAAGATGAGCGAGACGGCGCTCGACCGGGTGATCGAGGCGCTGGAGCCGGGTCTGCCGCTGGAGGACATCAACGCCATCCATGCCCATGCGATGATCGCGCAGGGCGGCCAGTCGGAGTGGATCATCGCCAATATCCGCGGGCTGGCGACCGGGGTTGTGGAGCGCGACGAGCTGATCAAGCTCGATTCCGTGGGCAGCTACAAGCAATATCGCGGCGATGTCGGGCGGTCGGCGATTTGCGGCAGACCGACACGCGTGATGATCGCGCGCAACGAGGCGGTGACCCGCGCGCTGCACATTGCCTATGAGAATATTCGGCCGGGGCGGACGTTCAAGGAGATCGTCGACCTGACGTTGAAGGCCGTGCACGACGAGGGCTTTCCTGGCTTTGTCATTGCCGGGCCGCATTCGGTGGGGCTCGAGCATACCGACCATCCGGTTTCGGTGGGGCCGGAGATGCCGGGGCACCATCCCCTTGTTTTCGAAGAGAATATGGTCTTCACCTTGGACATGCCCTATCATGAGTTCGGCTGGGGGACGAGCCATGTCGAGGACATGATGCTGGTGACGGCGAGCGGCTGCGAGGCGCTGTCGTCGATGGATACGCGGCTGCGGGTGCGGCCGGGCTAAGAGCCGCTTGTGAAATCGGGCAGAATGTCCCATATTATGGCTTGGTATGAGACGGAAATTGGCCATGACAGTTGCGATCAAGGACAGGAAGCGGGCCGATGAAGGGTCGGCAGGGTTTGTGACGTCCTTCATCGACAAGGGCGGGATCGTCGATGTCGAGCGGGTGGCGGACAGGTTCCGGATGACCAAGGGGCAGCTGGCCGAGACGATCGGGCTGGGCGCGGCGACGGTCAGCAAGGCCGATCGGCGGGCGGCGCCGCGTACGCAGTCGAGGGTCCGGGAGATGCTGGAGATCGTGGCGCGGGTGCGGGACTGGGCCGGGGGCGAGACGCAGGCGATGGCCTGGTATCGCTCGCAGCCGATCCCGGCGCTGGACGGGCGGACGCCCGAAGCGTTGGTCAAGGCGGGCGAGGCGGGAGCGGTGCGCGACTATCTCGACCATCTTGCGCTGGGCGGCTTTGCTTGAAATTCGAAGACCGGTGCTACCGGGGGCATGATCCGATGTGGTCCTTCTCGCCGCTCTCGGGCGCCGGGGCAGCGAAGACCGGGGGGCGGTTCAACCGGCGCGGCGAGGCGACGCTCTATCTCGCGCTCGATATCATCACCGCCGTCCATGAGTGCACGCAGGGGCTCGGGCGGCGGCTGGAGCCGCTGACGATCTGCGAATATGATGTGGATTGCGAGCCCGTTGCCGACCTGCGCGACGGGGCGGGACGGGGGGCGCTGAGCGTCGGCATCGAGGACCTGGCCT
Source organism: Polymorphobacter sp. (assembly GCF_051860865.1). Taxonomy (GTDB): domain Bacteria; phylum Pseudomonadota; class Alphaproteobacteria; order Sphingomonadales; family Sphingomonadaceae; genus Sandarakinorhabdus. The sequence goes on along the minus strand of NZ_JBIMKZ010000004.1, from coordinate 55,655 downwards.
GTGCCTGGTTGGGGGCAATACGGGCCGGGCGGGAACCGGCGTCCTGGCGGGTAGTGGACGGGCTGAAGGCGAAGGGATTTGCCGGCATGCTGGTGCCGAGCTTTGCGCCCGGCGCCGGGGCGGACGACCATAATCTGGTGCTGTGGCGCTGGGGGCCGGACCTGCCGACGCGGGTGGCGGTGTTCGATCCCAGCGGCCGCCTGCCAAAAGACTAGCTCTCCTGGCGTTGAGCGACGGCCCGATGTCTGGGTGCGGGGCCGAGGCCCGGGCCGCCGGAGGCTCCTTGGTCAGGCGTACCGGTCGCCGGCCGCCAGCATGCCGGCGGCGTCGAGCAGATGGTTCATGTCCTGGAGGCGGATCAGCTCGGGGGTGAGGCTGGTGGTAGATTTTTCGGCCTTGAGGGTGGCGAGCAGGGCGGGGGCGCGAGCGACGAGGCTGTGGAGGAGGAGGAGCGGGTGGAGGGCGATGCGGAAGCCCAGCGCTTCGAGGTCGGCGCCGCTGTCGGTAGGGGTGATGCCGCCTTCGACGAGATTGTGAACCAGCGGCGCGCGAGCGGCGAAGCGGGTGGCGACGGCTTCGAGTTCCTCGGTGGTGGGGGGGCCTTCGATGAAGATAAGGTCGGCGCCGGCTTCCAGAAAGGCTTCGGCGCGGTCGAGGGCTGAATTCAGGCCTTCGACACCGAGCGCGTCGGTGCGCGCGAGGATGAGCAGATGGTCGCGGCTGTCGAGCGCGGCGTGCACGCGGCCGGTGGCTTCGGCGAGCGGGACGACGGTCTTGCCGGCCATGTGGCCGCAGCGCTTGGGAAAGCCCTGGTCCTCGATCTGGACGGCGCTGGCGCCGGCGCGCTCGAGGCCGCGGATCAGGCGCTGGAGGGTGAGGGCATTGCCGAAGCCGGTGTCGCCGTCGACGATCAGCGGAATCTCGATGCGGTCGCGGATGATGGCGGTGGTTTCGATGAGTTCGGAAGCGGTGACGAGGCCGATGTCCGGGCGGCCGAAGCGGCCCATCGACAGGGCGCCGCCGGAGAGGAAGGCGAGGGGGAAGCCGGCCTGCTCGATGAGCAGGCCGGTGAGGCCGTCCCAGCAGCCGGGGACCGAGAGCAGCCGGTCTCCGGCGATCAGGCCGGAGAGGGCGGCGACATGGTCCGGCCGGGTCATTTCAGCTGGCCGGGGATATGGCTTTCATGGTTGGCGAGGTACCAGTCGGCGATCTCCTCGCGGGTGGCCCACCAGACGCCGGGCAGCGACTTGGCGTGGGCGATGAACTCACGCAGCGCGCGGATGCGGTGGGCGCGGCCCGAGACATGCGGGTGGATGCCGACGTTCATGATGCGCCCCGTAGTGGCACCTTCGGCATAGAGCACGTCCAGCTCCTCGATCAGCGCCTGGGCGAACTGGTCGGTGGTGAAGTTCTTGCGGGTGATGAAGGTGAAGTCATTGATTTCGTTGGAATAGGGGGTCGAGACGATCGGGCCGTGCGGGGTTTTCAGCAGATAGGGCTGATCGTCGTTCATGATGTCGCAGTAGAAGGTGCAGCCCTGCTCGGCGAGGATGTCGGCGGTTTGCATCGTGCCCCGCAGCGAGGAGGACAGCCAGCCCTTGGCCTTGCGGCCGGTGAATTTTTCGAATTGCTCAAGGCTGCGAAGCACGATTTCGCGCTCCTTTTCCGGGGCCTGCGCATAGTCCGACAAGAGCTCGCCCTGCTCCCAGTTATGCGCCAGCAGCTCCCAGCCGCGCTTGAGACAGGCGTCGGTCATTTCTTTGCGGCGCTCGAAGGTGACGGCGTTGGTGGTGCAGCTGGCCTTGACGCCCATTTCGTCGAACAGGTCGTAGAGGCGCCAGATGCCGACGCGCTGGCCATATTCGCGCCAGCTGTAGTTGGGCCAGTCGACAGTGTTGCCGGGCAGGATGTCCGGCAGGATCGCCGGGCCGCCGGCATAATAGGGTTTTGTGGTGTCCTTGGTCAGGTCCCAGGTCTCGAGGTTGAAGGTGAGGATGAGCGCGACGCGGGCGCCATTGGGCCATTTGAGCGGCTGGCGATCGGGCAGGGCTGAATAGGCATATTCCATCGTATCTTCTCCGAGATCAGAATTCGGCCATCAGCCGGCCGAAGCCCTGCATCTGGTCCTTGATGCCCATCGAGCGCAGCGCATGCCAGTAGGTGGCGGTGTTGATGGCAATGACCGGCTTTTCCATCCAGAATTCGGCGATGGCGGCGACATGGCCGAAGGCGAGGTTGGTGCCGGCCTGGATGACGGCGTCGACGCCGTCCGAAACCTGGATGGCGGCATTCTTCAGCGTCTGCTTCGATTCATGCGCGATCAGCATTGGCGACGGTGACTTGAGGCCGAGGATATGGACGACCTCATAGCCCTGGTCCTCGAAGAATTTTTCCACATTGTTGTCGCCGACCGGCATGTAGGGGGTGATGATGCCGAGCTTTTTGATCGGGCCGGTGACGCTTTCATAGGCCTTGATCGCGGCATCGACGGCGGTGGAGCCCATGATGACGGGGACGCCGCCGGTGCGCTCGAGCATCTTCTTGTGGAGGCGGTCGGCGCCTTCGGCCCCGTCCCAGAAGGTCTCGGCCGACATGCCCATGATGACGCAGCCGGGGTCCATCGACATCGACACGTCGACGGCATCGAAGGTGGAGTCGCGGATCTGGTTGAGCATCACCATGAAGCTGTCGTCGTCGGTGACCTTGGTGTCCGGAATGGAGATTCGCGAGAAATGATTGGTCACGCCGTGCGGGCGCATGTCTGCATATTCGGGCTCGACACTGGTGTTGGTGGACGGGGCCACCACGGCGAATTTCATCCGGTATCCAAGTGAATCGGTCATGTGCGCGGTCCTTTTGCTGTGGCGTCCGGTGCTCCCACTCCTTGACCGATGTGCGGCGCGGGGACCAGCCGGACCAGCCGGTCCCGGCAGTTTATCCGACTGGTGGACAGTGTGGCGCCCGCGGTTTTACCGACTGGTGAACAAACGCGCCGCGTGGATCGGCAATCGCTTGAAACTGATGCCATAGCTTGCCGCGAATCGAGAGAAAGGTGCGTGCGATGGCGGCGTATATTGTGGCAACGGTGACGATCACCGATCCGGTGCGGTTTGGCGACTATGCCAAGGCCATCGTCGGGCTGAGCGAACGCTTCGGCGGTGAGTCCGTGATCAAGGGTCCCGTGCTGGAGACGCTCGAGGGCGAGGATGCCCGCGGCGAGCGGGTGGTGGTCAGCCGCTATCCGGATATCGAGGCAGCGCGCGCCTATGTCACATCGAGCGAGTATCAGGCGGCGGCGAAATTGCGGGAAGGGGCGGGCACTGTCACCTTGCGGCTTCTGGCCGACCCGGCCTGAGAGGATTTGAGATGATCGAACGGACGCGCGTGGTGGTGGCCGGCGCCGGCCCGGTGGGCGGGGTGCTGGCCTATCGGCTCGCCGAGATGGGGATCGACGTGGTGCTGATCGAGCCCACGCACTACCCGGCCGAGGACATGCGCGCCTCCACTTTCCATCCGCCGACGCTGTCGATGATGCAGGAACTGGGCGTGCTCGACGAGCTGCTGGCGGACGGGTTGAAGGCGCCGGTCTATCAGTATCGCAACCGGCGCAGCGGCCATGTCATTTCGCTCGACCTCGGCGACATTGCCGACCTGACGCCCTATCCGTTTCGCCTGCAATGCGAGCAGTACAAGCTGGCGCGGATTCTGACGGCGCGGCTGGCCAACCACAAGCATGGCCGGGTGCTGTTCCAGCACCGGCTGCTGTCCTATGAACAGGACGCCGACGGTGTGACCGTGCATGTCGAGACGCCGCTGGCGATCGATCATTTCCGTTGCGATTATCTGATCGGCGCCGATGGCGCGAGCTCGACGGTGCGCAAGTGGCTCGATATCGAGTTCGACGGCTTCACCTATCCCGAGCGGTTCCTGACGCTGTCCACCGCCTATCCGATCCATGAACATTATGAGGGGCTGGCCAACGTCAGCTACATGTCCGACGCGCAGGAATGGTGCGTGCTGCTGCGCGTGCCCAAGCTGTGGCGGGTGCTGGTGCCCTCGCAGCTCGACGAGAGCGAGACCGACCTGCTGTCCGACGCCAAGAAGACCGCGGTGTTCGCCGGGCTGGTGCCCGATGGCGAGGCGATCGAGACCTATCACCGGACGCTCTACCGAGTTCACCAGCGGGTGGCGCGGAACTTCCGCCGCGGCCGGGTGGTGCTGGTCGGCGATGCCGCGCATCTGAACAACCCGCTGGGCGGGTTCGGTATGAACTCGGGCATTCATGATGCCTGGAACCTGTCGACGAAGCTGGGCGAGATCATGCTGGGCGGCGGCGATGCCGAGGCGCTGCTCGACCATTATGAGCGGCAGCGGCGGACGATCGCCAACGAGTTCGTGCAGGCCCAGACGATCAAGAACAAGCAGGCCATGGAAGCGCCGGCCGGCGACGGTCCGAGCCCGCAGGAGCTGAAGATGGACGAGCTCGCCGCTGATCTCGACATGCGGCGGCATTATATGGCGCAGCAGGCGATGCTGCATTCTCTGGAGCGTGAGGCAGAAATCGCCTGAGGCGGTCCGGCGCCATCTGTCACGGCGCACGACAAAGGGCCGGTCCTGGATGGGGCCGGCCGTTTTTGTCTTGGTTATCGAAGGAATGGTGGACACACTTGGGCTCGAACCAAGGACCCGCTGATTAAGAGTCAGCTGCTCTACCGACTGAGCTATGTGTCCGTCGCCGTAGCGAGGAGGGGCAGTTAGCAGGGGGGGTGGGGGTTGTCCAGCCCTTCAGTGACCGGAACTGCTGCGGGCGCGGTGGATGCCCATGATCAGGCCGAGCAGGATCAGCACCGTCATCATCGCGGAGCCGCCGTAGCTGATCAGCGGCAGCGGGATGCCGACGACCGGGGCCAGTCCGGTGACCATCATGATGTTGACCGCGACATAAAAGAACAATGTCACGGTGAGGCCCATGGCCGTGAGGCGGCCGAACTGGGTGCCGGCGCGCATCGAGACGCGGGTGCCCCAGATCAGCAGCGTGGCGAAGCCGCCGAGGATGAAAAGGCCGCCGAGCAGGCCCCATTCCTCGGCCATGGTGGCAAAGATGAAATCGGTGTGCAACTCCGGCAGATAGTCGAGGTGGCTCTGGGTGCCATCGAGGAAGCCCTTGCCGCTGAGGCCGCCCGAGCCGATGGCGATCTTCGACTGGGTGATGTGATAGCCGGCACCGCGTGGATCGACCGCAGGATCGAGGAAGATCATCACCCGACGCTTCTGATAATCATGAAGCAGCGCCCAGGCGAAGGGGGCCGCCGCCGCCATCAGCGCCAGCGCGCCGCCGAACAGCCACATCCGGACGCCGGCGAGGAACATCACCGCGACGCCGCCGACCATGATCGAGATGGCGGTGCCGAGATCGGGCTGAAGCATCACCAGCCCGACCGGCAGCGCGATCAACAGCAGCGGCGGCCACAGCGCCATCGGCCGGGTCTCGAAGCCGCGCGGCAGATAATGGTAATATCGCGCCACCGCCAGCACGATGCCGATCTTCATCAGCTCCGAGGGCTGGAGCTGGATGACGCCGAGATTGAGCCATCGCTGGCTGCCGCCGCCGACCTTGCCGATCAGCTCGACGGCCATCAACGCGACCAGGATGATACCGTAGATCGTCCAGGCATGGCGGAGCCAGAAATCGGGGCGGACCTGCGCCAGCGCCAGCATCGCCAGCGCCAAAATGGCGAAGCGGATGCCGTGGCGCAGCGCCCAGGGATCCAGCGCGCCGCCGCCGGCCGAATAGAGGATGACCATGCCGAAGCCGGCCAGCGCGGCGATCACCGCGACGATGCCCCAAGGCAGGCGGGAGAGTTCGCGGACCCAGGGACCGTCGAGCATGGCTATTCCTGCTCGCGTGGCGGTTGGGGGGTGGCGCCCGTGGTGATCGGCGGCGGCGGCGGCGGCGCGTCGGCGCGGAGCCAAGCCGGCATCAACCGGGCCTCTTCGGCAGCGGTGGCGGCGAGCTTTTCGGCGCGCGCGGCGGCCTCGCGCTTGGCGGCCAGGGCCTTTTCGACCGGCACCAGCGCCTTCATCGCCTTTTCCGGGTCTTCGAGGAAGGTCAGCACGTCGCGGGCGATGGGGGCGGCATAGCGGCCGCCGGCGATGCCATGTTCGATGATGACGCTGACAGCATAGCGTGGCTCGGCGGCCGGGGCATAGGCGACGAACAGTGCGTGATCGCGGAATTTCCAGGGCAGCGCCTCGTTGCGGAGCACGCCGCTGCGGCGCTCGGCGCGGGTGATGCGGCGGACCTGGGCGGTGCCGGTCTTGCCGCAGACATCGAAGCCGGGGACGCCGGAACGAGCGGCGCGGGCGGTGCCGATGCCGGCGTTCACGACATCGAACATGCCCTGGCGGGCGACGGCGAGATGCTCTTCCGGGATGCCGAGGGCGGCGAAGGGCGGGGGCTCGTCGTCGCCGACGATCAGCCGCGGCATCACCATGCGGCCTGAGGCGATGCGGGCGGTCATTACCGCGAGCTGGAGCGGGTTGGTGACGAGATAGCCTTGGCCGATCGAGCAGTTGAGCGTTTCGCTGACCGCCCATGACTTGCCGTAGCGACGCTGTTTCCAGTCGTTGTCGGGGACCAGCCCCGAGGCCTGGCCGGCGAGCGGCAGCGCGTATTTCTGGCCGAGGCCGAGCCGGCGGGCCATGGCGGCGATCGGGGCGATGCCGATCTGCCGGCTGTAGTGATAGAACCAGGTGTCGCAGCTCTTGGGCAACGCCGTCGTCATGTCGACGAAGCCATGGCCGCGCCGGGCATGGCAATGCCAGGTGTTGCTGCCCATCGGGTAGCGGCCGGTGCAGCGGACGCCCTGGTCCGGCGTGATGCCTTCCGCCAGCGCCGCCAGTGTCGTGACCATCTTGAAAGTGCTGCCGGGGGGATAGCCGCCCATGGCGCTCTTGTTGAGCAGCGGGCTGTGGTCATCGGCCTGCAGCGCCTTCCACAGGCTGGTGGAGACGCGGGTGGAAAAGACATTGGGGTCATAGGCCGGCATCGACACCATGGTCAGGAGGTCGCCGGTCCGGCAATCGATGACGATGACGCTGGCGCTGTTGTCGCCGAGCCGGCGGGCGGCATAGCTCTGGAGGTCGCGGTCTATGGTCAGCCGCAGGGTCTCGCCGGGCCGGTCCGGGCGGGTGCCGAGCTCGCGCACCACCCGGCCGCGCGCGGTGACTTCCTCGAGGCGGGCGCCGGCGGTGCCGCGCAGCGCCTTGTCCTCATGACGCTCGATCCCGTCCTTGCCGATGCGGAAGCCGGGGTAGATCAGCAGCGGATCGCGCTGCTCCTGATATTGCTCCGGGCTGGGCGGGCCGACATAGCCGAGCAGATGGGCGAAATGCTCGCCGTGCGGATAGTGGCGGCTGAAGGCGCGGACCGGCTGGAGCCCCGGCACATCGGCCATCTGGACGTTGAGCGCGGCATAGGCCGGCCAGTCGAGGTCGCGCGCCACCTCGACCGGCATCCAGCCGGGCTGGATGCTGATGTCGGCACGGATGCGCAGTTCGTCCTCGAGGCCGAGCGGCAGCACGCGGGCAACTCGGGCGAGGACGTCGTCGAGATCCTCGATATCGGCGGGGATCAGCTCGAGCCGGTAATCGGGGCGGTTCTGGGCGAGCGGCTTGCCGTTGCGGTCGACGATCCAGCCGCGGCGCGGCGGGATCAGACGCTGCTTGATGCGGTTGCCATCGGCGGCCTTGGCGTACCGGTCTCCCTCGAACAGCGACAGCCAGGCCATGCGCGCCGTCAAGGCTGTGCCGACCAGCCCCATGCCCCCGCCGAGCAGCAGCGCCCGGCGGCTGAAGCGGGCTTCGCGGGGAGGGCCGCCCAATGTCATGGGAAGACCAGCGTCATGGGAAGACATTGGCCGGACTGGCCATGCCCAGCGCGCGGCGCTGGGCATGGCCGCAGAAGGCGGCGACGGCCGGATAGGCGAGCAGGCTGGTCAGCCATTGCCAGACGAGCGGGGCCAGCGCCATCGGCCGGCCGGCGAGGTCCATCAACAGCCAGCTGCCGAGCTCGAAGCCGGCGACGACGGCGACAGCCATCGCCCAGTCGAAGCCATGGGCATGATGGCCATAGCGCCGCTCGAAGGCGCGGACAAAGCCGGCGGTGAGGGCGAACAGCGTGGCGTTGACGCCGAGCGGCTGGGCGAACAGCATGTCGGCGACCAGCCCGAGGACAAAGGCCACCCAGGGCGGCATCAGCCGGGGCTGGAAGGTGGCCCAGACGAAGATGGCGAGCACGCCCAGCTCTGGGAACAGCGGCAGCGGCAGCGGCAGCGGCGCGGTCATCACCCAGAGCAGGAACAGCGTGGTCAGCGCCGGCACCGCCAGCCGCCAGTGGCTCAGCCACCAGCGTCGGCGCTCGGCCGCATCCATCAGGCGCAAGGGCGGGACGTTGGCGGTGTTCATGGCGCAGGTGAAGGTGCGGGTGCGGCGCCGCGCAGCGTGCCGGCGACGGCGCCCTGGCGCTGGGCCTCGGCCGGCACCGGGGCATCGAATATCGGCCCCTGCGGATCGGCGGGCAAAGGCAGGTAGGCCGCCTCGATGCGAACAAAGCCGGCGCCCATTGGCGAGGCGGCGGGGCGGACCTTGAGCGGCAGGTCCGGGCTGATGATGCGGCCGACCGGGACGCCGGGCGGGTAAATGCCGCCTTCCCCCGAGGTCAGCAGTTCGTCGCCGGCCTGCAGCGGCACATCGGCGCCGGCACGGTCGCTGAGCAGCAGGATGGGGCTATTGTCGCCGCTGACCAGGGCGGATTCGCCGGTGCGGACAATGACCACCGGGACGCGGCTGGCGGGATCGGAGAGCAGCAGCAGCCGGGCACTGTGCCGGCCAACCTCGACGGTGCGGCCGATCAGCCCGTCGGCGCTGATCGCCGGTTGGCCGACGCGAACACCGTCCCGCGCGCCGGCGGCGATGATGGCGGTGCGGACCACCGAGCCGGGGGTGGCGCTGACGATCCGCGCGGTGATGATCAGCCGTCGCTGCGGCTCGGCCACAGGCTGGAAGCGTTTGAGCTGGCGCAGCGCCTGGCGGTCGGCGGCCGCAGCCTGAAGCGCGGCGCGGGCGGCGGCGAGTTCGGCTTCGAGCCGGCGGTTGCGGGAGACGGCGCCGAAATAGGCGCCGACTTCGTCACCCGCGCGGCCGATGCCGTCGACTGGCGCGCGGACCACCGACCAGATTGGCGCGACAATGTCCATCACCACGCTGCGGATGCGGGCGCTGCCTTCCGGGTTGACGCGGGCGATGAGCAGCATGACCAGACCGGTGGCGACCACGGCGCCCGAGACCAGCGCGCCGATGATCGCGAGATTCTGCTCGCGGCGCATGGCGCTCGACCGGCGGGGGGCTGGCGTCCAGTCCATCAGGGTCCTTCACTGGCCGGGTGCGGATCGGGAGGGCAGGGGGCACCGGCAAGGAACCCTTAGCAATATCCCGCATGTCGCCCAAGTCGTCATCCCGGCGCAGGCGTATTTGTTCGCAGGGGTCAGGCGGTGGTCAGCACGCCGCGATACATCGGGTCTTCGAGCGCGCGGCCGGTGCCGATGGCGACGCAGGTCAGCGGGTCCTCGGCGACAGTGACCGGCAGGCCGGTGGCCTCGCGCAGCACGGTATCGATGTCTTGCAGCAGCGCGCCGCCGCCGGTCAGCACGATGCCCTGGTCGACGATGTCGGCGGCGAGCTCGGGCTGGGTATTCTCCAGCGCAACGCGAACACCCTCGACGATGGTGGCAATCGGCTCGGCCAGCGCATCGGCGATCTGGCCCTGGTTGATCTGGATTTCCTTGGGCACGCCGTTCATCAGGTCGCGGCCCTTGATGTCGAGCGTCCGGCCGATACCGTCGGCGGGCGCCTTGGCGGTGCCGATTTCCTTCTTGATCCGCTCAGCGGTGGCCTCGCCGATCAGCAGATTATGGTTGCGCCGGACATAGGAGACGATCGCCTCGTCCATCTTGTCGCCGCCGACGCGGACGCTGGTGGTGTAGGCGAGGCCGCGCAGGGACAGCACCGCCGCTTCGGTGGTGCCGCCGCCGATATCGACGACCATCGAGCCGATCGGCTCGGTGACCGGCATGCCCGCGCCGATGGCGGCGGCCATCGGCTCCTCGATCAGATAGACCTGGCTGGCGCCGGCGTTGTTGGCGGCGTCGCGGATGGCGCGCTTCTCCACGCTCGTGCTGCCCGAGGGCACGCAGATGACGATCTCCGGGAAGCGGGGAAGGCGCGAGGTGTGCACCTTGGCGATGAAATATTTGATCATCTGCTCGGCGACATCGATGTCGGCGATGACACCGTCACGGAGCGGGCGGATGCACTCGACGTTGCCCGGCGTCTTGCCCATCATCACCTTGGCCTCGTTGCCCACCGCCTTGACCGTTCGGGTGCCGCGAATTGTCTCTATTGCCACCACCGAAGGCTCGTTGAGGACGATCCCGCGGCCGCGCACATAAACCAGCGTGTTGGCCGTGCCGAGATCGATCGCCATGTCCTGGCTGAGGAAGGAGAACATCCGGCTGAAGAGCGACATGAGAGCAAGGGACCAGTCAGAAACGCAGCGGGACGAGCGCTGCTGGGGGAGAATCAGGGCTGCCGGCCATTAGTCGCGCTTGGCCGCGCATTGCAAGGCGGCCGGGGGGCCGCGAACGCCGGCTGGTGCTGATTACAGGACGCGCGAAACGCGTTAGAAAGCCGAATGCCTGTGATCCGCCGCCTGCCCGACACGCTCATCAATCAGATCGCCGCCGGCGAGGTCGTCGAGCGGCCGGCAGCGGCGCTGAAGGAACTGGTCGAGAATGCGCTCGATGCCGGCAGCACGCGGATCGCCATCCGACTGGCCAATGGTGGGCTGGACCTGCTCGAGGTCAGCGACAATGGCTGCGGGATGGACCGTGACAGCCTGGCGCTTGCAGTGGAGCGTCATGCCACTTCGAAGCTGCCGGACGAGGATCTGTCGGCGATTGCCACCATGGGATTTCGCGGCGAGGCGCTGCCCTCGATCGCCTCGGTGTCGCGGCTGCGGCTGACCAGCCGGACGATCAACGGCGAGGGCTGGCATCTCGCCATCGACCATGGCCGGCTGGTCTCCAGCGGCCCGGCGGCGAGTCCGGCGGGAACCTGCGTGTGCATGGAGGGGCTGTTCGAGAAGGTGCCGGCGCGACAGAAATTTCTGCGCTCGCCGCGCTCGGAGCTCGCGGCATGCCTCGATGCGGTGCGACGACTTGCGATGGCGCGGCCCGATGTCGGCTTCGAGCTGGTGCATGATGGGCGGCGGCTGCTGGCGGTGGCGGCGGGGCCGGACGATGGGCCGGGGGCGACGCTGAGCCGGCTGTCGGCGTTGCTCGGCGCGGATTTTGTCGATTCCGCGGTGCCGGTGGAGCTGGCGCGCGAGGGCCTGTCGATGGGCGGGCTGGCGGCGATCGCCACCTTCAACCGCGGCGTCGCCGATCAGCAATATCTGTTCGTCAACCGGCGGCCGGTGAAGGACCGGGTGCTCGCCGGGGCCCTGCGCGGTGCCTATCGCGACCTGCTGGCGCGCGACCGGCATCCGGTGGCGGCCCTATTCCTCGAGGTGCCGGGCTGGTTTGTCGATGTGAACGTCCATCCGGCCAAGACCGAGGTGCGGTTCCGCGATCCGGCGCTGGTGCGCGGGCTGATCGTGTCGGGGTTGCGGCGGGCGCTCGATGGGGCCGGGCAGCGGCCGGCGGCGAACATCAGCGCGGCGGCGCTGGCGGCCTTTGCGGTGCCCGAGCCGATGGCTGCGCCCGGGGTGGCCGCCGCGCCGGTGCGGGAGATGGTGCGGGGGGCGGTGGGCGCCGATGTCTGGGCTGAGCCGCCGCGGCTGTTCACCCAGTTTCCGCCGGCCTTTGCCCCGGCCTCCCCAGCGCAGGTCTCCCCGGCGCCGGCACCGTCGGCGGCCGAGCATCCGCTGGGCGCGGCACGCGGACAGGTGGCCGGCACCTATATCGTCGCCGAGACCGCCGACGCGCTGATCCTGGTCGACCAGCATGCGGCGCATGAGCGGCTGACGCTCGAACGGATGAAGGCGGCGCTGGCGGCCGGGCCGGACGGCGGCCGCGTGGCGGCGCAGGCGCTACTGCTGCCCGAGACCGTCGAGCTCGACGAGCCGTCGGTGGCGCGGCTGCTGGCACGCGCCGAGGAACTGGCCGAGCTGGGGCTGGAGATCGAGGGTTTCGGGCCGTCGGCGGTGCTGGTCAGAGCGACGCCGGCGCTGCTGGGACGGACCGATGCGCGGGCCTTAGTAACAGACCTCGCCGCCGACCTCGCGCATTGGGGGGCGGCGCTGAGCCTGCGCGACCGGCTCGATGCGGTGGCGTCAACAATGGCCTGCCATGGCAGCGTGCGGGCCGGGCGGGCGCTGTCGGTCGCCGAGATGAACGCGCTGCTGCGGCAGATGGAGGCGACGCCGCACAGCGGCCAGTGCAACCATGGCCGGCCGACCTTCGTGCGGCTGGCGCTCAGCGATATCGAGAAATTATTCGGTCGTCGCTGATGCGAACGACTTGCATTAGCCTGGCAAATGAGCGATATCGATTCGCAACAGCGCGGCCCTCGCCGGTGCTGAGGAGGTGCCGCCGGTGATCGTCTGCGTCTGCAATGCCCTCAGGGAACGCCAGGTGCGCGACGCCGCGCGCCAGACCGGCCGGCCCTGCGCCGTCACCGTCTATGGCCAGCTCGGCTGCAAGGTGAAATGCGGGCAGTGCCTGAGCTATGCCCGGCAGGTGATGAATTCGGCGCTGGTTTCGGCCTGATTGAGAGCGTTTCGCTTTTGCATTTGCATTGATGAGGACAAGCATTCGCAAGTAATCACCCCGATCGCTGCTAACGCGAACGGCTTGCACAGAAAATCCCGATAAATCAGGGAAAAAGGCCAATTTGGCCCGCTGGCGGCGATTGACCGCCAGCGTCTTCATGCGTCATGAACGGGGCTGAGTAATGGGAGCCTGATCATGCGTGGTGACGCAAAAGTAATTGAATTTCTGAACGCGGTGCTCAAGGGCGAGCTGACGGCGGTCAACCAGTATTGGCTGCACTACCGGCTGCTCGACAACCTCGGCATCAAACGGCTGGCCGACTATGAGCGGCACGAGTCGATCGACGAGATGAAGCATGCCGACCGGCTGATGGAGCGGATCTTCTTCCTGAACGGCCTGCCCGGCATGCAGCAGCTCAACCGGCTGCGCATCGGCGAGAATGTCCCCGAGGTGCTGCAGGCCGATCTCGACCTCGAATATGAGGCGGTGGCGCTGCTCAAGGACGCGGTCGCGCATTGCGAGACGGTTCGCGATTATCCGAGCCGCGACCTGTTCGCCAGCATCCTCGCCTCCGAGGAAGAGCATATCGACTTCATCGAGACCCAGCAGACGATGATCGAGGGCATGGGGCTGGAGAATTACCTGCAGCTGCAGTCCAGGCCCGCCCAGGACTGAGCACCGATAGCAAAACGCCGGACAGCAAAACGCCGGGCGGGAGTGATCCCGCCCGGCGTTTTTGTGCCTGTCGCTAAGGTTCAGGCGGTGGCCGGAACCGCACCCTTGGTCGAGGCATAGAGCGCCCAGAGCTGGGCGATGTCCTGCATGCCGCCGGTCTCGCCGACGGAATCCAGGGCGGCTTTGCCCGCGGCAACCTTGCCTGCCTTGAGCGCAGCAATGCCCTTGAACAACCGGGCCTGGTCGACCCGGGTGCCGCCGGCGGCAATCGCCTTGTCGTAAGCGGCGATCGCCTTGTCATACTGGCCCATGCCCATATAGGCGCCACCGCCGCGGAACGCCGTGTTGGGTGAGGCGGCCATCTTCGGCGCCTCGGTGGTGGCCTGGGTGGCCATCTTCGCGGCCGCTTCGCCAAGATGCTTGTTCATGGCGTCGTCGGGAAGATTGGCCTTCGCCAGCGCGTTAGTGGCGACACCGGCCTGGCCGGCGACCAGCGCCAGCTTGGCGAATTCGGCATAATCCTCGGGACGGGTAAGGTTGCCGGTGGCCTGCATCAGATGGAACATCGCCAGCTTGGCTTCGGGCCGCATCGGGTTCTGGCGGAAGTTGGAGAGCAGCGCCCCCCAGCGCGCCGACGAGCCGTCGCTGCGCACCAGCCGTTCGGTGGTTTTCAGATAGCCCGCCTTGTCCCCGGACTTGAACTGCGCGCCCGCCAGGTTTTCGAGATAAATCGCCTTCGGCCCATTGGCCTTGATCAGGTTGTTGTAGGCGGTGACGGCGCCTTTGTTGTCGCCCTTGCGGAGCAGTGCCTGGGCGATGAGGATCTGCATCTGCTCGCCGCCGCCCTTGCGGGCCTCGGCGATCGCCCGGTCGTACTGGCCGGCGCGATAATAGAGCGGGGCGAGCTGGGACGGGCTGGCGCCGACCTGCTGCAAGGCGGTCGCGGCATCGGCGTAGCGGCCGGCCTGGGTGTAGACATAGGCGGCCATCTGCGCGGACTTCTGTTTTTCCTCGTCGGTGCGGGCAGCGGCGCGGGCCTGGTTGACCGCCTCGATGGCGGCGGCGCTGCGGCCGGCCTTGGCGGCCGACTGCGCGGCGTTGAGTGCCTTGCCGACGGCAGCGGACACGGCGGCGGCGGCCGGCATGGCCGGCAGCGCCATCATCAGCGGCAGGGCAAGAGCGGCGGCCATCAGGCGTGCGGTTGCGGTCTTGGTCTTCGGTCGGATCAGGTCAGTCATGGCATTCCCTTTTCGTTGGGGTGGCCCGGCTTGTGACCAAGGCCCCCGGTCGATAGCAACAGCATCTTCGGCATGGTGCCGGCGCGATGCGCACGTTGATGTGCATATCGTGCCAAATACCGAATGGCCCGGGGATGAACCGATCCCTGACGGAAACTGCAGGCGTCCACCCCCATGGCACAGCCTTGGCCACTTTAGCCAAAGTGTTCGCGGGTGCAACCGGGCTGGTGCATCGATCGGACTGGGGAGGGCAGACGGCCGCGCCAATTTGTTGCAAGAGCGGGACCGAAGGCTTAAGCGCCCGCAGCCACGCCGCAACGCCGGCGGGTCGAAAAATGGGGAGAACCGAGATTCGCGCCGTGATTTTTCCAGGCCAGGGCAGCCAGTCGGTCGGCATGGGCCGTGGCCTCGCCGAGGCCAGTCCGCACGCCCGCGCCGTGTTCGAGGAAGTCGATGATGCGTTGGGGCAAAAACTCTCCCGGCTGATGTGGGAAGGGCCCGAGGAGACGCTGACGCTGACCGCCAATGCCCAGCCGGCGATCATGGCGGTCGGAATCGCGGCGCTTCGCGTGCTCGAGGCCGAGGCGGGGGTGCTGCTGGCTGACAAGGCCGATTTCGTCGCTGGGCACAGCCTGGGCGAATATACGGCGCTGTGCGCCGCTCGGTCGCTGTCGCTCGCCGACACCGCAAGGCTGCTGCGGGTGCGCGGCGAGGCGATGCAGGCGGCGGTGCCGTTTGGCGAAGGCGCGATGGCGGCGCTGCTGGGGCTGGGCTTCGAGGATGTCGCGGCGATCGCGGCCGAGGCTTCGGTCGACGGCGAGGTCTGCGAGGCGGCCAATGACAATGCGCCCGGGCAGGTGGTGATTTCCGGCCACACCCCGGCGGTGGCGCGCGCGATGGCACTGGCGCGGACGCGCGGCGCGCGGCATTCGGTGCTGCTGCCGGTATCGGCGCCCTTCCATTGCAGCTTGATGCAGCCGGCGGCCGAGGCGATGGCGGCGGCACTGGCGACGGCGCGCTTTGCGCCGCTGGTGGTGCCGCTGGTGGCCAATGTCACTGCGGCGCCAGTGCAGGATCTCGACGAGATCCGCCGGCTGCTGGTGGCGCAGGTGACGGGTACCGTCCGCTGGCGGGAATCGGTGCTGTGGATGGCGGGCGCCGGTGTGGCGACGATGGTCGAGCTGGGCGGCAAGGTGCTCGGCCCGATGATCCGCCGCATCGCGCCCGATGTGAAGACGCTGACCGCCGCCGACATGGCCGGCATCGAGGCGCTGGTAAAAGAACTCTAGGACGTAAGGGAGCTGGGACCATGTTCGACTTGAGCGGCATGACGGCGCTGGTGACCGGGGCGACCGGGGGTCTGGGCCAGGCGATGGCGCGGGCGCTGGCCGGGCAGGGGGCACGGCTGGCGATCTCCGGCACCCGCGCCGAGGCGCTGGAAGCGCTGGCGGCCGAGCTGGGCGAGGGTACGGTAGTGCTGCCGGCCAACCTCGCCGATGCCGAGGCGGTGGAGGGGCTGGTGCCCGCTGCCGTGGCCGGCTTGGGTACGCTCGATATTCTCGTCAACAATGCCGGGATCACCCGGGACAATCTGGCGATGCGGATGAAGGACGAGGACTGGCAGTCGGTCATCCAGATCAACCTGGAGGCGGCGTTCCGCCTCGCCCGGGCGGCGGCGCGGCCGATGATGAAGGCGCGCTTCGGGCGGATCATCTCGATCACCTCGGTTGTCGGTGTCACCGGCAATCCGGGGCAGGCCAATTATGCGGCGGCCAAGGCCGGCCTGATCGGCATGTCCAAGGCGCTGGCGCAGGAACTGGCCAGCCGCAACATCACCGTCAACTGCCTGGCGCCCGGTTTCATCGCCTCGCCGATGACGGCGGGGCTGGGCGAGGCGCAGAAGGCGGCGCTGCTCGGGCGGATTCCGGCCGGTCGGCTGGGCGAGGGCAGCGATGTCGCGGCGGGCCTTGTCTATCTCGCCAGCCGCGAGGCCGGCTATGTCACCGGCCAGACGCTGCATGTGAATGGCGGCATGGCGATGCCCTGAGGGGGCAGCGACCCGGCGGGAGAGGGTGTTCGGCGCTTTTCCGCAGGCAGTGCCCTTGTCATGGCCAGCCGTCACCGCTAGTGCCAAAGGCTGATTTGAGCGTTAATCCTGATCCATAGTTCGCAAAGAGGGGTTCCCATGAGCGACGTCGCCGACCGTGTGAAGAAGATTGTCATCGAGCATCTCGGTGTCGAAGCCGACAAGGTGACCGAGGACGCCAGCTTCATTGATGACCTGGGTGCCGACAGCCTCGATACCGTCGAGCTGGTGATGGCATTCGAAGAAGAATTTGGTGTCGAGATTCCCGACGATGCCGCCGAGAAGATCCTGACCGTCAAGGATGCGATCGGCTTTATCGCCGAAAACCAGAAGGGCTGACATACCAGCCGCCCTGGCATCAGCCGGACCGGCTTGACGGCCCTTCGCGATGTCGTGGAGGGCCGTTGCTGTATCAGGCGATGCGACAGGCAATGGCCGCTGGTGGTTGAAAGGATTGGAGAACGATGCGTCGTGTGGTGATAACCGGACTGGGCATGGTGACGCCGCTCGGAGCCGATGTGGAGACCGTGTGGGCGAATATCCTCGCGTCGCGCTCTGGTGCCGGCCCGATCACGCGCTTCGATGCGACCGACTATGCCTGCCGCATTGCCTGCGAGGTCAAGCGCGGCGATGGCTCGGGTGACACGTTCAATGCCGATACGCGCGTCGACTACAAGGTGCAGCGCCAGGTCGATCCGTTCATCGTCTATGGGATCGATGCCGCCGGGCAGGCCCTCGAGGATGCCGGACTGACCGGGATGACCGATGAGGAACGGCTGCGCGCCGGCTGCTCGATCGGCGCCGGGATCGGCGGGCTGCCGGGAATCGAATCGGAATCGATCGTGCTCCACACCAAGGGCCCCCGCCGGGTATCGCCGCATTTCGTCCATGGCCGGCTGATCAATCTGATCTCGGGCCAGGTCTCGATCAAATACGGCCTGATGGGGCCGAACCATGCGGTGGTAACCGCCTGTTCGACCGGCGCGCATGCGATCGGCGATGCGGCGCGGATGATCGCGCTCGACGATGCCGATGTGATGCTGGCCGGCGGCTCGGAAGGGGCGATCTGCCCGCTCGGCATCGCCGGCTTCTCGCAAGCCAAGGCGCTGAGCACCGCCTTCAATGACGATCCGACGCGCGCCAGCCGTCCCTATGACAAGGCCCGCGACGGCTTTGTGATGGGCGAGGGCGCCGGTGTCGTCTGCCTCGAGGAATATGAGCATGCCAAGGCGCGCGGGGCGAAAATCTATGCTGAGGTGATCGGCTATGGCCTGTCCGGCGATGCCTATCATGTCACCGCGCCGCATCCGGAGGGCTCGGGCGCCTTCCGCTCGATGGAGATGGCGCTGAAGCGCGCCGGCCTGTCGCCGCACGACATCGACTATATCAACGCGCACGGCACCTCGACGCCGATGGGCGACGAGCTGGAGCTGGGCGCGGTGCGCCGGCTGTTCGGCTCGGCGATCGAAACGCTGTCGATGTCCTCGACCAAGTCCGCAACCGGGCATCTGCTTGGCGGCGCTGGGGCGGTGGAATCGATCTTCTGCATCCTGGCGATGCGGGACCAGATCGCGCCGCCGACGCTCAACCTCGACGATCCTTCGGACGCCTGTGCCGGCGTCGACCTGGTGCCGCATGTGGCCAAACAGCGCTCCATCCGCGCCGTGCTCAACAACAGCTTCGGCTTTGGTGGCACCAATGCCACGCTGATCATGCGCGGCGTCTGAGCCCGGTTGCCGGTGCCCAGCCAGCGCGTCTTCCGGCTGGTCCTGGCCTTTTGCGCGCTGCTGGTGGTGATCAGCGTGCCGGCGCTGCTGGCGCCCTGGTTCGGCTGGGGCAGCACGCCGGGCGAAGAGGTCGAGCTGGTGGTGCCGCGCGGCGCCAGCCTGGCGGCGGTGGCCGACGATCTGCATGATGCCGGGCTGATCGAGAGCCCACGCCATTTCAGGGGGCTGGCACGGCTGTTGGGCACTGAGCGCCCGGTGCAGGCCGGGCGCTACCGGTTGCAGGCGGGGCTGCCCTGGCATGACTATCTGGAGGCGCTGCAGCAGGGGCGCGTCATTCGCCAGACGCTGACGATCCCGGAAGGCACGCCTTCGGTGCTGGTCGCCGAGAGACTGATGGCGATGCCGGGGCTTGTCGGCCCGGTGGCGGCGCCGGCGGAGGGATCGGTATTGCCGCAGACCTATGATTATGGTGACGGCGAAACCCGTGCCGCCGTGCTGGCGCGCATGCAGGCGGCGATGACGGCGACGCTCGACGAGCTGTGGCCGCGCCGCACGCCTCAGGCGGCAGTGAAGAACCGCGAGGAGGCGGTGACGCTGGCCTCCATCGTCGAAAAGGAAACCGGCAAGGCGGCCGAGCGGCGGACCATTGCCGGCGTCTATTCGAACCGGCTCCGGCTCGGCATGAAGCTCGATGCCGACCCGACGGTCATTTATCCGATTACCAAGGGCAAGCCGCTCGGCCGGCGCATCCGCCGCTCCGAGCTCGATGCCGATACCGGCTATAACACCTATGTCCGTGCGGGGCTTCCCGAGGGACCGATCGCCAATCCGGGCCGGGCCTCGATCGAGGCCGTGCTCGATCCGGCGCCGACCGAGGCCCTGTACTTCGTCGCCGATGGCAGCGGCGGCCATGTCTTTGCCAACACGCTGGCCGAGCATAATGCCAATGTGCAGCACTGGTATGCGGTGCGCCGCAGCCGAGGCGAGATGTGACGCCGATGCGCAATCCTTTCCGGCGCGGGCCGGCCGTGGTGCGCGGCAGCAGCCGTGGCCGGTCAGGCCAGAAGCGTGGCCGGATCGGGCTGGCGGGCGTACTGGTCCGGCTGCTGGCGGCGGTGGCGCTGGCCTGGGGCGGCGGGTTGGTGTGGTTCGGGCTGACATTACCGGCGCCGGCGCCGTTGGCGGCCACTACCGACTCGGTGGTGGTGCTGACCGGCGGGCGCGGCCGGTTGGCGCGCGGGCTGGCCGTGCTGGAGGCCGGCAGCGCCCGGCGGATGCTGATTTCCGGCGTGGCGCCGACGACGACGCGGGCGCAACTGGCCGAGGCGGCGCAGGTGCCGGTGTCGCGGCTGTCCACCACCGATCTCGGCTACGGCGCCGTCGATACGCGGTCAAACGCCGAGGAAACGGCCGGCTGGATCAAGCGCGGCAACCATCGCTCGCTGCGCCTGGTCACCTCGGCCGGGCACATGCGGCGGGCCCGGCTGGAGCTGGCGCGGGTGCTGCCGGCGGGGATCGAGGTGGTGCCCGATGCGGTGCCGCACGAGACCGGGGCGCCGGGGATTCCTTGGGAATACACGAAATTCCTGTGGCGGCGGCTGGCGATCCTCGCCGGCGCCGAATAACGCTTATGGCCTTGCTGCGCACATTGCTGTTCCTGCTGGTCTTCTATGCCGGCACGGTGCCGATCGTGCTCGGCACTTTGCTGTTCAGCCTGTTTGCTGAAGGCGCGCGGTTCATCATCCCGCATCTGTGGGGGCGATGGTTTCTGTTGTGCACACGGGTAATCCTCGGCATACGGCTGCGCATCGAGGGGGCGCTGCCGCGCGAGCCGGCGCTGATCGCCATCAAGCACCAGTCGGCCTATGAAACGATCGCGCTGCTGGCGCTGTTCGACCGGCCGGCGACGGTGATGAAGGCCGAGCTGCAGAAGATCCCGTTCTGGGGTTGGGCAGCGGCGCGACAGGGGGCGATCTTCGTCGATCGCCAGGGCTCGGCGAGCTCGCTGCGAGCGATGATGCGAGCGGCGCAGGCAGCGGTGGCAGCGCGCCGGCCGATCGTGATCTTTCCCGAAGGCACGCGGGTGCCGCCGGGGCAGACGCCGCCGCTCGCTGCTGGCTTTGCCGGGCTGTACAAGATCAGCCGGCTTCCAGTGATCCCGATTGCGCTCGATTCGGGGCGGGTGTGGACGCGCGATTTCGTCAAGCGGCCGGGGGTCGTCACCATGCGTATCCATGACAGCATCGAACCCGGCCTGCCGCGCGACGCCATCGAGGCGCGCGTGCATGCCGCTATCAACAATCTCGAGGGCTGACGATGCGGCGCATTCCGCTGTGGTTGACACTGGTGCCGCTGGTGGCGGCGGTGGGGCTTTATGCGCTGCTGTGGCGGGGCTGGGCCGAGGATTTCCGGACCGAGCTGGTGCGCTGGCTGCCGGGGGACAGCCTGTCGGTCACCGGCTTTCCCTATCGGCTCGAAGTCGAGGTCGAGACGCCGCGGCTGGAGGGGGACGGCACGGTGGCGCTGGTGGCCGAGGCCGCCCGCGCCCGCATCAACCGTGGCCCCTGGCAGCCGGACCTGACGGTGATCGGCGCGGAGGCACCGCGCTTCACCGCCCGCGTCGGCCCGGGGATCAGCGCACGGATCGAGGGCAGCACGGCGCTGACCAGCGTCAACTGGGGCGAGGGGCGGCTGCGGCGGCTGTCGTCGGTGGTGCAGGCGGCGCGGGTGCGGCTGGGCACGCTGGCGCTGCCGATCAGCGCCGATACACTGGAACTGCATCTGCGCGAGCGGGACGGCGAGGCGGTGCCCGATACTTCGCCGGTGCAGGCGGCGCGCGGCCAGCTGGTGCTGTCCGGCACCAGGCTACGGCTGGGGCAGGGGGATGCGCTGACGATGGCGGCGGAGATCCTGGCCACCGGCGCGGCGCGACTCGATGATTATGACCGCTGGGCGGCGGGCGGCACGCTGGAGCTGACCAAGCTGACGCTGGCCGATGCACACGGCGAGGTGGCGCGGGTCAATGCCACGCTGGCGCCGGAGGGGCGGGACCGGCTGCGGGTGGCGGGCACCGTCGTCACCGCCTGTCCGCTGCGGCTCGCCGGATCGGCGGCGCCTGAATATCGGCTGCGGGTGCCGGTGCGGCTGGCGTTCTCCGGCACGCTCGATGCGATCGTGATGACGGCGCCGGCGGACCTGGCCGGGCGGCCGCGCCGGACCAAGGAGCCGGCGTGCCCGAGGATCTCAGGCTAGGGCAGCGGCGACCAGGCTGAGGCTGCCGAGGCCGAGGCTGAGCGGCATCCGCAGCCCGAGCCACCAGGGCGGGGCCAGCCGCAGCATCTCCAGCCGCTGGTCCACCAGCAACGCCAGGACCAGCGCGACCCCGGTGATGACCAGCCCGGTCCCGACGGTCGCTTCGCCGAGCGCGATCAGCACGAGCGGTGCGAAGGCGATCAGCGAGGGCATCACCGCCGCCACCCACAGCCAGCGCGGCGGGCGGCCGGCGGCGGCGCCAAGGCCCCACCAGAGGCCGCCGAGGAAGCTGAGGATCAGCGCCGCATAGCCATGGCCGATCGACAGCGCGGCAACGCGGATGCCCGGCGGCAGACCGGCCAGCAGCGCCGCCACTACGCCGGCCAGCGGTAGCAGCCCGGCCATGCCGAGCGCGCGCGCCCATCCGTTGATCTGCCTGTTCATGGCTTCCCCGATGCCCGCGCGCGCCATCGCCCTCAAGCCGCGTATCGCCGCAGCACCGGCATTTTGGGCTGGCCAGCCGGGGGGCGGCGGGTGCATTCTCACGTGCATGACCAGACCCTTGCACCCCGAGACCCTCGCCCTTCATGCCGGCTGGCGCGCCGATCCGTCGACCGGATCGGTGGCCGTGCCGATCCACCAGACCACCAGCTACCAGTTCCACGATGCCGGCCATGCGCGGCGGCTGTTCGCGCTGGAGGAGCTGGGCAATATCTACACACGGATCATGAACCCCACCGTCGATGTGCTGGAGAGACGGCTGGCGGCGCTGGAAGGCGGGGTGGCGGCGCTGGCGGTGGCGTCCGGGCAGGCGGCATCTGCCATGGCCGTGCAGAATCTGGCGCGGGCCGGGGATAATATCGTGGCGTCGACCGACCTGTATGGCGGCACCTGGAACCTGTTCGCCAATACGCTGAAGGACCAGGGGCTTGAGGTGCGCTTCGTTGATCCGGAGGACCCGCAGGCCTTTGCGCGGGCGACCGACGAGCGGACCCGCGCCTATTATGCCGAGACGCTACCCAACCCGAAGCTGCGGGTCTTCCCGATCCGCGAGGTCGCCGAAATCGGCCGTCCGCTCGGTATCCCGCTGATCATGGACAATACCGCAGCGCCGTTGATCGCCCGCCCGTTCGATCACGGCGCCGCCATCACGCTCTACAGCACGACCAAATATATCGGCGGGCACGGCACTTCGATCGGCGGCATCCTGATCGATTCGGGCACTTTCGACTGGCAGGCACATGCCGCCCGCCAGCCGCTGATGCACCTGCCCGATCCGAGCTACCATGGCGCGGTCTGGTCCGATGTGGGGGCGGCGATGGGCGGCATCGGCTATATCCTGCGCGCCCGGGTGGTGATGCTGCGCGATCTCGGCGCGGCGATGAGCCCGATGAACGCGTTCCAGTTCATCCAGGGGGTAGAGACGCTGCCGCTGCGCATGGCGCGGCACTGCGAGAATGCTGCCGCTGTGGCCGCCTGGTTGGGCGGCCGGGCGGATGTTACCCGCGTCATCTACCCCGGTGTGCAGACCGGGGAGGAACAGCGTCGCCGCGATGCGGTGCTGATCGGTGGCCATGGCGGGCTGCTGGGGTTCGAGCTGGCGGGCGGGCGCGCGGCGGGCGAGCGGTTCATCGATGCGCTCGAACTTTTGTACCATGTCGCCAATATCGGTGATGCGCGCAGCCTCGCCATCCATCCGGCCAGCACCACCCACAGCCAGCTGACGGCCGAGGAGCGCGCGCAGGCCGGGGTTACCGACGGCTATGTGCGGCTGTCGATCGGGCTGGAGCATATCGACGACATCATCGCCGATATCGAACAGGCGCTGGACCGCGCCGGATGAGCGTGTCGCGGCGACTGATGCTGCTGGCCGGGCTGGCACTGGCAGCGCCCGCCTTTGGCGCCGGTTCGGTGTGGACCGGGGAGGACAGCACGGCGGCGGGCGGGATGGACGTCGTCTCCTATTTTGGCGGCACGCCGGTCGCCGGCGATCCGGCGCATGCGGCCGAGCATCAGGGCGCGCGCTTCCTGTTCGCGACGGCGGCAAATCTCGCGGCTTTCACGGCGACGCCGGGGCGCTATCTGCCGCAATATGGCGGCCATTGCGCCTGGGCCGCCGCAGAAGGCCGCCGCGCCGGTGGCAATCCGCAGGTGTGGCGGATAGTGGACGGCAAGCTCTATTTCAATTGCAGCAAGGAGGCCGAGGCGAAGTGGCTGGCCGACCTGGCTGGTAACATCGCCAAGGCGGATGAATGGTGGGCGTGGGAAGCATCGGGTGAGGCCAAATTCTAAGGCCTGTGCTGCCGATGGCTACACCACATGGGACGCGCCAGTCGCCACGACGCTAACGGACCGGCGTAAGTATGTTCCACGTCTGTCTCGAGCAAACACACCGGCTTGATTGCCAGTTCACGAAAATCATGAAAAACCGGGGTATATTCCGAATATAGCGATTTGATGCCGACCCCTTATGGTCGATCGGCAGTCATGACGCTTGATATTAATATCGCTACACTTGCGTTGATTATGCCCGATATATTTTTGGGTGTAACAGGTATTTGTTGAGAGCATTTATGTTTGGCTAAAGTGAATTGGCATGAATTGTCATGCCGGTCGGCCAGCCACCGAATGGCTGAACATGTGTCGCGTTCAAAGGATGTATTATGCGTATGAGTACATTGAAAATGACGAGTGCTTTTGCCTTTGCAATAGCGTGCTTTTCGGCAGCGCCTGTTGCAGCCGCTACCTTTCTGTTTGATTTGAGCGGCGCCCGCAATGCCACATTCACCATCGAAGGCGATCCGGTTGTTCCTGACAGCATCAACAGCCAGCCATTGCTTGGCGGAAGTCAGATCTTTTTCAACAACGTCAATGGTATATTTAACGGCGTTTCGGGAACCGGAAATATCAACTTCGGTACAGGAAATATTATTGCTGCATTGAATATCAGCGCTCCGGGCCTGGGGTTCACGCAATATGGTGGTACCGATCTTTTCTCGTTCGTGGACGGCCAGCCCGTCTTCAATCTGGGAACGTTCAATTTTTCCGGATTCATCGGTCAGAGCACGTTGACCATTTCTGAGGTGCCCGGCACCGGCGCCGTGCCGGAGCCCGAGACATGGCTGATGATGCTCATGGGCTTTGGTCTCGTTGGCGGAATTCTTCGCTCGACCAAGGGTCGTGAGCGTCTGAGCCTCACCGCCAGCTGATATCGAATACGCTACGCGACCGCCGATCTGCATCCGGGATGCAGGTCGGCGTTTTCGTGCTGGCTGTCCGGGCCAAATACGCCGAGCACAAAGCGGCTTTGCCGATGCCACGGGATCACTCTGCACCTTTATGAGCGACGCGGTTTTGCTCCAAGCCACCATACGGCCAGTGCCAGCGTGCCGGCAGCGGTAACGGCGAGTGCTGCCAGTCCCAGCAATTGCCACGGAACGTCCATCGCCAGCGCCACCGCGACGAACAGCAGGGCAGGGGCGAGAAAGCCGACAAGGGCGAGTCCCAGTGCGCGCATCAGCTGTCGTCCCCCGTTCCGTGGGGGCGGCCCCCATGAGATCGACCGAAATCCTCGTTCGCCGTATCCTGGCCTTCGTCGATGATCGAGCGGCGGATGGCGCGGGTGCGGGTGAACAAGGCTTCCAGCGTTTCGCCATCGCCCCAGCGGATGGCGCGCTGGAGGGCGACCAGGTCTTCGGTGAAGCGGCCGAGCAACTCCAGCACCGCTTCGCGGTTGTTGAGGAAGACATCGCGCCACATGACGGGGTCGGAGGCAGCGATGCGGGTGAAGTCCCGGAAACCGCCGGCCGAATATTTGATGACTTCGGATCGGGTGATGGTCTCGAGGTCCGAGGCGGTGCCGACGATCGAATAGGCGATCAGATGGGGCAGGTGGCTGGTGACGGCGAGCACCCGGTCGTGGTGGGCGGCGTCCATCATCTCGACGCGGGCTCCCAGCCGCTCCCAGAAGGCGGCGACCTGCTGGGCGGCGGGGCTGGCCGGGTCGGCGGGAGTGAGGATGCACCAGCGACCCTCGAACAGCGTGGCAAAGCCGGCATCCGGTCCGGAGCGCTCGGTGCCGGCGACCGGGTGGCCGGGCACGATGGCGACATGATCGGGCATGGTCTCGGTCAGCGCCTTGAGCACGCTTTCCTTGACCGAGCCGACGTCGGAGATCACCGAGCCCGTTGCCATGTCGCCGGCGATCTCGGCGGCGACGGCGGCGATGGCGCCGACCGGCACGGCAAGGATCACCAGCTCGGCATCGATGACGGCGGTGGCGGCATTGTCGGTCACGTCTTCAGCGAGTTGCAGCTCGCGAACCCGGGCGCAGACTTCGGGCGAACGGTCCGAGACGGTGAGGTGGACGGTCGGCATCCGCGCCGCGATGGCGCGGGCGAGCGACGAGCCGATCAGCCCCATGCCGATGATGGCGACGCGCTGGAACGGCAGCATCAGCCGGCAGCCAGGATGTCGGCGAGCGCGCTGGCGGCGGCGCGGGTCTCGGCCTCGGTGCCGATCGAGATGCGGAGGCAGCGCGGCATGGCCTGCACCGCCAGGTAGCGGGTGATGATGCCGGCGGCGAGCAAGCCCTCGTTGAGCGCCGCGGCGGTGAACGGGCCGGTCTCGGCGCATTCGAGCAGCAGGAAATTGGCCGCCGGCGGCAGCACGCGAATGCCGGCATTGTGGCGGCGGTTCAGCGTCTCGATCTCGTCCTGCAGCCAGCGGCGCCATTGCAGCGTGTGGGCACGCACCCGTTCAATATACAGCTGGTCGGCGACGGCGGCGACGGCGGCGGCCTGGCCGGTGGTCGGCACGTTGAACGGCGCCCGCACCCGGTGCAGCGCGGCGATGACCGGGGCAGCGGCATAGCCCCAGCCGATCCGCTGCGCCGCCAGCCCGTAGATCTTCGAAAAGGTGCGGATGGCGAAGACGTTGGGGTAACGGTCGGCCAGTGCCAACCCGTCCTCATAATCGCCCTCGGCGAACTCGGCATAGGCGCAATCGAGGACGAACAGCACATGGCCGGGCAGCGCCGCGTGCAGGCGGCGCACCTCGCTGGCCGGGATGATCGTGCCGGTCGGGTTATTGGGGTTGGCAAGGTAGACGACGCGCGTTCGCGGCGTGACCAGCGCCAGCAGCGCGTCGACATCGGCGACATAATCCCGGTCCGGCGCCACCACCACATCGGCGCCGACGCGCCGCGCCGCCAGTTCATAGACGGCGAAGCCATGGCGCACATGGATGACCTCGTCGCCCGGGCCGGCAAAGGCGCTGGCGGCGAGGTGGATCAGCTCGTCCGAGCCGGTACCGGCGACGATCCGCGCCGGATCGAGGCCGTGCAGCGCGGCAAGGGCCTCGCGCAGGCCGGTCGAGGCCGGGTCGGGATAGCGGTGGCCATCGGCAAGGGCGGCCTGCATCGCGGCAATGGCCTGGGGGCTCGGGCCGAAGGGGTTTTCGTTGGAGGCCAGCCGGGCGACGACGGGCCGGCCGTCGATCCTGGCCTTGCCGGGCACATAGGCGTGCATCGCCGCAATCCACGGCTTCATCTGCGGGGCATCGGGGGCGAGCGTGTCCATCGTCGTGCTCTAGGCGCAAATGCCACGGCGGGAAAGACGGCCGCGTGCCGCGCCCGCGATGGGCCGGACCCGCGTGATTATGATGACATTTGATGATGAACGGCCTATCGCCGGGCGCGATGTCTGTTGCTGTGTCCCTCGACCAACGCTTCGGGCCGGATCGCAAGGTCAGGCTGCCCGAGCCGCTGGTGCTGGCCTCGGGCCAGGTGCTGGCGGGGCTCGAGATCGGCTATGAAACCTATGGCACGCTCAACCCGGCCGCCGACAATGCCATCCTGATCTGCCATGCGCTGACCGGGGACCAATATGTCGCCAGCCTCAACCCGCGCACCGGCAAGCCCGGCTGGTGGCACCGGCTGATAGGCCCCGGGCTGCCAATCGACCCCGCCCGGCATTTCATCATCTGTGCCAATGTGCTCGGCGGTTGCGCCGGCAGCAGCGGCCCGGCCAGTCTCGATCCCGTCACCGGCCAGCGCTTCGCCATGCGCTTTCCGGTCATCACGATCGCCGACATGGTGGCGGCGCAGACGCGGCTTCTCGACCATCTCGGCATCGCCCGGCTTGCCGCTGTCGTCGGCGGCTCGATGGGCGGCATGCAGGCGCTGGCCTGGGCGGCGCATCACCCGGACCGGACCCGCGCCGTCGTCGCCATCGCCGCGGCAGCGCGGCATTCGGCGCAGAACATCGCCTTTCACGAGGTCGGGCGGCAGGCGATCATGGCCGATCCGAAATGGCTGGGCGGCGAATATCCGGCCGATCAGCCGCCCGCCGCCGGGCTGGCCGTGGCACGGATGGCGGCCCACATCACCTATCTGTCCGAGGAAGGGCTGACCAGCCGCTTCGGTCGCCGGCTTCAGGACCGCGCCGCGCTGGGCTTCGGCTTCGATGCCGATTTCCAGGTGGAGAGCTATCTACGTCACCAGGGGCTGCGGTTCGTCGAACGATTCGATGCCAATTCCTATCTCTACATCACCCGCGCCATGGACTATTTTGACCTTGCCGAGCCCCACGACGGGGTGCTGGCCGAGGCATTCCGCGGCGCCGGGCGCGCCGGCACCCGCTTTGTCCTGATCAGCTTCACTTCGGACTGGCTCTACCCGACGCCGGAGAGCAAGCGGATCGTCCGGGCGCTGCACGCCGCCGGGGCGCCGGCCAGCTTCATCGAGCTGGAGAGCCCGTTCGGCCATGACGCCTTCCTGCTCGAGGCGCCCGAGATGAACCGGATCATCCAGGGCTTCCTGGCCGCCCATGGCTGAGCTGCGCCCCGCCCTCGCCGCCGTGGCCGATGCCGTGCCGCGCGGCAGCCGGGTGCTCGATATCGGCTGCGGCGACGGCGCGCTGCTCGCCCATCTGCGCGGCGAGCGCGGTGTCGACGGTCATGGCATCGATGTATCGGCCGGCAATGTTGCCACCGCCGTCGCCCGGGGCCTGTCGGTGGTCCAGGGCGATGCGGACATCGACCTGGCCGACTACCCCGATGCCGCCTTCGACGTCGCCATCCTCTCCGACACACTCCAGGCGATGAAGCGCCCGGCGCACATCCTCGACGAACTGCTGCGGATCGCCTCGGCGGCGATCGTCAGCTTCCCCAATTTCGGCCATTGGCGAGCCCGCGCCGCGCTCGGCTTCGGCGGGCGGATGCCGGTAACCAGTACGCTGCCGGTCAGCTGGCACGAGACCGCCAATATCCACTTCTGCACGATCGACGACTTCCGCGCGCTGGTCGCCGAGCGCGGTTACCGGATCACCAGCGCCGCCTTCCTCGCCGGCGGCGAGCCCCGCTCGGCGACGCTGGCCAATCTGCTGGCCGAGCAGGCGGTGTTCGTGCTGGCGCGGTAGGTGCTGCCTCCGGCGGCCGCACTAACGCCTCCGGCGGCTGGGGCCTGAGGCCCCAGACCCCCCAAATGGGCATGCCCCGGGCCTGATTCTGCTTTCGCGACGCCCCTATCGGGGGTCTGGGGCCTCAGGCCCCAGCCGCCGGAGGCCCCTTTTCTTGCACACAGCCCATCCGGCGCATCGCTGGCGCGGCCTCGGTCGCCGGTTCGGCGAGGCCGACCATGGCCGGGCGCAGGCCGTCGCGCTTGCCGAGCAGGGCGACGCAGGTGCGGTCGGGGAGAGACGCCATCCGCCAGTCGAGGATTTCGAACATGCAGTCTTCAAGGAGTGGTTCGACGAGGGTGCGGGTCCAGCCGCGACGCCGCCAGGGCCAGCCGCTGCGGCACGGCAGCAGCAGCAGTGCCAGTCCGGCAGGGGCAAGGACGCGCCACAGCTCGCGCAGCTCGCCGCGCGGGGCGGGGAGGCTGGTGGCAACCAGCGCCCGGTCGAAAATTGCTTCGGCGAAGGGCAGGCGGCAGGGGTCGGCGACGACGCTGCCGGGGCGCGGCGTGGCGGCGACATGAGCGAGCCGCTCGCAGCGCGCCGGGTCGGGCGGCGCGATGCCGGGGGGCAGGATGCCGTGGACGAGCAGCCGTATTTGCTGTCCGCCTGCCAGCAGCCTGTCGAGCGGCGGCAGGACGGCTGTCATGGGATGGCTCAGCGCTCGACGGTGAGCGCGATACCCATGCCGCCGCCGATGCAGAGCGTGGCGAGGCCCTTTTTCGCATCCCGGCGCACCATTTCGTGGAGCAGGGTGGTAAGGATGCGGGCGCCCGAGGCGCCTATCGGATGACCGATGGCAATGGCGCCGCCATTGACGTTGAGCTTGTCCGGATCAAAGCCGAGTTCCTGGCCGACGGCGAGCGCTTGGGCGGCGAACGCCTCGTTGGCCTCGATAAGGTCGAGGTCGGCGATGGTCCAGCCGGCCTTTTCCAGCGCCTTGCGGCTGGCCGGGACCGGGCCTATGCCCATGATCGACGGGTCGACGCCGGCCGAGGCGAAGCTGGCGATGCGGGCGATGATGGGGGCACCGCGCCGGTTGGCTTCGGCCTCGCTCATGATGACGATGGCGGCGGCGCCGTCGTTAAGGCCCGAGGCGTTGGCAGCGGTAACCGAGCCGTCCTTTTTGAACGCCGGCTTGAGGCCGCTGATGCCGTCGATGGTGACGCCATCTCGGATATATTCGTCAGTGTCGACGATGGTGTCGCCCTTGCGGCCCGAGATGGTGACGCTGGCGATCTCGCCGGCGAAGCGGCCTTCGGCGCGGGCGGCGCTGGCCTTGTTCTGCGAGGCAACGGCAAAGGCATCCTGGGCTTCGCGGCTGATCTGGTACTGGGTGGCGAGATTCTCCGCGGTGATGCCCATGTGATAGCCGTTAAAGGCATCCCAGAGCCCGTCCTTGATCATCGTGTCGACAAGCTCGAGGGCGCCCATCTTGGTGCCGCCGCGCAGTGCCTGGGCGTGCTGGGAGAGGCTCATGCTCTCCTGCCCGCCGGCGACGATGATTTTTGCGTCGCCGGACTGGATCGCCTGGCTGGCGAGGCCGACGGCGCGCAGCCCGGAGCCGCAGACCTGGTTGACGCCCCAGGCCGGGGTTTCCTTGGCGATGCCGGCGGCAATGGCGGCCTGTCGGGCCGGGTTCTGGCCCTGGCCGGCGGTAAGCACCTGGCCGAGGATGACCTCGTCCACCTCGT
The DNA here is from genome assembly GCF_051860865.1 of Polymorphobacter sp. Taxonomy (GTDB): domain Bacteria; phylum Pseudomonadota; class Alphaproteobacteria; order Sphingomonadales; family Sphingomonadaceae; genus Sandarakinorhabdus. The sequence goes on along the minus strand of NZ_JBIMKZ010000004.1, from coordinate 24,699 downwards.
CGGCATTGACGCCGGCATCGGCGAGGGCAGCGAGGATGGCGGCCTTGCCGAGCATGTGCGCGGGAACGCTTCCGAGGCTGCCGAGGAAGCTGCCAACCGGGGTCCGCCGTGCTGCCGTGATTACCGTACCAGTCATGAGTCTGCTCCAGGGGATCGAGTCGAAAACCGTCTCCTCCCTAGGCTGATTGTGCGCGGCTTTCCACCGTTGGCGTGGTCAGCGGGCGAGCAGCCAGTCAGTGAGAGGCCGGTAAAGCCGGTCGGCGGCGTTGCGTCCGACGATCATGCCGACATGGCCGGCGGCGATTTCCAGCCGGGTGCCCGGACCGCTGGTGCTGAGCGCGGCGGCGGCGGGGACGATCCGGTCCTGCATCGCGACCACGTCCAGGATGGGCATGGTGAGGCCTTCGCCGGCTATGTTGTTGCAGACCTGCCAGGCGCCGCGGCCGGGGGCGTCGTCGGCGAAAAAACCGGCCATGTCCCCCGCCGCGGCGAGACTGAGCGGCGGGCCGGAGTTGGACCAGTCCTCGAGCGCGGCGAAGGCCTCCAGCCTGGCCTCGTCGGCATTGGCGAGGCGCGCATATTTTGCGATCAGCGCCGCCTCGTCGAGACTCCAGAAGGCCGGCTGCAGCAGGTCCATGGGCAAGCCACCGAATAGATCGGCGAGCGGGGCGGCGGCGGCCCACCATTCGGCGAGCCGTTGCCGGGCCTTGGCGCTATAGCCGGTGAAGTGCCAAGGCGTGGCGAGCAAAGCCAGCCGGCTGACGGGCGCGCAGGATGCCAGCGCCACCGCCAGCGTTCCGCCAAGGCAATAGCCGAGCACCGGTAACGGTGCGCCGAGGCTGCCCAGCAGCGGCAGCAGGCGCTTTTCAACCAGGCCGGTAAGGCCGAGGCGCTCGGGGGCGGGGCCCCAGTCGACCAGCAGCGGCCGCAGCCCGGCGGCGGCGAGGGCAGCCAGCAGCGACTGGCCTGGGGCGAGATCGAGCACGGTCGGCGGGTTGATCAGCGACGGGATTACCAGCACCGGCTGGCCAAGGCCGTTTCCATAGTCTCTCAACGTCACCACGCCCTCGGCGGCGATGATGGGCCGTTCGGGGCGTGGGGGTGCCGGGGGCATCGACTGGTAGCGGGCGAGGCCGGAGAGCACTTCGGCCATGCCAGCAGGATTTTCGGCGCGATGCCGGGTCATAATCGCCAGAAAAAGCGGCAATGGATGCGGTCCACGGCCTCTTTTCGGCTGATTCTTGCCAATTCGTTGCAGCGCAACGAACGACTGTGCTAGGCTTTGTTGATAATCTGGATCAGGAAGTTCGATGGCCAAATCCCCCACTTCTGCCGATACTGCGCAAGGCAGTGCCAGCGACCCGGTGATCATCAAGAAATACGCCAACCGGCGGCTCTATAACACCGAAACCTCGAGCTATATCACGCTCGATCATATCGCACAGATGACGCGCGAGGGCCGGCACTTTCAGGTGTTCGATGCCCGCAGCGGTGATGACATCACCCATTCGGTGCTGACCCAGATCGTGATGGAAGAGGAAACGGGCGGCAAGACGATGCTGCCGGTGGCATTTCTGCGCCAGATCATCTCGATGTACGGCGATTCGATGCAGTCGATGGTGCCGCATTATCTTGAAGCCTCGATGGCGGCCTTTGCCGAGAACCAGAGCAAGTTCCGCGATGCGGCGCTGAAGCCGTTCGAGCAACTGGCTCGGCAGAACATGGCGTTGTTCGAGGCCGCGACGGCGATGTTGACCGGCGGTAAACCTGCCTGGACCGGCGTCGGGGCGGCGCCAGCGCGGGCGGCCGGCTCCGAGACGTCGGCGGCCGAGACTGAGCTGGCCAAGGTGAAGGCCGAGCTGGCGGCGCTCCAGTCCCGACTCGACGGTCTCGCCAAGAGCTGACCGATTGGCGGCCTGCCGCAACGGCCCGCTGACAGCCCTTGATCGTCCTGCCCGCCGTCGCTATGAGCCCGACCGGGGAGCCGCCTCTGGATCAGCAGAGTCGGCAGCGGACCGGCCCATCTCGGACGGTTCGCGATGGCGGGAGTGGAGCAGGATGAACGTGACTGCACCAATGCGGGATGGCCAATCTCCGGAACCCGGCGACGAGATGATCGTCGACGGGGTGGCGACGAGCATTCCGCACGATTACCGGCCCGGTGCCGACGAACCTTTCATGAATCCACGCCAGCTCGCCTATTTTCGCCGCAAGCTGATCGAGTGGAAGGAATCGATCCTTCGTGAAGCGTCGATGACGCTCCAGACGCTCAAGGCAGAGCCGCTGCGCGAGCCGGACGTCAACGACCGGGCCTCGTCGGAAACCGACTGGGGCATCGAGCTGCGGACACGGGACCGCCAGCGCAAGGTGATCAGCAAGATCGACGCGGCGCTGCGGCGGATCGAGACCGGCGACTATGGCTATTGCGAAGTCACCGGCGAGCCGATCTCGCTGCAGCGGCTGGAGGCGCGCCCGATCGCCACGATGACGCTCGAAGCGCAGGAGCGCCACGAACGCGACGAAAAGATCACCCGCGACGAATAAGCCGATTCGCGATTAGTGCTGCGCGGTGATGGCTTCCTTCAGTTTCAGTTTTTCACGCTTCAACTGGGTGAGGCGGTGCTGATCGGGGCTGGGCCGGCGGGTTTCTTCGGCGAGGCTGGCATCGAGCCTGGCGTGGCGGGCACTCAGCGTGTCGATATGAGCATTGGGCATTGGCTACTCCCTTGTCGGGCAGCACCGGCAGGCCGGGCGCTGCACGTTCCCGGGCCGGTGTCGGGCCGAGGAACAGTCAGTCAATCATGAAAGCCGCAGCCCGCCAACCCGTTTTATGGGCAGGCCGGTTGGCAGGTGCGATCGGCGGGACCGGCGCTTCGTCGATTGCGCCTGTGCCGGTGCAGGGATAAGGCTTTCTTAAGCGGCATGGCGGGAGGCGGGCTTGGACGAGGCCGAGATCAAGGCACGAATCGAGATCCTGCGGCGCGATCATCTTGATCTCGACACGGCCATCCATGCGCTGCGGCTGCTGCCGACAGTAGACATGATCCAGTTGCAGCGCTTCAAGAAGCGCAAGCTCAGGCTGCGCGACGAGATTTCGATGCTGGAGGACATGCTGCTGCCGGACATCATCGCCTGAGCCGCGGATTGCGACGCTGTACCGCAATGCTAGAATAGGGGTGTGTTGCAGGAGGCTGTCGGGTGTTTGGGAGAAGTTTGACGCTGCTGGGCGTTATGCTGCTGCCCGGGTGCATGACGGCGGCGCCCTCGGCCACGGTTGTGGCCGGCCCGGCGTCGACCAGCATGGTCTCGATCATCGGCAGCAGCCGGGCGCGGGCCTGCTACGACGCGGCCAAGGCGCGGCAGCCGGACCATGCGGCCCTGCAGGCGTGCAACCGGGCGCTCGACGGCGAGGCCCTGACGCCTGCCGAGCAGGCCGCCACCTTCGTCAACCGTGGCATCATCCATATGCAGATGCGCGCGCTGGCACCGGCGATTGCCGATTTCGATGCGGCGATCGCCGTGCGACCGGGGACCGCCGAGGCCTGGGTCAACAAGGGCATTGCGCTGATTCGCAGTGGTGATGATGCGGCGGGCGCCAGCCTGCTCACCCGGGGGCTGGAACTGGGGCCGGAGAATCCGGCTGCCGCTCACTACAGCCGGGCCTATGCCTATGAGGGGATGGGGCGGCTGCGCGAGGCCTATGAGGATTATGGCCGCGCGGCGGCGCTGGCGCCGGACTGGCCGGAGCCGGGCGAGCAGCTGCGGCGGTTCAAGGTGGTGCGGGTTCGCACTGCCGGCGCCTGACCGGCGCCGGCAGCGCAGGCTTTATTCGGCCGCGATCCGCGTCGGCAGATCGGCCGCCACCAGAGCGGTGGCGCTGTCTTCGATAGACACCTTGCGCGGCTTCTTGTGCTCGGGAATTTCCCGAACCAGCGCGATGTTGAGCAGGCCGTTCTCATAGGAGGCACCGGTCACCTTGATGGTGTCGGCAAGCTGGAAACGCCGCTCGAATGCCCGCTTGGCGATGCCGCGATGGAGCAGCACCCGCTCCTGGCTTTCGGCCTCGGGCTGGGCCTGGCCGATGACGATCAGCGTGTTTTCCTGCACGGTCAGCTCAAGCTCGTCGCGGGTGAAACCGGCGACGGCCATCTGGATGCGATATTCACCGTCACCCAGTTTTTCGATGTTATAAGGGGGGTAGGCGCTGTCGGCGCCATCGACGCGGCTGGCGAATTCGACCAAACGGTTGAGGTTCTCGAAGCCGATCGACGAGCGAAGCAGCGGAG